>NZ_JBARTQ010000165.1:0-3987 GCF_049645325.1 Pseudomonas sp. | reverse complement strand
CGAGCAGGCTTTGCAACAGCTCGACGCCAATCTCGCTGTTGTCTTCGGCCAGGTCGGAGGCGTTCTCCAGCAAATTCAGAAAGCGGCGCCCGTCACCATCGGCGGCGCTCATCAGAATCTTGAAACCTTCGTCGCTGAGACTCAGCTGGCGCTTGCCCAAGCCCTTGTCTTCGCTCAAGGCGCGCTGCAACAGCTTGCGCATGGCCGCTTCGTCCAGGCTTTTGAGCACATAAACCCGCGCCCGCGAGAGCAAGGCGTTATTGAGTTCGAACGAAGGATTTTCGGTGGTGGCGCCGATAAAAATCAGCGTGCCGTCTTCGACATAGGGCAAAAACGCGTCCTGCTGCGACTTGTTGAAGCGGTGCACTTCGTCGACGAACAGGAGGGTGCGCTTGCCGTATTGCCCGGCCTGCTGCTTGGCAACCTCAACGGCCTGGCGAATCTCTTTGACCCCTGCCAGTACCGCGGAGACCGTTTCGAAGTGCGCATCCGAGACTTTCGCCAACAGCCGCGCCAGGGTGGTTTTACCCACGCCCGGCGGCCCCCAGAAAATCATCGAGTGCAGCGCACCCTGCTCCAGGGCTTCGCGCAAAGGCTTGCCGCGAGCGAGCAGGTGTTCTTGCCCGACGTACTCATCCAGGTTGGTCGAACGCAAGCGCGCGGCCAACGGTTGAGCAATCGGGTCACTTCGAAACAAATCCATGGGCAGCGTTTGAAACCTCTGGGCAGTTTATTCCTGGATCACGTCGGCACCCTTGGGGATGACGAACTTGAACTTGGATGCATCCACAACGCCGTTGGCCTTGACCCCGGAGAACAGGATGTCGGTGCGCTGGCCGACGCTGTCGATCAAGCGCATGTTGTTGATCACACCGTTGCCGAACGACAGTTGCAGGCTGTCGAACAGCGTGTCCTTGGACTTAGGCTTGAGGGTGAACTCGATCACGTTGCTGGTTTGCTTGGAGGTGATGTCGAAGCTGTCGTTGATTTTCGACACATCACCCGACAACAACAGCGCCGGGGTCTGGTTCAGGCGCGGATCAAGCTTCTTGATGGTCGCCTGTTCCAGGTCCGGGTCCCACAGCGTGACTTTCTGGCCGTCGGAAACGATGGTCTGTTCGGCCTTGCCTTCCGTGTGCCAATAGAACAGCCCCGGGCGCTGCACGGCCATTTCACCTTCAGTTTGCTGCAACTGGGTGCCGCCGGCATCCAGGGTCAACTGGGAGAAGCGCGCCGTCAGGGTTTGGGATTTGTCCAACAGGTTCTTCAGGCTGGCGACGGAAGCCGGATCAGCGTGAGCCGAAACAGCGGTCAGGGCCAGTGCCGGCAACAACAGCATGCGGATAAGACGCATGGGAGTCCTCATTGAGTCGTTAGGGCGTGCCGCGTGCTGCCACGCGGCGCGGAATCAGTCACGCATCTGCCCGGGGGCGATGACTTCGCGCGAACCGTTAGTATTCATGGCGGTGACGACGCCAGCATTTTCCATGGATTCGATCATGCGGGCGGCGCGGTTGTAGCCAATTTTCAGTTTGCGCTGCACGGCTGAGATCGAGGCGCGGCGGCTTTCCAGTACAAATGCCACGGCTTCGTCATAGAGCGCATCGGTTTCGGCGTCATCGTCGCCACCGCTGCCGCCGTCGAAGCCGCTGCCGGCCTCTTCAACGCCCGCGAGGATGTCGTCGTTGTACTCGGGCGCGCCACGCAGTTTCCAGGCTTCCACCACGCGGTGTACTTCATCGTCGGAAACGAAAGCGCCGTGAACACGGATCGGCAGGCTGGTGCCGGGCGGCATGTAAAGCATGTCACCGTGGCCGAGCAGTTGTTCGGCGCCGCCCTGGTCGATGATGGTCCGCGAGTCGATCTTGCTCGACACCTGGAACGCCATGCGCGTTGGAATGTTGGCCTTGATCAGACCGGTGATCACATCCACCGAAGGGCGCTGTGTGGCGAGGATCAAGTGGATACCGGCAGCACGCGCCTTTTGCGCAATACGTGCGATCAGTTCTTCGACCTTCTTGCCGACGATCATCATCATGTCGGCGAATTCGTCGACCACCACCACGATAGTCGGCAGCTTGGTCAGCAACGGTGCTTCATCGTGAATGCTTTCGCGCTTGTACAGCGGGTCGGTCAGCGGCGTGCCGGCGTCCTGGGCTTCCTTGACCTTGGCGTTGAAGCCCGACAGGTTCCGTACGCCCATCTTCGCCATCAGCTTGTAGCGCCGCTCCATCTCGGCCACGCTCCAGCGCAGGGCGTTGGCGGCGTCCTTCATGTCGGTCACCACCGGGCACAGCAGGTGCGGAATGCCCTCGTAGATCGACAGCTCAAGCATTTTCGGGTCGATCATGATCAGCTTGGCGTCATCCGGGCCGGACTTGAACAGGATCGACAGGATCATCGCGTTCACACCCACCGACTTACCGGAACCGGTGGTACCGGCCACCAGCAAATGCGGCATTTTTGCCAGGTCTGTGATCACCGGCTTGCCGCCGATATCGTGACCCAGGGCCAGGGTGACAGGCGACTTGAAGTTGTCGTATTCGGGCGTCGACAGCACTTCGGAGAAGCGCACGATCTGGCGGTCTTCGTTGGGAATCTCGATACCCACGGTGGTCTTGCCAGGGATGACTTCCACCACGCGCACGCTGGTCACGGCCAGGGAGCGCGCCAGGTCTTTGGCCAGGTTGGAAATACGGCTGACCTTGACGCCGGCAGCCGGCTGGATCTCGTAACGGGTAATCACCGGGCCGGGATGGATCGAATCCACCGTAACTTCGACCCCGAATTCCTTGAGTTTTATTTCCAGCAGGTGGCCGACGGCCGCCAGGGATTCCGGGGAATAGTTGAGTTTTTTCTTTTCGGCCGGGTCGAGGATCGAGATCGGCGGCAAGGTGCCTTCGACAGCGCTGTCGACAAACAACGGCGCCTGTTTCTCTTTCTGCACGCGGGCACTCGGCTCGGGCGCCTTGGGCGGCGCGGGGGCGATTACAGGCGGCACCTGCTTCTCGCGGTCCGACATGTGCTTGCTCAGGGCCTGTTCGCGTTCGATCAGGCGTTCCTTGACCTTGGCCTGCTCGCGCCGGTCCGGCGTGCTCGGGGCCACCACCTCGTTGACCCGGGTGTCGACTTCGCGCAGTTGCGCCACCATACGCTTGCGATCGACGCGCGCCGACCACCAGCGGTTCGCGGCGCCCTGGAACAGCTCCAGCAGGTCGAGGGTGATCTTGCCGGTCACGTCCATCACCTTGAACCACGACAGGTCGGTGAACACGGTGAGGCCGAACAGGAACAATGCGATAAACATCAGCGTGCTGCCCTGGATGTTCAGGGTCCTGCGCGCCAAGTCGCCCAGGCTCTCACCCAGTGCGCCGCCTGCGCCCGCCGGCAGGCCGGTGGGTGCGTGGAAATGAATGTGGGCCAGGGCCGCGCCGGAGAGCACGAGGAACACCAGGCCGATCAGACGCCAGGAGAACAGCCAGCCGCTCCACTGCCATGGCTCATGACGCTGGCGGAAGATCTGCCAGGTCTTGATCGCGAGCAGCAACGGGAAGATGTAGGCGAAGTAACCCAGCACCATGAACAGGATGTCGGCGCTGTAGGAACCGGCCGGGCCGCCGAAGTTCTGCACGTCTTCGATCTTGCTGTTGTGGCTCCATCCCGGGTCGTCCTTGCCATAGGTGAGCAAGGCCATCATCAGGAACAGGCACAGTGCGCCGATAGCGATCAGCGCACCTTCCTTGAGGCGGTAATGCAGGTGCTGGCGCCAGGCCGGCACGACTGCTGCTTTAGGTGTTGCGGCGGATTTCTTCAAAACGGGTCTATTCCTGCGCCTTTAGCGCGTCCATCTGTTGAATGACTGCAAAATACTGCCCAATCCGGGCAGCTGAAAAATGAACGAGCGTCGTTGAATCTACTTTTAACACTGGGCGGTGGATCGGTGAAATGGCGATAACGCCACAATGGCCGCATTGTACGGGTTTGCGT
>NZ_JBARTQ010000164.1:0-4664 GCF_049645325.1 Pseudomonas sp. | reverse complement strand
GACGGGACTCGAACCCGCGACCCCCGGCGTGACAGGCCGGTATTCTAACCGACTGAACTACCGCTGCGCGTCGGTGCAACCTTTAACGTTGCGTCTTGCCCGAAGACAAAACTCTCAAGAAGTGGTGGGTGATGACGGGATCGAACCGCCGACCCTCTGCTTGTAAGGCAGATGCTCTCCCAGCTGAGCTAATCACCCTTTGCTTCGTTGAGGCCGCGAAATTTACGCAGGTAGCGGACCTAAGTCAATAGCCTGCTTGAAGTTTTTCTGAAAAAGACAAAATGACTTCAAGACCGCTGCCCGCCCTACTCGCTGTAAATCATCTTCTTGCTCATGCCACCGTCCACGACAAACTCCTGCCCGGTGACAAACCCCGCTTGGCGCGACAGCAACCACGCCACCATCGCCGCCACGTCCTCCACCGTACCCACCCTGCCCGCCGGATGCTGAGCGTGGTCGGCGTCGGTCAACGGCTCTGCGCGACGCGCTGACGGATCACGTGCATCGATCCAGCCAGGGCTGACAGCATTGACCCGCACTTCCGGCCCCAGGCTCATCGCCAAGGCGTGTGTCAGGGCCACCAGGCCGCCCTTGCTGGCGGCATAAGCCTCGGTGTCCGGCTCCGACTGACGAGCCCGGGTCGACGCCAGGTTGACGATCGCGCCGCCGTGAGCGCGCAGGTAGGGCGCGCAATGCTTGGCCAACAACATCGGCCCACTGAGATTGACCGCCAACACGCGGTTCCAGTAAGCCAGGTCGAGGCTTTCCAGGGTGATATTGCGCGGATCGGCCACCGCCGCGTTGCACACCAACGCATCCAGGCGACCGAATTGCCCCAGCACCTCAGCCACACCCTGGGCCACTTGCTTCTCGTCGGCCACGTCCATGGTGATAAACCAGGCGTTGTCGCCCAGCACCTTGGACACCTTGGAACCGCGCTCGCGGTCCAGGTCGGTCAACACCACCTGCCAGCCTTCGCTGATCAACCACGCGGCAATGCCAAGGCCAATCCCGCGTGCCGCGCCGGTCACCAGCGCAACACGCCCGTTACTGGCCGTCGCAGCGTCCATGGACCACTCGATCACAAGGCCGCCAGCCCGCGGGCCAGGTCAGCCTGCAAATCAGCCACGTCTTCCAGGCCCACCGCAATGCGGATCAGGCTGTCGAGAATGCCCGCCGCTTCCCGTTCCTGCGGCGCCAGGCGACCGTGGGACGTGGTGCTTGGATGAGTAATGGTGGTCTTGCTGTCACCCAGGTTGGCAGTGATCGAGATCAGGCGCGTCGCATCGATAAAGCGCCAGGCGCCCTCTTTGCCGCCCCTCACTTCAAAACTCACCACCGCGCCGAAGCCACGCTGCTGACGCTGGGCCAGTTCGTGCTGCGGGTGACTCTTGAGGCCGGCGTAGTGCACTTTTTCGATACCGTCCTGCTGCTCCAGCCACTCGGCCAGGGCCTGGGCGTTGGCGCAATGCGCCTTCATGCGCAGGCTGAGGGTTTCCAGACCCTTGAGGAAGATCCACGCGTTGAACGGGCTCAAGGTCGGGCCGGCCGTACGCAGGAAGCCCACGACTTCCTTCATCTGCTCGCTGCGGCCAGCCACCACACCGCCCATGCAACGGCCTTGGCCGTCGATGAACTTGGTTGCCGAGTGCACGACGATGTCGGCGCCCAGCTTCAACGGCTGTTGCAATGCAGGGGTGCAGAAGCAGTTATCGACCACCAGCATCGCGCCCTTGGCGTGCGCCACTTCGGACAACGCCGCGATGTCCACCAACTCGGCCAGCGGGTTGGACGGCGACTCGACGAACAGCAGCTTGGTATTGGCCTTGATGGCCGCATCCCAGCCGGACAGGTCTGCCAGCGGCACGTAGTCCACTTCGATGCCGAAGCGCTTGAAGTACTTCTCGAACAGGCTGATGGTCGACCCGAACACACTGCGCGACACCAGCACGTGGTCGCCGGCGCTGCACAGGCTCATCACCACGGCCAGGATGGCAGCCATGCCGGTCGCAGTGGCAACCGCCTGCTCAGCGCCTTCCAGCGCGGCGATACGCTCTTCGAACGCGCGCACGGTCGGGTTGGTGTAACGCGAATAAACGTTGCCCGGCACTTCACCGGCAAACCGCGCGGCGGCGTCGGCGGCGGTGCGGAACACGTAGCTGGAGGTGAAGAACATCGGGTCACCGTGCTCACCTTCCGGGGTGCGGTGCTGGCCGGCGCGCACGGCCAGGGTATCGAAAGCTACGCCATCGAGGTCGCTGTCCAACCGACCGGCATCCCATTCCTGACTCATGCTGCGACTCCTTACTCAATTCTTTATTTAAGATACAAAACCGGCCCCTCAGGGCCGGTGTTTACTCAGTTGTTGTACAGATCGATGATCGCGCTGACCGCCTGGGTCTTGATCTTCGAGGAGTCGTTACGCGCCTGCTCGATCTTGTTCAGGTAGGCCTCGTCGACGTCTCCGGTCACGTACTTGCCGTCGAACACGGCGCAGTCGAACTGCTCGATCTTGATCTTGCCACCGCCAACCGCTTCGATCAGGTCCGGCAGGTCCTGATAGATCAGCCAATCGGCGCCGATCAGGTCGGCCACGTCCTGGGTCGAACGGTTGTGGGCGATCAGCTCGTGAGCGCTCGGCATGTCGATACCGTACACGTTCGGGTAACGCACGGCAGGCGCGGCGGAACAGAAGTACACGTTCTTCGCACCGGCTTCACGGGCCATCTGGATGATTTGCTTGCAGGTGGTGCCGCGCACGATGGAGTCGTCTACCAGCATCACGTTCTTGCCACGGAATTCCAGCTCGATCGCGTTGAGCTTCTGGCGTACCGACTTCTTGCGCGCCGCCTGGCCCGGCATGATGAAGGTGCGGCCGATGTAGCGGTTCTTCACGAAACCTTCGCGGAACTTGACGCCCAAGTGGTTGGCCAGCTCCAGCGCGGCGGTGCGGCTGGTGTCCGGGATCGGGATGACCACGTCGATATCGTGCTCAGGACGCTCGCGCAGAATCTTCTCGGCCAGCTTCTCGCCCATGCGCAGGCGCGCCTTGTACACCGAAACGCCGTCGATGATCGAATCCGGACGCGCCAGGTAGACGTGCTCGAAGATGCACGGGGTGAGTTTCGGCGCGACAGCGCACTGACGAGTGTGCAGCTTACCGTCTTCAGTGATGTAGACCGCTTCGCCCGGCGCGAGGTCGCGGATCAGGGTGAAGCCCAGCACGTCCAGGGACACGCTTTCGGAGGCGATCATGTACTCGACGCCTTCGTCGGTGTGACGCTGGCCGAACACGATCGGGCGGATGCCGTGCGGATCGCGGAAACCGACGATGCCGTAACCGGTGATCATGGCCACTACCGCGTAGCCACCGACGCAACGGTTGTGCACGTCAGTGACGGCAGCAAACACGTCTTCTTCGGTCGGCTGCAGCTTGCCGCGCTGGGCCAGCTCGTGGGCGAACACGTTGAGCAGCACTTCCGAGTCGGAGTTGGTGTTGACGTGGCGCAGGTCAGATTCGTAAATCTCCTTGGCCAGTTGCTCAACGTTGGTCAGGTTGCCGTTGTGCGCCAAGGTAATGCCGTAAGGCGAGTTGACGTAAAACGGTTGAGCTTCAGCCGAGGTCGAGCTACCGGCAGTCGGGTAACGCACATGGCCAATGCCCATGTGCCCGACGAGGCGCTGCATGTGACGCTGATGGAACACGTCACGCACCAGGCCATTGTCCTTGCGCAGGAATAACCGGCCGTCGTGGCTGGTCACAATACCGGCAGCGTCCTGGCCGCGGTGCTGGAGGACGGTTAGCGCGTCATACAGCGCCTGATTCACGTTCGACTTACCGACGATACCGACGATGCCACACATGCGACGCAACCCCTACTTAATGAATCTTGACTGAACACAGCTTACTGAGGCGTTTTGGCCGGTAAGAGGTGTTCCTTGAACGGAAGATCAGCGGGTACGCTGATTCCGCTGGCCAGCCACTGACTGCTCCACCCCAAAATGAGGTTTTTGGACCAGTCTGCAACCAATAGAAATTTTGGCACGAGTACCGACTCCTGCCACCACGAATCCTGCTGTACTGGCCCCAGGCTCAACAACCCGACCGCCACAACCACCAGCAACGCGCCACGCGCAGCGCCGAAGGCCATGCCGAGAAATCGATCGGTCCCGGAGAGGCCGGTGACACGTATCAATTCGCCAATAAGATAATTGACCATTGCCCCCACCAGCAGCGTGGCGATGAACATGATGGCGCAGCCCGCGATGACGCGAGCCGAAGGTGTTTCGATGTACCCGGCCAGGTAAACCGACAGTGAACCACCGAACATCCAGGCTACGACTCCTGCGATGATCCAGGTCAGCAACGACAGTGCTTCTTTTACGAAGCCGCGGCTTAGACTGATCAAAGCGGAGATGGCGACGATTGCAACGATCGCCCAATCAACCCAGGTAAATGGCACAGTTCAGCCTACGTACGGATAAGGCGGCGCATTTTAGCAGAGCGCCGGGCTATCGGTAAGCTGTGATTGCGGGTGCTTTGCAAATCAATGGGTTGAGCAGAGAGAACACTCTTTCAAGGCAACCAAAACAAAGTGGGAGCTGGCTTGCCTGCGATGAGGCTGGCACTTTCAACATCACTGTTGACTGCCCCACCGCAATCG
>NZ_JBARTQ010000163.1:0-4154 GCF_049645325.1 Pseudomonas sp. | reverse complement strand
GAATCCGTGGGTAACCCGGCAGGACGCCGGGTTAGCCGCCCCGCGCCATGGATGGCGCGTGGCGGCGGCCCACGGATTCAAGCCGGAGTGCGGGCACACCGAGCCTAGGCGAGGTGCCGAGTGGAGGAGCAAGAGCGTTTTGCTTACTTTTGACTGGGCCGGCATTCCGGCTTTATCAAAAGTGAGCCGCTGTAAGAGCGGAACCAATAGAAGGCATCACCCAAATAACGGATATGCCCCCCCTCCCAAAAAAACCGAAAAAGCCCCAACCTCAAGCCCCATTGCCAATCTGCCAGACAAACGGCGGCTCCGTCCCATTGACCACCCAATCCCCCACAATCCGCGCCTTGTAGATCACCGGATTATGCGACGACACCGTCCGCGCATTGCGCCAATGCCGATCCAGCGCCTTGCCCTGGCGCACATCCGACGCCCCCAACGCATTAAACAACTCGCTGGTCGCACGCTGGATCAGCTCTGAGACCACCACCTGCGCCGTCGCCGACTCAATCTCGGCCGCCACATTAGCCTCACGCTCCGCCGCATCATCCCCGCCAAACCGCGCCAGGTAGGCCCGTTGCGCCGGCACGGCGGCTTTCAGTGCGCTGGCCTCGGCGGCATATACCCGCGCAGCGACTTCACCCACCACCTGCTGAATCTGTGAATCCTGGCTGACATGCCCCGCGTTGCCATGGCTGTAGATACGTTTGCGATTGCGCACCTGGTGAGCCACATCGTTCAGCGCTGCGCGGCCGATCCCGGCCAGGCTCGCCAATAGCACCAGTTGGTAGAACGCGGTCTGGTACTTGAAGCGGGTGGCAAAATCGATCACGTTTTCGGCTTCCACCACCGCGTCGGTAAACCGCGTGGTGCCGCTGCCGGTGGTGCGTTGGCCAAAGCCGTCCCAGTCATCGCTTTGCACCACACCGGGCTGGCGCGTGCGGGTGGCGGCGATCACATCGCCACCGGTGTCGCTGCGCTGGGCGTACACGTCGATCCAGTCAGAAAAAAGACTGCCGGTGCTGTAGAATTTTTCGCCGTTGAGCGTCCAGGTGTCGCCGTTGGGGCTGACTTGGGTGACCACATCACCGATGGCCACCGTGCCGATTTCCGTCCAGGCGCAGCCGACGATATCACCGTCGACAAAACGCTTGAACCACAGGTCACGGCCAGCGCCTGGCGGTGCGTTCAGGCGATCTTCTGCAAACGCGAAGTGCCCGCGCAGCGCCTGGGGCACGTTGGAGTCGGCGGCGGCCAGTTCGATCAGCAGCTCAAACAGCTGCGGCAACGAGGCGCCACTGCCGCCGTATTCCACCGGTACCCGCACCGCCCCAAAACCGGCGTCCTTGAGCCACTGGATCGGCTCATAGGGCAAGGTACGGGATTGCTCGCGCTCAACGGCGCCTGCGGCGATGCGTGCAAAGATCGGCCGGAAACGTACGGCCAGCGTGGAATAATCGGCGCCCGTGGACAGCGGGTTGATGACGTGTTGTTCGGTCATGGGGAATGGCTCCTTGGCAGTGTTCAAGTGCAAGGGCGATTGCACAGTCCGTGCCGGGCACCGCGGCCCGTATTTGCGGCGCAGCGCGGTGATTGACTGTTGCGCCAGCAACAGCAGATCGACAAACCGATGCGATCCACGACATCAGCGCGTAACCGTTGAACAGCGGGGTTTGCCAGCGCAGCGCCTGTGGGCCGGGCCTTTACCGGTGGCTGGCACGCTTGCTGCTCCTGTGCCTCGTACATCCTTTCGTGTGAGGTACCGCTAGATGAGTCAGCAAGCCGTGAAATTTGCCTATTGGGTGCCCAACGTCAGCGGTGGGCTGGTTGTCAGCAAGATTGAGCAGCGCACCGATTGGGGCATCGACTACAACCGCAAACTGGCGCAGTTGGCCGAGGCCGCGGGCTTCGAATATGGCCTGACACAGATTCGTTTCACTGCTGGTTACGGTGCGGAAAACCAGCACGAGTCCGTGGCGTTCAGCCATGCGTTGCTGGCGGCGACCACCACACTCAAAGTGATTGCCGCGATCCTGCCCGGCCCGTGGCAACCGGCGCTGGCGGCCAAGCAACTGGCGACCATTGACCAGCTCACCAACGGCCGCATCGCGGTGAATATCGTCAGCGGCTGGTTCAAGGGTGAGTTCCACGCCATTGGCGAACACTGGCTGGAACATGATGAGCGCTATCGCCGCTCCGAGGAATTTATCCGCGCCCTGAAAGGCATCTGGACCCAAGACGATTTTACCTTCAAGGGCGATTTCTACCGGTTCAACAACTACACCCTCAAGCCCAAGCCATTGGGCCAGCCGGAAGTGTTCCAGGGCGGCAGCTCACGGGCAGCACGGGACATGGCGGCGCGCGTCTCGGACTGGTATTTCACCAACGGCAACACCCCGCAAGGCATCAAGGCCCAGGTCGATGACATTCGGGCCAAGGCCGCGGCGAATAACCATTCGGTCAAGATCGGCGTCAACGCCTTTGTGATCGCTCGCGACACCGAAGACGAAGCCCGCGCCGTGTTGGCCGAGATCATCAACCAGGCCGACCCGGAGGCCGTCAACGCATTCGGCGACGCCGCCAAACAGGCGGGCAAGGCTTCACCGGAAGGCGAGGGCAACTGGGCGAAATCGAGCTTCGAAGACCTGGTGCAATACAACGACGGCTTCAAGACAAACCTGATCGGCACCCCGCAGCAAATTGCCGAGCGCATCGTCGCGCTCAAGGCCGTCGGCGTGGACCTGGTGCTGGCGGGCTTCCTGCACTTCCAGGAAGAAGTCGAGTATTTCGGCAAACGCGTATTGCCACTGGTGCGCGAACTGGAAGCCAAGGCCCAGGTAAAACACGTCGCCTGATCCCCGCTACCACCACCGCCACCGCTACGGGGGAGAGAAGAGCACCACCGCCGCGCGCAATTTGTTGTTGCCGAAGCGGCACATGCGCTCGAACTCGCCATGGCTGACCGGCACGTGCTGGCAGTCCAGCGGCTGGCGGTGCTGGCTGTGGTCAACGTCCGGGTCGTGCAGGTAGACGAACTCGTCGTCGCAGTCGGTGACGATCACCCAATGTGGCGACTTGGAGCGGGTGAGGCGGTAGCTGCTGATCAGCACCAGTGGCTGGCCGCCGGCCTGTAACACGTGTGGCAGGTCCAGCGCGCCACCCAGTACCTGCTCGACGTCGCTGCCGGCCAGCTCCTCTTCAAATGCCTCATGCACCACGCGCATGACGTCCTTTTTATGCGGGTCGCGCACGCCATCAAGAAACAACGGTCCGCTTACATTCACCTGCATGCGCACCTTGAAACCCCGGCGCCACGCCGCCAATGCCAAGCCTTGTGGGCTGCAGCCGCCATGGCCGGCGGTCATGAACACGGTGGTCGCTTCACGCCAGATCTGCAGCTCTTCGCGGCGCCGGGCCGGGCGCTCAGGCACCAGCGCGCCCATGGCCATCAGCAAGCACGCGGCGCCGCAGGTGAAGTCGGTGGTCTGCTGGTAATACGGCACGCTCTGCGGGCGTGCGTCCTGGTGCTGGAGGATGCGTTTTTCCAGGCGCAGGGCAGGGCTGTGATCTTCGTAATAGTCGTTGATCAGGGCGAAGCGTCGGTAACCGTTGCGTTCATACAGGGCGAGCGCGCCGGGGTTGTCGGTGCGCACTTCCAGGCGCAGGTAGGCGCAATCATGCTCCACGGCACAGGCTTCGATGCGCGCCAGCAGTTGTTTGCCCAAGCCCAGGCCGCGTGCGTGTTCGGCGATGGCGATGGAATACAGGCGCGCCAGCGAGGTGCCGCGATGGAACAGCACCAGCGCATAGCCGAGCAGTTGGCCGTCACCTTCCGCCACCAGCAACTGGCCGTGGGCGCGGCTGACCATCCATTGAAAACTGCGAGGCGAGAGCCGGTCGGTGGTGAAACAGTGCTGTTCCAATGCCACCAATTCGGGCACGTCAGCGGGTGTTGCAACGCGAAAGGAAAGAGCCATATAACCGCCGTAAAAGTTGCGTAACGAAACGGGACTTCTCTAAAAGATCGTGCTTAATAGAAAAGGTCGAGTTCTCTAAAGCGGATCAAATATTATGTCGGCGGTACAAGGTCATTGGCGTGAAGTATCCGAGCAAACAGTCGCGGCGACAATAACTACCCACGGTTATTTTTCCGC
>NZ_JBARTQ010000162.1:0-6673 GCF_049645325.1 Pseudomonas sp. | reverse complement strand
CCGCTCACCAAAGGGGCTCATTACTTTGACTACAAACCTGGCGCGGGTGAACCCGGTAAAAGACCTGGTATCGGCCGAGAGGCTGGCAATGTCTGGAGTGGTTTCAGTCAGGGGCCGGACGGCAATTGCGTCACGGTGTCGGCGATAAAGGCGGCCATGATGAAATTTGGCCAAAAACCCACCGATGTCTTCAGTGAGGTGAAGGAGGCGGGGAATGGCTATGACGTGACGATGCGCGACGGCAAATCGCTTCACCTGTCCAAGGGCGAGCTGAAGCAGGCGGCGCGGGAGGCGCGCTTCAAGGGGGATGACCCGCAAATGATCACGGATGCCAACTTTATGTATGCCGTCAGTGCCAAGCGGGCTCAACTGGAAGGCAATGGCCTGGATGACAACATCAATGAAGCGAAAAAGAGTTACGCGCACGCCTTGCACAGCCTGAACAACGGCGAAATGCCTCACGAAGCGTTGGACCGTCTTGGGTTGCAAGGCCTCTATCGGCGCTCATCGAGCAGTGAACTCGCGAGCGGCAAGCTCGGCGTCGTGGCCTATGACCACCATTCAATGGCGGTGATTGGCGGCAGGGTCGAACTGTGGGGGCAACGCGGGGCGCAGCCCAAGCAAGGTATTGCCTACGCATTCCATTAAGGCGCGCTAAACGAAAAAACCCGATAAACCCTATACAGTCGGGGTTTATCGGGTTTTTTAATCCCGGGCATTTACGCCCGGGACCTGCTCAGCTTATTGGCAAGCTTCGCAATCCGGCTCGTCGATCGCGCAGGCTTTAGGCACTGGCGCCGGGCCGGCAGGAGCAGCCAGGACCGAATCATCACCGTGGTTGCCGCTGGAAACAGCGTTCAGCTTACCGGTGTTGATGGTCGACTTCTCGGTGCTGGTCGCGGCCAGGGCACGGAGGTAGTAAGTGGTTTTCAGGCCACGGTACCAGGCCATACGGTAGGTCACGTCGAGCTTCTTGCCCGATGCGCCGGCGATGTACAGGTTCAGCGACTGCGCCTGGTCGATCCACTTCTGACGACGGCTGGCGGCGTCAACGATCCACTTGGTGTCCACTTCGAAGGCCGTCGCGTAGAGCTCTTTGAGTTCTTGCGGGATGCGCTCGATCTGCTGCACGGAACCGTCGTAGTACTTCAGGTCGTTGATCATGACCGAGTCCCACAGACCGCGGGCTTTCAGGTCGCGAACCAGGTAAGGGTTGATCACGGTGAACTCGCCCGACAGGTTCGATTTCACATACAGGTTCTGGTAGGTCGGTTCGATCGACTGCGACACGCCAGTGATGTTGGCGATGGTGGCGGTCGGTGCGATGGCCATGATGTTGGAGTTACGAATGCCTTTCTGCACACGGGCACGTACCGGCGCCCAGTCCAGGGATTCGTTCAGGTCAACGTCGATGTACTTCTGGCCACGCTGTTCGATCAGGATCTGTTGCGAATCCAGCGGCAGGATGCCCTTGGACCACAGCGAACCCTGGAACGTCTCGTACGCGCCGCGCTCGTCGGCCAGGTCGCAGGAAGCCTGGATCGCGTAGTAGCTGACCGCTTCCATCGACTTGTCGGCGAACTCGACCGCAGCGTCCGAACCGTAAGGAATGTGCTGCAGGTACAGCGCGTCCTGGAAGCCCATGATGCCCAGGCCAACCGGACGGTGCTTGAAGTTGGAGTTCTGCGCTTGTGGTACCGAGTAGTAGTTGATGTCGATAACGTTATCGAGCATGCGTACGGCGGTGTTCACGGTGCGTTCCAACTTGGCGGTGTCCAGCTTGCCGTTGACGATGTGGTTCGGCAGGTTGATCGAGCCCAGGTTGCAAACGGCGATCTCGTCCTTGTTGGTGTTCAAGGTGATCTCGGTGCACAGGTTCGAGCTGTGGACCACGCCTACGTGCTGCTGCGGGCTGCGCAGGTTGCACGGGTCTTTGAAGGTCAGCCATGGGTGGCCGGTTTCAAACAGCATGGAGAGCATTTTGCGCCACAGGTCTTTGGCCTGGATGGTCTTGAACAGCTTGATCTTGCCTGGGTACTGGGACAGGGCTTCGTAGTACTCGTAACGCTCTTCGAAGGCCTTGCCGGTCAGGTCGTGCAGGTCCGGCACTTCGGACGGCGAGAACAGGGTCCACTGGCCGTCATCGAAGACGCGCTTCATGAACAGGTCAGGGATCCAGTTGGCGGTGTTCATGTCGTGGGTACGACGACGATCATCACCGGTGTTCTTGCGCAGCTCGATGAACTCTTCAATGTCCATGTGCCAGGTTTCCAGGTAGGCACACACAGCGCCTTTGCGCTTGCCACCCTGGTTCACGGCTACGGCGGTGTCGTTCACGACTTTCAGGAACGGAACAACGCCTTGCGACTTGCCGTTGGTGCCCTTGATGTAAGAACCCAGTGCACGCACCGGCGTCCAGTCGTTGCCCAGGCCGCCTGCGAATTTGGACAGCATGGCGTTGTCGTGGATCGCGTGGTAGATGCCCGACAGGTCATCCGGCACGGTGGTCAGGTAGCAGCTCGACAGCTGTGGACGCAGGGTGCCGGCGTTGAACAGGGTCGGGGTCGACGACATGTAGTCAAAGGACGACAACAGGTTGTAGAACTCGATCGCACGGTCTTCTTTGTTTTTCTCTTCGATCGCCAGGCCCATGGCCACGCGCATGAAGAACACTTGCGGCAGTTCGAAGCGGATACCGTCCTTGTGGATGAAGTAACGGTCGTACAGGGTTTGCAGGCCCAGGTAGGTGAACTGTTGGTCGCGCTCGTGGTTGATCGCCTTGCCGAGTTTTTCCAGGTCAAAGGTGGCCAGGATCGGGTTCAGCAATTCGAATTCGATGCCCTTGGCGATGTAGGCAGGCAGGGCCTTGGCGTACAGGTCGGCCATTTCGTGGTGGGTGGCGCTGTCGGCGACGCCGAGGAAGCCCAGGCCTTCGGCACGCAGGGTGTCCATCAGCAGGCGCGCGGTCACGAACGAGTAGTTCGGCTCACGTTCAACCAGGGTACGGGCGGTCATCACCAGGGCGGTGTTGACGTCGGTCAGGGCCACGCCGTCGTACAGGTTCTTCAGGGTTTCGCGCTGGATCAGGTCGCCGTCGACTTCTTCCAGGCCTTCGCAGGCCTCGGTGATGATGGTGTTCAGGCGGCCCAGGTCCAGCGGTGCAAACGTACCGTCGGCCAGAGTGATGCGGATCGACGGGTGAGCTTGTACGGCAGCTTCTTCAGCCGGGGTGCGTACAGCGCGTTCCTTGGAACGGGCGTCACGGTAGATCACGTAGTCACGCGCCACTTTCTGCTCGCCGGCACGCATCAGGGCCAGTTCGACCTGGTCCTGGATTTCTTCGATGTGGATGGTGCCGCCCGAAGGCATGCGACGCTTGAAGGTCGCGGTGACTTGTTCGGTCAGGCGGGCAACGGTGTCATGGATGCGCGACGAGGCAGCTGCGGAGCCGCCTTCAACTGCAAGAAACGCTTTGGTGATGGCGACGGTGATTTTGTCATCGGTGTAAGGAACGACAGTGCCGTTACGCTTGATCACGCGCAATTGGCCAGGTGCGGTGGCGGACAGATCCAGGTTCGAATCAGCGGCCTGCGGCACGGAGCCTTGCGGGTTCTCGCGAGTTGTGTCGGTTTGCATGGGGGGTTGTCTCCACATTCTATATTTATTTGGGCACCATCACGGTGCCCACCGTTCCGTCCTGAAGCACTTACAACAGGCCTGCGCCTGGCATAACAACTTCGGGACAGGAGGAAGGGAGCTCATCGCGCCGCTTCCATGCCGAAGTCTTCGGTTCGGGCCGCAAAAGGCCATCGCCGTATTCCTGGTGGGTGACAGTTGCTCGCTTCAAGCACTGCAACACCCGTACCGTTTTATGCCCTTGTGGCGCTAAAACGGTTGCCCTCCGCTTGAGCGGTTTGGGCTTTCAAAAAATGCTGGGTTTAGACCAAACGGGCGCAAGAAATGGCTTGAATTTCTTGTCTGAATTGTGTTGGGTCTTTTCGCTCAAAACCCTACATGTAGGGTTTTTTTAGCGCCGAGGTACAAGATAATGCGTTTTGGGGGGCTTAGCAACGCACTACCTGTGGATAACGTTGTGGGTAAAATGTGTATGAAACGTGGAACACCCGTGTAGGCCGCAGTACTGCTGGATTACGCCGTTTGTCACCGAATATTCCAAGCTGAAAACCGCCAGTTGGTTTTTTGGGGGCGCGAACCCTATCACAAAAAAACGCGATCACCGAATGGATTTCCCGGCTTGTGTTAGAGGGTTGGCCCATGGCTACAATCGGGCTTTGTTATGCCCTCAAAACATTACAAACAGGGTATGGCCAACTCGGCCAACGAAGCCCTTATAACAACGAGGATCACCCGTGGAGCAAGAAGCCTGGCAAATATTGATCGTCGAGGACGACGAGCGATTGGCCGAGTTGACCCGTGATTACCTGGAGAGCAACGGCCTGCAGGTATCGGTGGAAAGCGACGGCGCCAAGGCCGCGGCGCGCATCATTGCCGAACAGCCCGACCTGGTGATTCTCGACCTCATGCTGCCCGGCGAAGACGGCCTGAGCATCTGCCGCAGGGTGCGCGAGCGCTATGACGGCGTGATCCTGATGCTCACCGCGCGCACCGACGATATGGATCAGGTGCTGGGCCTGGACATGGGCGCCGACGACTACGTGTGCAAACCCGTGCGCCCGCGCTTGCTGTTGGCGCGCATCCAGGCCTTGTTGCGGCGCAGCGAACCGGCCGAGCCCGCCCTCGTGGAAAACCTGCGCCGCCTGCAGTTCGGCCCGCTGGTGGTGGACAACGCCTTGCGCGAAGCCTGGTTGAACCAGGCGGGCATCGAGCTGACCAGCGCCGAGTTCGACCTGTTGTGGCTGTTGGTGGCGAACGCCGGGCGCATCCTGTCCCGCGAAGAAATCTTCATCGCCCTGCGCGGCATCGGCTACGACGGCCAGGACCGCTCCATTGATGTACGCATTTCACGCATTCGTCCGAAGATCGGCGACGACCCGATTCACCCGCGCCTGATCAAGACCATCCGCAGCAAAGGCTACTTGTTCGTCCCCGAAGCCGCTGCCGATATGCCGCTGTGAATTCCATCTTCCTGCGCATCTACGGCGGCATGTGCGCGGCGCTGATCCTGGTGGCCTTGCTCGGTGTGCTGGCCTTGCACCTGCTCAACGAGGTGCGCAGCGGCCAGTACCGTGAGCGCCTGGCCCACGGCACCTTTGCGCTGATGGGCGACAACCTGCAACCGATGAGCGCCATTGAGCGCCAGCGTGCCCTGGCGGTGTGGGAGCGTTTGCTCGGCATCCCGCTTGAATTGCGCCCATTGGCCGATGCCCAACTGGACCTGAGCCAGCGCAATCGCCTGCAACGCGGCCAAGTCTTGGTGGAGCAGACCGGGCCGCATGCGGCGCGGGTACTGCGCCTGGTCAGCGAAAAAGAGCAGTGGGTGCTGACCGGCGAAGTGCAACAGATCAGCGAGCAACTGGCCCGCGCGACTATTTATCTGCTGGCGGATGAGCTGGTGCGTTTCCCGGTGGCCGAGCAGCCGCAACGGTTGGCCGCTATAAAAGAAGCCAAGGGGTTTGGGTTTGAGATGCACCTGATGACCCTCGACCAGGCCGATATGGATGAAGACCAACGCCGTCGTGTCTCGGAGGGCGATACGGTGATGGCCTTGGGCAAAGGTGGTGATTCGATTCGGGTGTTTGCCGGCATGGTCGGTACGCCGTGGGTCCTTGAAATCGGCCCGCTGTATCAGATGAATCCTTATCCGCCGCAGTGGCTGATCCTGATTGCGTTGATCAGCCTGACCCTGATCGGCTTGATCGTCTATCTACTGGTGCGCCAACTGGAGCGGCGTCTCAAGGGCCTGGAAGCAGCGGCTACGCGTATCGCCAAAGGCAACCTCGAAGTGCGCGTACCGGCCCGTGGCGCCGACTCGGTAGGACGTTTGGCGGCGGCCTTCAATGGCATGGCCGAACACCTGCAGCAATTGCTGGCGATCCAGCGTGAACTGGTGCGTGCCGTGTCCCACGAGCTGCGTACGCCGGTGGCGCGCCTGCGGTTCGGCCTGGAGATGGTCGGCGACGCCGCCACCGCCGAAGCCCGGCGCAAGTACCTGGACGGCATGGACAGCGACATCCAGGACCTTGATGGCCTGGTTGACGAAATGCTCACCTATGCGCGTCTGGAGCAGGGGGCGCCGGAGCTGAATTTCCAGCGGGTTGACCTTAGCGCGTTGCTGGATCAGGTGATCGGCGAATTATCGCCACTGCGTCCGCAGGTCACGGTGACGCGCGGTATTTGCCTGTCATCGGCGCACTGGGACGACGCGTGGGTCGACGCCGAGCCTCGTTATTTGCACCGCGCCCTGCAAAACCTGGTGAGCAATGCGATGCGTCATGCCCAGGGGCAGGTGCTGATCAGTTATCAAGTCGGCCAGGTGCGTTGCCGCATCGATGTGGAGGACGATGGCCCGGGCGTGCCGGAGGGCGCCTGGGAGCGCATCTTTACGCCGTTCCTGCGCCTGGATGACAGCCGCACGCGCGCGTCGGGTGGGCATGGGCTGGGGTTGTCGATCGTGCGGCGGATCATTTATTGGCACGGGGGGCGGGCGTTGATCAGCAAGAGCAATAACCTGGGTGGGGCGTGTTTCAGTTTG
>NZ_JBARTQ010000161.1:0-3674 GCF_049645325.1 Pseudomonas sp. | reverse complement strand
GCTTGCCTGCGATAGCGGTGGGTCAGACTGCACATCGCTCACGGGTAAACCGCTATCGCAGGCAAGCCAGCTCCCACAGGGGTTGGCGATCGCTCTGCCCGTTTATAACGGGCATGAAAAAGCCCGCAGCGACGGCGGGCTTTTTCAGCAAGCGGGTGACTGACCTCAGATAGGTCGGCTGCCGTACTTGTTATCAGGCTTCTTCGGTGGATCAGCCACCACGTTCGCCTCGACTTCCTGCACTCTGCCACCTTTAGCGAGGAATTCTTCCATCGCACGGGCCAGCGCATCGCGCTCTTTGTTCTTGGCTTCAACGCTCGGCAGTTCGTCTACCGAAACAGCAGCCTTGGCTTTGCCTTTGGCCGCCGGGGCAGGCGCATCATCGCCACCGTCGTCGTCAGCAACGTCTTCAGCTGCCGCTTCAAGGCCTTCTTCAGCCTCGTCGTCGTCACCCACTTCGAGTTCGTCGTTTTCCAGATCATCGTCGCTCATGTTCTACCTCATGACTTGCGAAAAGCAGATTAGTTATAGCCCAGCTTCACCCTCTGTCGAGGTCGCTGGAAAAAAATCAACATCCACTGGATAACCAGTGGCTTATGCCCCATCACCGTGCAAGGTGGCGAGGACTTTACGAGCACCGCCATGATCACGGTGCTCGCCCAGATAAACACCTTGCCAGGTTCCTATCGCCAAGCGGCCGGCCTTCACCGGCAAACTCAGCTGGCAGCCCAGGAGACTGGCCTTGAAGTGCGCCGGCAGATCATCCGGACCTTCGTCGTTGTGTTCGAACCCTGCACGCCCTTGCGGCACCAGCGAGTTGAAAAAACGCTCGAAGTCACGGCGAACCGCCGGGTCGGCATTCTCGTTGACCGTCAACGAGGCCGAGGTGTGCTGCAGCCACAGATGCAACAGGCCCACGCGGCACGCCTTCAATTCAGGCAAGCCGGCGAGCAACTCGTCCGTCACCAAGTGAAAGCCCCGGGGCTTGGCCCGCAGGGTAATCAGGGTCTGTTGCCACATACAGTTCTCCGCCCATCGGCGCGCATTCTAGCGCGCTCAGGGAAAAAACAAAGTGCCGAATACGCCTACATACCTGTAAGACTTTCGCACGCTGAAAAGTGCCGTGTGCGCTGCATCACAAACTTTGCGCAAAAACCCGTACAGCGCCCTACCACTGACAAACGCCAGGCAAAAAAATGCCCGGCAAGCCGGGCATCTTTTTTACGCGTACTTACAAGTTGTAGCCGCGTTCGTTGTGTTGCGCCAGGTCGAGGCCCACGGCCTCTTCTTCTTCAGTAACCCGCAGGCCCATGACCGCATCCAGCACTTTGAGGATGATGAAGGTCACGATCGCCGTGTAGATCACGGTGAAGCCGACGCCTTTGCACTGGATCCAGACTTGCGCCGCGATGTCGGTGGTGGTGGCGTTGAAACCGCCCATCGCCGGTGCAGCGAACACGCCGGTCAGGATCGCGCCGAGGATACCGCCGATACCGTGCACGCCGAAGGCGTCCAGGGAGTCGTCGTAGCCCAGTTTGCGTTTCAGGGTAGTGGCGCAGAAGAAGCACACCACGCCCGCCGCCAGGCCGATCACCAGGGCGCCCATCGGGCCCACGGTGCCAGCTGCCGGAGTGATCGCAACCAGACCGGCAACCACGCCCGAGGCAATGCCCAGTGCGCTTGGCTTACCGTGGGTGACCCACTCAGCGAACATCCAGCCCAATGCCGCAGCAGCGGTAGCGATCTGGGTAACGAGCATCGCCATGCCGGCAGTGCCATTGGCCGCAGCAGCGGAACCGGCGTTAAAGCCGAACCAGCCAACCCACAGCATGGCGGCGCCGACCAGGGTGTAACCCAGGTTGTGCGGTGCCATTGGGGTAGTTGGGAAACCTTTACGTTTGCCCAGTACCAGGCACGCCACCAGGCCAGCCACACCAGCGTTGATGTGCACCACGGTGCCGCCTGCGAAGTCCAGCACGCCCCAGTCGCCCAGCAACGACCCCGGACCGCCCCACACCATGTGGGCAATCGGTGCGTAAACCAGAGTGAACCAGATGCCCATGAAGATCAGCATCGCGGAGAACTTCATACGCTCGGCGAAGGCACCGACGATCAGCGCCGGGGTGATGATCGCGAAGGTCATCTGGAAGGTGATGAAGACCGACTCGGGAAACAACGCCGCCGGGCCGGTGATGCTGGCCGGGGTCACACCCGAAAGGAACAGTTTGGACAAGCCACCCACAAACGAGTTGAGGTTGACGACGCCCGCTTCCATGCCAGTGGTGTCGAACGCCAGGCTATAGCCGTACACGAACCACAGGATGGAGATCAGGCCGGTGATGGCGAAGCACTGCATCATCACCGACAGAATGTTTTTGGAGCGAACCATGCCGCCGTAGAACAGCGCCAGGCCCGGAATGGTCATGAACAGCACCAGCGCGGTGGATGTGAGCATCCACGCCGTGTCGCCGGAATTGAGGACTGGAGCTGGGACTGGGTCCGCCGCCAATGCCAGGGCCGGCATTACGAGGGACAACAGGGCTCCTAGCCCTGCGAATTTACGCAGAGTCATATTGTTTTCTCCTGGGGCGTTGGGGGTTTGGCGGCTTAGATTGCGTCGGTATCGGTTTCGCCGGTACGGATGCGAATAGCCTGTTCCAGATTGACCACGAAGATCTTGCCGTCACCGATCTTGCCGGTGTTGGCCGCCTTGGTTATCGCCTCGATAACCCGGTCAAGATCCTTGTCGTCAATGGCGACATCAATCTTCACCTTCGGCAGGAAATCGACCACGTATTCCGCGCCGCGATACAGCTCGGTGTGACCCTTCTGCCGACCGAAGCCTTTGACCTCAGTAACGGTAATGCCCTGCACGCCGATCTCGGACAACGACTCGCGTACATCGTCCAACTTGAACGGCTTGATGATGGCAGTGACTAGCTTCATGAAAACTCTCTCCCGAATTGGTGGACTTGCCCCAGGAAAACAAACCCGTCTCAAGTCTAAGCGCAGTGCCTGGCTTTGTAACGCGTCGTCGCCTCGGCATTTACCGTTGCGACGCCAGCGAACCACTGGTGACGAAACCTGTACCCCTGATCCGTCGGCGCACTGCATTCGTCACAGCGACTGCATCAGTGCATGGGTCATGATCGTCTAAGCAGAAACCTTGCCAGCTCCGTAAAAATCACTGAAATCAGTCCTTTGCCCACTTATGCCCACCTGCGGGGCGTTTTCGCGGCGCCAATGCGCACTTAAACAGTGCGCGACCGCCCGGCCCGCTGCGCGAAAAGCGTGCGCCCGCTGCCGTGAAAAAGACTATAGACGCTGCGTGATACACTGCCCGCCAACAGTTATTCCGGAATATTTCCCATGCTCGCGCCCAAAGACCTCCTCGACGCCCTGAGCGGCCACGCCTCTCGCCTGTTCAGCGGCGACACCGCGCTGCCCCGCAATGAAATCGAAAGCCAGTTCAAGGCATTGCTGCAAAGCGGCTTCAGCAAGCTCGACCTGGTCAGCCGGGAAGAATTTGACAGCCAGATGGTAGTGTTGGCCCGCACCCGTTCGCGGCTGGAAAGCCTGGAGGCGAAAGTGGCCGAATTGGAAGCCAAGTTGACGCCGCCTTCGGCTGAATAGAACGCGGTCCATGTGGGAGCTGGCTTGCCTGCGATAGCATC
>NZ_JBARTQ010000160.1:0-5294 GCF_049645325.1 Pseudomonas sp. | reverse complement strand
ACCCGTGCCGGTGACACCACCTACGGGTTCAACTCCAACACCGGGCGTGATTTCCTCAGCGCCACCTCCAATGCCGACAAGCTGGTGTTCTCGGTATGGGACGGGGGTGGCAACGACACCCTGGACTTCTCCGGTTTTACCCAAAACCAGAAGATCAACCTCAATGAGGCCTCGTTCTCCGACGTTGGCGGCTTGGTGGGCAACGTGTCCATCGCCAAAGGCGTGACTGTCGAGAATGCGTTCGGTGGTTCGGGCAACGACCTGATCATCGGCAACAACGCAGCCAACCTCATCAAAGGCGGTGCCGGCAACGACATCATCTACGGTGGTGGCGGTGCGGACCAACTGTGGGGCGGCGCCGGCAACGACACCTTCGTGTACGGTGCCAGCTCGGACTCCAAGCCGGGTGCCGCCGACAAGATCTTTGACTTCACCTCGGGTTCGGACAAGATCGACCTGTCCGGTATCACCAAAGGTGCAGGCCTGACCTTCGTCAATGCGTTCACCGGGCATGCCGGCGATGCTGTGCTGAGCTACGCCTCGGGTACTAACCTGGGCACCTTGGCAGTCGACTTCTCGGGTCATGGCGTGGCGGATTTCCTCGTCACCACCGTGGGCCAGGCCGCCGTCAGCGACATCGTGGCGTGATGTAAAGCGCGCGGCGCTGCAGCGCCGCGCACTTGGATGGAGCGTGAAATGCCGCGTTTTTCTCATTTGATCGCCTGTGTTTCACAGGTGTTGTTCGTGTCGGCAGGAGCCCACGCAATGGCGAGCAGTCTCGTGTTACCCACCACCGCCCAATTGGCCGGGCATTGGGCATTCAAGCAACAGGATCAAGTCTGCGCGCTGGACCTGCTGGAGCAGGCCAATGCCCTGGCCGGTGACGTCGCGTGTGCCGAGCAATGGCTGGGCGATAAACCCTTGACTTGGTCGCCAACTCCGGACGGCATCTGGCTGATGAACGCCGAGGGCAGCGGGATCACGCATTTGAACCGCGAGAAAGAAGGCGAATATAAAGGGCGCACACCGTTGGGTGCGGAAGTTGTACTGCAACGAATGCCTTAATTAAACGTTATAAGCATATAACCCGATTTTAATAGTTGACCGTCCCTGTTCAGGGGCGCGGGCAACTATTGCGCGTCATTCGCTCACGGAAGATAAAAAGATATGGCGAAGTCCCCTACGGTTGCGCCTTTATTCAGGGCGCTGGGTGAATACAAGCGTATTTTGATCAGCATCGGTTGCTTCACGGCATTGATTAACCTGTTGATGCTGGTGCCGTCGATTTACATGCTGCAAGTGTATGACCGCGTGCTGTCCTCCCAGAATGAAACCACACTGGTGATGTTGACGCTGATGGTCGTGGGCTTCTTTGCTTTTATTGGCACGCTGGAAGTCATCCGCAGTTTTATCGTGATCCGTATCGGCAGCCAGTTGGAGCGGCGTTTCAACTTGCGCGTGTACAAAGCCGCGTTTGAGCGCAACTTGCAGCGCGGCCAGGGGCATGCCGGGCAGTCCCTTGGCGACCTCACGGCGATCCGCCAATTCATCACCGGGCCGGCGTTGTTCGCGTTTTTCGACGCGCCGTGGTTTCCCATCTACCTGTTCGTGATTTTCCTGTTCAACGTGTGGCTCGGGGTGTTGGCCACGGCAGGCGCGGTGCTGCTGATCGCGCTGGCGTGCCTGAACGAATACCTGACGAAAAAACCGTTGGGCGAGGCGGGGGCTTTTTCCCAGCAGTCCACCCAGTTGGCCACCAGCCATTTGCACAACGCCGAGACGATCCAGGCCATGGGCATGCTCGGCGCGTTGCGCAAACGCTGGTTTGCCGTGCATTCGCAATTCCTCGGCTTTCAGAACAAGGCCAGCGACACCGGCTCGGTAATCACCTCGTTGAGCAAGTCCCTGCGGCTGTGCCTGCAATCGCTGGTGCTGGGCCTGGGGGCGTTCCTGGTGATCAAGGGCGAAATGACCGCCGGGATGATGATCGCCGGTTCCATCCTGATGGGCCGGGTGCTCAGCCCCATCGATCAGTTGATTGCGGTGTGGAAGCAATGGAGTTCGGCCAAATTGGCTTACCAGCGTCTCGACGAGTTGCTGCGTGAATTCCCGCCGGAGGTCGAACACATGGCCTTGCCTGCGCCCAAGGGCCAGGTGAGTTTCGAGCAAGTCAGCGCGGGCCCGCCCGGGCGGCGCATGGCAACGCTGCATCAAGTCAGCTTCAACCTCGGCGCGGGAGAAGTGCTCGGCGTGCTCGGCGCCTCGGGTTCAGGTAAATCGACCCTGGCCCGCGTGCTGGTGGGTGTGTGGCCGACCCTGGCCGGTACCGTGCGTCTGGACGGCGCAGACATCCATCGCTGGGACCGCGACGACCTCGGCCCGCATATCGGCTACTTGCCCCAGGACATCGAACTGTTCAGCGGCAGCATCGCCGACAACATCGCGCGGTTTCGTGACGCCGACCCGGAGCGGGTGGTGAAAGCCGCGCAACAAGCCGGCGTGCATGAACTGATCCTGCGCTTGCCCCAGGGCTATGACACCGTGCTGGGCGACAACGGTGGCGGCCTGTCCGGCGGCCAGAAACAACGGGTGGCGCTGGCCCGCGCGCTGTACGGCGGCCCACGTCTGATCGTGCTGGATGAGCCCAATTCCAACCTCGACACCGTCGGCGAAGCCGCGTTGGCCAGTGCCATCGTGCAGATGAAAGCCCAGGGCAGCAGCGTGGTGCTGGTGACGCACCGTTCTTCGGCGCTGGCCCAGGCCGACAAGTTGCTGGTACTCAACGAAGGGCGCCTGCAGGCGTTCGGGCCGAGCCAGGAAGTGCTGCGCGCCTTGTCAGGCCAGCAGCAGGAAACACCACGGGAAAAGGCCGGCGTGAGCCTTAGCCGTCAGTATCAAGCCGGAAGGAATCCAGGCGCATGAGCAGCCTTACATTTGAACAACGTGACGCCGGTTTTTTCGTAAAAATGGGCTGGCTGCTGACGATTGTCGGCGCCGGCGGGTTTTTCCTCTGGGCCAGCCTGGCGCCGCTCGACCAAGGTATTCCGGTGCAAGGCACGGTGGTGGTCTCGGGCAAACGCAAGGCCGTGCAAACCTTCAGCCCGGGCGTGGTCAGCCGCATCTTGGTGAAGGAGGGCGAGTCAGTGAAACAGGGCCAGCCGCTGTTTCGCCTCGACCAGACCCAGAACCAGGCCGACGTGCAATCCCTGCAAGCCCAGTACCGCATGGCCTGGGCCAGCGTGGCGCGCTGGCAGAGCGAGCGCGACAACCGTTCCGGCATCACCTTTCCGGCAGAGCTGAGCACTAACCCCGATCCGGCCCTCGCGCTGGTGCTGGAAGGCCAGCGTCAACTGTTCAGCAGCCGCCGTGAAGCGTTTGCGCGGGAACAGGCGGGCATTCGCGCGAACATCGAAGGCGCCACTTCGCAGCTCGGCGGCATGCGCCGTGCGCGCAGCGACCTGAGCGCCCAGGCCCAGTCCCTGCGTGACCAGTTGAGTAACCTGCAACCCTTGGCCGACAACGGCTACATCCCGCGTAACCGGCTAATGGAATACCAGCGCCAGTTATCCCAAGTGCAACAGGACCTCTCGCAGAACACCGGCGAAAGCGGCCGCGTGGAGCAGAGCATTCTTGAATCGCGCCTCAAGCTGCAGCAGCACAGCGAGGAATACCAGAAAGAAGTACGCAGCCAACTGGCCGACGCGCAGTTGCGCAGCCTTACCCTGGAGCAGCAACTCACCTCGGCCGGGTTTGACCTGCAACACAGCGAAATCAATGCCCCGGCCGACGGCATCGCCGTCAACTTGAGCGTGCACACCGAAGGCGCCGTGGTGCGCGCCGGTGAAACCCTGCTGGAAATCGTGCCGCAAGGCACACGCCTGGAAGTGGAAGGGCATCTGCCGGTGCACCTGGTCGACAAGGTCGGCACGCACTTGCCGGTCGATATTTTGTTCACTGCCTTCAACCAGAGCCGCACCCCGCGCGTGCCGGGCGAGGTCAGCCTGATCTCCGCCGACCAGATGCTCGACGAAAAAACCGGCCAGCCGTATTACGTGCTGCGCACCACCGTGAGTGAAGCGGCGCTGGAAAAACTCCACGGCCTGGTGATCAAGCCGGGCATGCCCGCCGAGATGTTCGTGCGCACCGGCGAGCGCTCGTTGCTCAATTACCTGTTCAAGCCGCTGCTCGATCGCGCCGGTTCTGCGTTGACCGAGGAATGAGCATGAAGCCAGTGTTCCTCTCCCTGCTGCTGGTGTGTGGCAGCGCCCAGGCGGCCATGGGCCCGTTCGATGTGTACGAGCAGGCCTTGCGCAATGATCCGGTGTTTCTGGGGGCCATCAAGGAACGCGACGCGGGCCTTGAAAACCGCACCATCGGCCGCGCCGGCCTGCTGCCGAAGCTGTCCTACAACTACAACAAGGGCCGCAACAACTCCGAGGCGCACCTGCCGGACGGGCGCGGTGGCAGCTATCGCGACGATCGCAATTACAACAGCTACGGCTCGACCTTCAGCCTGCAGCAACCGCTGTTCGACTACGAAGCCTATGCCAACTACCGCAAGGGCGTGGCCCAGGCGCTGTTTGCCGACGAAAGCTTTCGCGACAAAAGCCAGGCGTTGCTGGTGCGGGTGTTGAGTTATTACACCCAGGCCCTGTTTGCCCAGGACCAGATCGACATCGCTCGTGCCAAGAAGAAAGCCTACGAGCAGCAATTCCAGCAGAACCAGCACCTGTTCCAGCAAGGCGAGGGCACGCGCACCGACATTCTGGAAGCCGAGTCACGCTATGAACTGGCCACCGCCGAAGAGATCCAGGCGCTCGACGAGCAGGATGCGTCGCTGAGGGAGCTGGGCGCGCTGATCGGCGTGCAGAGCGTCAACATCAATGACCTGGCGCCGCTGAACCAGAGCTTCGCCGCCTTTACCCTGACGCCTGCCAACTACGACACCTGGCACGAGCTGGCGATCAGCAACAACCCGACCCTTGCCTCGCAGCGCCAGGCCGTCGAAGTGGCACGGTATGAAGTGGAGCGCAACCGCTCCGGGCACTTGCCCAAAGTCACTGCCTATGCCAGCTCGCGCAAGCAAGAGTCCGACAGCGGCAACACCTACAACCAGCGCTACGACACCAACACCATCGGCATTGAAGTGAGCATGGCGTTGTATGCCGGTGGCGGTATTTCCGCCTCCACCCGCCAAGCCAGCCGCGCCATGGAGCAGGCCGAGTACGACCTCGAAGGCAAGACCCGCGAAACACTGATCGAACTGCGCCGCCAGTTCAGCGCCTGCCTGTCGG
>NZ_JBARTQ010000159.1:0-15910 GCF_049645325.1 Pseudomonas sp. | reverse complement strand
ACGGAAAATAGAAAAACCGCAAAAACCCCACCCGCTTGATCACCTCGCCGATCAGCAGCGGCACCACCACCGCCACCACCAACCCCACACACGCCGCCAGGAACGGATGCAGCCCCAGCCGCTCCATCAGGTCAAACGTCTTGTGCTGGATCTCCCCATGAAAGATCAACAGAATCAGCGTCGACTGCCCGATGTACGTCATCGCCCGGGTAATCAGCGCCGACACCATCAGCACCCGCGCCAGCGCCCAGCACAGGTACACGCCAATCAGCGCCAGCAAGCTGGTCCACAACCAGTGGTCATACCGCCGTTGAGCCAAGTCCATGGTGTCGCCCCGATAGAGAAACACCGCCGCAAACAGCACCAGCGAAATCACCAGGGTCAACAGCGACCCCGCATGCGTGCGCAACCAGTCCCGCAGCAAGTAGCCGTAGACGAAGCAGGCACTGCTGATCAGCGTGATATCGAGGCTGAAGGGCAGCCCTGGCAGCACCCAGGTGTGCCCGCCGACAGTCACCGGCAACTGCCAGAACCACGGCAATATCCAGATGCCGATCAGCAGTTGCACGAACATCAACAGGCTGCTCACGACCAGTGACAACTTCAGGCGCTGGATCAGCCGCAGCATCAACCAACTGAACAGAATCGCCACCCAGAAGTGCGGCAAAAACCACAGCGCCTGCCACGGAATGGTGTCCACCGAGGCATACAGCACGCCGCCGACATCCGGCAGCAGCGGTTGCCCGCGCAGCACGTCGCGCACGATCACGTACACCAGCATGGTGAAAAAGAACGGTTTGAGCAGGCCGTCGGCCTTGCGCACCGCCATCTCCACAAAGGGCTGCTCAGGCTTGAAGAACACCCCCGACAGGAAGAAGAACAACGGCAACACAAACGACGCCAGGATCGGGTACATCAGGTCCAGGGACGTGGCGACGAACCAACTGTGGGCATACACGATCACAAGGATGCCGATGCCTTTGGCGATATCCATTTGAATCCAGCGATGTTTCACCTGTTCACCCTCGATCGGTCATTCATGCCTTGCGCCACGGCTTCAGCCACAGCCCCATGCCCAGCAACACCACCGCGCCGGCCAAGGTGCTCAACCCCAGTTGCAGCCACACGCGATTCATTGGAAACAACACCAGCGCCGCCAGCCCCATCACCACCGCACTGAGCAACCAGTGCCGCGCCCACGGCAGAGTGCCGAGCAGCGATTGACGCTGCATCAGCAGCAATGCGGTGCAGATCACCCCCGCCAGTGCTGCCAGCGGGATACCCGCCAGGCCGAACACAAAGGGCAGGGCGCCCAGCAACAGCACGTTGACCAGGCTGCCCAGCAGCTCACAGCGCAGCGGCTGGCGCGTATCGCCGGCAGCGTAGGCATAGCGCGCGAGCAACGCGTTCCAGGCACCAAACACCAAGGGTACGGCGAACCACGCCAGCAACAACGGCAACGGCGAGTCGGCCGATTGCTTGGGCAGCAGCAGCGCCACCAGGCTTGGTGCCGCGGCCACCAAGCCGACGCCAGCAGGTAAGGTCAGCACGCTGGCCGTTTCCAGGCCGCGCTTGAGCAGGGCCAGGCGCTCGTCGCCCTGGCGGCGGCTCATCATGCCCAGCAGTACTTGGTTCAGACTCATCAGTGCAATCAGCGGCAGGTTCATCAGCTTGCGAGCGAGGTTGACCCACGTCACCGCGCCTTCGCCCAGCAGCGATGCGACCAGCCGCTCAATCAGCGCCAACCCCTGGCTGGCGCCATTGCTCAACAACAGTGGGCCGATGCGTTGACCGAGTTCGCGCAGGGGGCCGAATGACAGCTGCCAGCGCCACGGCCGCCAGCCCTGGCGCCAGACCGACGGCAGCAACGCGAGCGGCATCAACAGGCTGCCAGCGAGGCACGCCAGGGCCAGAGCGTGTGGCTGCGTCGCGGTGCCTGCCAGCGCGAGGTACGTCACCGGCGGCAGGTTGAACAGCAATGACCCCAACCCGGCCAACACGAAGCGCTCACTGGCCTGCAACGGAATACTGAACAGCGCATGCAGCATCAGCCCCGGTACACACCAGGCGACGATCTGCAGGTTGCCGGCCGCCAGTGCCGTCGCGCTGGCCGCCAGCCCGGGGCCGAGCAACTGCACCAGCCACGGCGCCAACAGCGTCAGCAACAGGCTGGTGACCAGCGCAATCAGCATCAAGGCCGGAAACAGCACCGCCAGCCAGTCCAGGCGCTCGCCGTCGTGGCGTTGCAGGTACAGCGGCAGGGCGGCGGCGCTCAACACGCCACCGGCCAATGACATGCGCAATGCTTCGGGTAAAAACAGCGCGATCAGGAACGCATCACTGCGCTCCCCCGCGCCCCACGCAGCCACCAGCAGCCATTCGCGGGCGAACCCCAGGCATAAGCCCAACAAGGTCGCGACGGTCAGCCAGACGGCAGAGCCGAGCATGGTTAAGGCCGCGCGCCGTCAAGGATCGGTTTGCGGAACGCCACCGTCTTGACCTGGGGCAGGCGCGCCGGGAACAGCCGCCGTGCCTCCAGCACATTGAGCCCCACCATCAGCCAGAACAGCGCGACCATCACCACCGCAAAACTGAAGTAGTGGTCAAACAGCCCGCTGACCAGTGCCGAGAGAATCCCCGCCGTGCTGCCCAGCCACAACGCGTTGTCCTTGGTCAGGCGGATCGGGCCTTTTTCCGGGCGTGCTTCGCGCCACCAGCGCACGGTCACCGCCACAAACAGCAGCATGCCGACGATGCCGGTCTTGTAGATGAAGTTCAGCCACAGGTTGGAGATCCCCAGAAAGTGCGTGCCGGGCACCGGCGGGTCGACCTTGAAGCCGATGCCAAACGGGTACGCCGCCATCGCCTGAGGGAACATGCGGTACTCGTCAAAACGCACCTCGGTGCTGGCGTTGTCCGAGGAAAATATCGTCGCCAGGCGGTCCTGCAATGGCGGATAAGCCATGACCAGCGCCACGGTCAGCGCCGCGCCAATCATCAACAGCCGCCCGGTGTACGGCACGCGCCGGGTGGCCATCCACATCAGCACCAGCGCCAGGCTGACCATCGCGCCGCGGCTACTGGCCAACAGCAAAGCAGCCGCGCCCAGGCACGCCACGCCCAGGCCCAGCGCGCGTTTCCAGCCTTGTTCGGTCATGCCGTAGCAGAACGCCAAGGGCAGCAGCAGCGCCATGATCCCGCCGATGGCATTCGGGTGCATCCACGGCGAGCCCATGCGCGATGACATCGCTTCCAGGCCGAATTTCAACATGTCGAAGTTGCCGTAATTGAACACCGCCAGGATCGGCGCAATACCCGCCCCTGAACGGGTGCGCACGAACACCGCAATCGACAGCACCAGCATCGCCAGCGTGCCCGTCAGCAACGCGATGACCAGCGCTTCACGCTGCTTGTAGCCCACCAGCAACTTGGCGCAGAGGAACACCGCCGACAGGCTCAGCAACCAGCGCAGCCAGTTGGCCACGCCGCTGGTGTCGGCGTTGATGGTCACTTGGCCGACGATAAACGGGAACACACTGAACAGCATCAGCCACACCAGCATCTGGTCGGTGGGGCGCCGCGACAGGCTCGGGGTGTCGGGCACGCGCGACAGGAAGCTGTGCCACAGCACCGCGCCCCAGGTCAGGGCGAGAATGGCCTCGCTCACCGTGCTGCGAATCCCCAGGTCGATGGTCGAGTAGGGCATGAACGTCGCGATACCGGCGAACAGCAGTAAGCCCCAGAACGGGAAGCGCAGGATGGTCACTGCGGCGGCCAGGCCGATCACGGCGAGGAACGCCTTGGCCGGTGACAGCAGCAAGGCCAGGGCACCCAACATCAGGCCGAACAGGATGGCGACGAGGCTAGCCAGGGAGAATCTCATTTCAATTCCTCGATCAGTTCGGCCAGGCGCCGGCGATAAGCCTGATGATTGAAACGTTGTGCCCACACCCTGCGCTGCTCGGGTGATTCTTCCGTCGGGCGCCCTATCAGGTCGACCATCAGTTGCACCAGCGCCGGGCCGTCGGTGGGCGAGAAACGCGGCGCCGACGGCGGGGTGATTTCATCCAGCGAAGTGCCGCTGGCCACCGCGACCGGCGTGCCGACGCTCAGCGCTTCGATCACCGGCAAGCCGAAGCCTTCGGCATAGGACGGCTGCCACAGGCGCGAGGCTCGGCGGTACAGGGCATGCAATTCGGCATCCGACACGCCACTCAAGGCGCGAATGCCCGGCAAGTTGCGCTGGGCCTCGGGCAAATGCTCAAGGCTGCCCACCAGCACCAGTTCCGGTACGGCGGCAGAGCGCTGGCGCGCCTGTTGCCAGGCGTCCACCAGAAACGGCACGTTCTTGCGCAACTCACGGGTGCCCACCAGCAACCAATAAGCCTCGGGCAGCTGGCGTGCCGTTAGGTCCGCCGCCAGCTCGATAAAACCGTCCACCTGGTTGGGCAGCACGCGGATCTTGTCGGCTGCCTTGGGGAACAGTCGCGCAGTTTCGTCCGCGCTGTACTGCGAAGGGGTCCACACGCGGTCGGCGCTGTGCACCGCATAGGCAATCGACAGGCGATCGCTGGTCTTGTAGATCAGCGCCTTCAAACGGTTGGCGTGGTAGTTGTTCAAGGTGATCTGGAACAGGTCATGCAACAGCACCACGGTGCGCAAGCCTTTGGGGGTGGGCGGCAGCGGCAAGCCCATATTGAAGGTGCTGATGTACAGGTCGATATGCTGCTCACGCAACGCCTTGGGCAGAAAACCAGCCTCGAAGCGCAGGCGATTGTGCGGCTGGTGCATGGCCGTTTTGGCGCAACCCCAGGCCGGGCAGTGGGCCTGAAAACGGCTTTCATCGCCCAAAGGCGCCACGGCAAACCGCTCAAGCTCGATGTCCGGCAGGCTGCGCAGGGCATCTTCCAGGGCGTACACCTGGCGGCTGATCCCCGATTGCGGCGAGGTGCCGACGGTGCGGTAATCCAGGCCTATACGCATGCGGGCTCCTTTTGATTAAGCGGCGCCAGGCGTGCATATACCTGTTCCAGCTGGCTGGCGGCGACGCTCCAGTCATGGGCGCGGCGCACATAGGCGCGGCCGGCTTCGCCCATGGGCGCGGCGGCCTCGGGAAACTGCAGCAGGCGCACCACGGCGTCCGCCAGGCTGGCGGCGGTTTGGCCACCGAGGTAGTCCAGGCCTTCGACCAGGTCCAGGCCCGATACGCCTTGCTCGGTGCTGGCCAGCGGCAGCCCGGCGGCCAGGGCTTCCAGCACTTTGAGTTTGGAACCGCCACCATGGCGCAGTGGCGCCAAAAACACGGAACAGCTGGATTGCAGGTTCAGCAGGTTTGGCACAAACCCTTGCCATTCAATGCGCGGGTCTTTCCAGCGCTCACGCCAGCTGTCAGGCATACCGAACCCGCACACGCTCATGCGCGCCTGCGGGCAACGTTCCCAGACCTTGGGCAGAATCTCATCGAGTGCCCACTCGATGGCATCCACGTTGGGCGCGTATTCATAGTTGCCGAGAAACAGCACGCGGCGGGTCGACGGGTCGGGATGGGCGGCGGCAAAGTGATCACAGTCCACGCCATTGACCACCACCGACACCGGTTTGCCGGCGATTGTCTCCAGCACCTGCGCGTCACTGTCAGTCACCGCCACCACCTGCGTGGCCTGGCGCATGACGCGGTGTTCCCAGCGGCTGTAGCGCCATTGATCGTAACGAATGAAGGGCAGCGCCCAGCGTGGCAGGCGGTCATACGTGGCCGCGCCCAGTGCCGACTCGACATTGTGTTCGGTCAGCACAAAAGGCTGGGATTTACGCGCCAGGGCGTCTTCGTACGGTTGGAAGGTGTAGGTGTGCTCAATCTGCACCACGTCCCAATGCTCGTTGAGCAATTGATTGAAGGTGTCCTGCAACGCGCCCGACAGGCCGTTCACACTGGCCAGCAGCGGATAAGGCGCAAACAACCCGGCCACCAGGGTTTTGAGGCTGCGCAACGGGCGACGCGGCAGAATGATCACCTGTTCCAGGAAAGCCTCCAACACCTGGCGATCGGTCAACGACACCGGGTGTTTGTCATGCAACAGCAAGGTGATGCGATGCCCACGCGCAGCCAGGCTGCGCAGCAAATGGAACTGGCGCGTCTTGCCGCCGCTGGTGGCGGGCCAGGGCGAGTAGGGCAGGATCCATAAAATGCGCATGGCGGGCTAATCCCATAACAGAATTTGCAGGTTCGACTTGACCGGTACGGTCAGGCCGTTGGTGCCGCTCACCGGGGTTTGCGTGCCGCGCAGCGGGTCGTACAGGGTGGCGCCGGTCAGGTTCGGCAAGTGCGCGTTGCCGCCCTGGACCGACCAGAAGAACCACAGTTTGTGGCCATCGGCGCGGGTCCAGCCGATGCTGAACAAGCCGTCGGGCAATTGGTCGGCGGTGGGCGGGTCGCCGGGCGTGAGTTGCGGCCCGCTGACGTCGAGGAAATTCTTCAGCGCGGTGTAGGCGGGCTTGGGGTTGGCGTCGATGTCGAGCAGGCCATAGGACTGGTCGCGCACGCTGGCGCGCTGGTCGAGGTCGCTCAGGGTGAAGAGGAAAATCTTGTCGTAATCCATCGCGCTCATCAGTGCCACGCGGCGCACGATGTAATCGGCCTGGCCTTGCAGCGTGATGATGTCCTGGGCGTCTTTGGGCCCGGTATACGTCGACCAGCCCCACTCGGTGCTCCACAGGGTATGCACGCCACCGTTGCGCAACGCCTGGTTGAGGGCGGTGGTCTTGGCGATAAAGTCGAGGTTGGCCGGGTCATTGCCTTCGGGCAGCTGGGTGTAGGGGTGGTAAGAAATAGTGGTGTTCAGGCTCGCCACGCCCAAGGCGCCAAGGGCGTCGAGCATGGTCTGGCCGTTGGGCATTTCACTGAAAAACGCCATGCCGGCAGCCACCACCGGTTTGTTCGGGTTCACCGCGCGCAAGGCATTGGCGGTGGCGGTCAACAGGGCCGCGTACCCTGCGGGATCTGCCACGGGCCGCCAGAAGCCGAGCAAGTTCGGTTCGTTCCACACCTGCCAGGCATCGACACTGGGGTAGCGCTGCGACAGCAACGCCATGCGCGTGGCGAACACGTTCGGGTCCGTCGGCGGGTACTGGTCCTGATACGGCGCACCCACCGGCGCACTGGTGGCGAAGGGCGCCGAGCCGACCAGGTAGAACACCGACTTGAGCTGGTTGGTTTGCAGGTTGCCGACCAATTGATCCAGGGTTGCCACCTGGTACTGGTTCTCCACCGGCTCCAATTGGTCCCAGTGCAGGTCCAGGCGCACCCATTGCAGGCCCAGGGCCTTGAGGCGGTCGATCTGCAGTTGATAACGCTCGGGGCTGAACCACAGGAACTGCGCGTTTACACCGAGGAAATCCTTCCACACCACCACTTTGCTGCCCTTGAGCACATGGTTCTCGGCGTCGGCCTGGCGCCCCCACATGAAGGCCGTCAGGCCGAGGGCGGCGACCACGGCGAGGGTGGCCAAATACGTGCGTTTACGCGCCATATGGGGCTCCTGCAATCGCCTGCTCGAAGAGCTGCTTGAACTGCTGCGCCGTCAGCGGCCACAGGCGTTCGCGGCCAATTTCGCCGGCACGCTCCGCCCAGTCGCGGGCGAGTGACGGCATGCGCGCCAGGCGCAACAGTTGTTCGCTAAGGGCGTTCACATCGCCTTCGGGGTAGATGGCGCCGTTACCGCTGGCGACTTCCTCGGCAAACGCCCGGGCGTTGGACGTAATCGCCCCACGGCCGCACGCGGTGGCCCACGACAACGCGCCACTGGTGCCGCGCTGGCGCCCCAACAGGCCGAGCTTCTTCGATTCGCGGTACGGCAGCACCATCACGTGGTGCGCCTGGATCGTCTGGGCAATGTCGTCGGCCGGCAGGTTCAGCCGCCAGTCGATGACGCCTGCCAGGCCGAGGTCGGCGATCTGGCTGTTCAACTGCTCCAGGTAATTGCCGCCTGCGCCAAACGCCATTTCGGCGGCGGTGCCACCGGCCAGGGTCAGGCGCACACGGTCACGCAATTCGGGGGCGTGTTTGAAGACATTGGCCAGTGCCTGCAGCAGGTCTTCAATGCCTTTGCCACGGTAGATAAAACCGAAGTACAGCAGGTGCAGGGTGTCCAACGGCGGCAACGGTGCCGGTGCCACCGCGAGGTTCGCGTGGTTGATCACCGCCACTTTGCCTGCCGGCAATTGCATGCGCTGGGTGAGGCACTCGGCACCGAGGCGGGTGAGGGTGATCAGCCGCGTCAGGCCCTTGGCGACGTGGCGCTCTTCGCGCAAGGTCAGCGGGTCGGCCAGCACCACCGCTGCTTGTGGCAGCGGGCTGGGCAAGCGTTCGAGCAGGTTCAGCGGAAAAGGCAGGTGCTCGCGCCGCCACACGATGCGCTCCGGGTCATGCACGGTGGCCGTCAGCGGCAGGCTGGGGTAAGCCTTGCGCAGGTCGCGCAGGGCCAGGAACTCCCCCAGCCGGCCGCCGCCCAGTTCGGCGTGGACCAGGTCCACGCTGCGCCAGTCGAAACCGCTGATGGCCTGCTTGATTGCCTGGCTGTTGCCTTCCACGCCGGTCAACGGTGTCGCCACCGTCACGCCCACTTGCTCCAACGCCGCCTTGAAGTGGTTCGCGTAATCGGCGATCCCGTTTTTTTCCGGTGGCAGAGGGGCGAGCAGGGCGATGCGCATCAGAACGCCCCCCGGTACTTGGCGATGGTTTTAAGCACCTTGGCCGGCACTTCGAATTTGCGTCGGTTGATGATGATGCCATCGACCTTGCCGAATGCCGTATTGAGGATCGACAGCGCGTGCTCGACCACCGGCACTGTGCTTTTCTGCGCCTCCACCACCAGCGCGATCAAGTCGGCGCGGCGCAGGTTGATAAACGCATCGCGGTTGTCCAGCAGCGCTGAGGCATCCAGCAGCACCACTTCGCCCGGCGCCGCCGGTTCCACGCCGCCGACCCGCACGTTGATGCCGTTTTCCTGCAGCAATTGGCGCAGTTGCTCCACCACAAAGGTCACCCCTTCGCCGTGGCGCGCCGAGGTCAGGCCAAGGGTCAGGCCTTGTTCGGCGATGCGGTCCAGTTGCAGCAAGCCGTACAGCCGGTAAATGCTCGCATTGAACGCGTTGGTACTCTGCGCGGTGCTGGTGTCCAGTTCCGGCAAGGTGGTCCACAGCGGCAAGCCGAACTTGCGCTCCACCAGGCCACCGTCGTGAATACGCTGGTCCAGCAGGTAGCAGAGGTAGATCACCAGCAAGCCGACGACGATCGCAAACGGGATCGCCAGTATCAGCATCACCAGGGTTTTCGGGAAGATGCGACCCGGGTTCAGTGTGGCTTCTTCTATCACGGCGATGTTGCTGATCTGGCTGTTATCCAGCTCGCGGTCGATGCGCGATTTTTCCAGGTTATCCACATACAGCGCGTAGTTACGCTCGGTGGCGCTCAGCTCGCGGGAAAGGCGGGCCAGCTCCGGTTCTATCTCCAGGGCTTGCTTGCGCTGGGCTTCGAGGTTGACCAGTTGTTTTTGCTGCTGAACCAGTTGGGTGCGCAGGGCCAGGTTGTTGCTCGACTCATCCAGCAGCACGCGCTGCAAGTGAATTTCCAAGGTGTTGGGCGCGCGGTTTTCCGAGCTTTGTACCGTGTTGCTTTCGTTCGCGACCTGGGCCTCCATCGCCCTGATTGACGCATCCAGGGCTTTGACCGGCGGCGCGTTGTCGGTGTAGGTGCGCATCATGTCGGCCTTTTCCAGCAGCTTCTGGTTGAGCAGGCGACGCAAGTCCTGTTGCTGCGGGTTCAGCGCAATCTGGCGAACCGTGGTCACTTCCTTGGGCTGGGTCTTGAGCTGGGTGCGCGTGCTGTCGATGGCGCTGTCGGAGGAGGCGATCAAACGGGTGGTGTTGAAGGTCTCGCCGCGCAGCACGTTGATGCGCTCGGAGAGGTCTTCGAGGCGGTCGGTGATGCTCGCCGCGCCAATCTCGTTGAGGTGCGTGAGGATCTGTTCCTTGTAGCGCTTGATCTCGGTGGCGCTGTTGCTCACCTGGCCTTCATAAAAGGCGTACAGGCTCTTGCGCCCCAGGGCCTGGGTACGTTCGGCAATGTAGGTCTCGATCCAGTCTTTGACCACCGCCTGGGCAATTTCCGGGTCGCCCCACTTGAAGCTGATGTCCATCACCGTGGAACCCGCGGCGTGGCTCACTTCAAAGCTCTTTTCCAGGCTGGCGGCGAGGCGCTCCACGGGGGTGGTTTTTTCGATCACGCCAACCGTTTCGAGTACCACGCGCAGGCCATCGAATACGCCACCGACGCCCGCCTTGAGGTAGTGCTTGGTGCGCTTCCAGAAGCCTTCCGGTGGCGGTGCGTTCTCGATCACTTCCAGGTAATGCTCGGCCACCGTGCGCACAATCGGGCGACCGGTGAGCAGGCGCTCCTCGTCGACAATCGGGTCGCGCTGGGTGCTGGGCATTACCAGCGCCTGGCGGTTGCTGATCTCGATCGGCAGGGTCGAGTCACGCCCCGGTTTTACCAGCAGGCGTGCAGTGGACTCGTACTTGGCCGGCAGTAAAAAAGCCCCCAGCAAGATGATCACCAGCGCCGCGATGGCCGCCAGCTTGAACTCGTGCCGGAAGATGAAGAACAGACGCAGAAGATCACGAAAAGAACGGATCTCGATCATGGGATGTCGCTCCTTTAGTTACTGCTGCCGCTGGTTCGGGTGTAGTTGTAGCCAACCCCGATCGACTTGGTGAACGGGATCAGTTGGTTCAAGTAGGTATCCACCCCTTGGATGCGTTCGCCGACGTTGGATTTGGGCACGAACACCACATCCCCCCGTTGCAGGCGCACCTGTTTACGCCCGTTGGGGCCGGTTTTGAGGTATTGGCTGAAGTCCAGGAAGTAGGCGCGATAGGCGCCCTGGGCGTCTTCGCGCAGCAGCGCCACCATGCTCGCATCGCCCGATGGGTTGACCCCGCCGGCGCCGATAATCGCTTGCTCTAACGTATTGGCCGTGCCGATCTGCACCGCCGTCGGGTTATTCACCGCGCCGCCGACGATCACCGAATTACCCGGTGCCTGGTTGATGTTCACGGTCACCCGTGGCTCGCGGTAGACCGGCGCAAGTTTGTTGCTCAGCTCGGTCGCGAGGTCCGATGGCGGGCGCCCGGCCACCTGGATCGGCCCCAGGAACGGGTAGTTGATCTTGCCGTCGGTTTGCACCGTGTACAGCGTCAACTCGTAGATAGTGCTGACGTTGAACGCCGACAGCGTTGGCATCTCGCCCGCATCACGCACGATGCGCAACTGGTCGCCGACACGGATGCGCTCCACCGCCGGCGGTAGCTGTGCCAACTGGTCGAGGGCGTGCTTGCCGTCCTCGACGGTCTTGTCGTCCGGCGGGACAATGCGTGCCGGTGTATTGCAGGCAGCCAAAGCGAGCATGGCCACAACGAGCAGGGTTCGTTTCATCAAGGGGGACTTCCTGTAGGTCATGATGCTCACCTCCAATAACCGGGGAACATGCTGATGCGCCGCTTGAGCGCGACGGGGAGGCGGCGCTCCAGATAGCCCAGCCGGTAGCCGAGCAACTTGAACGCGCTGCGCACCAGGACTTCGGGTACGCGGTGCAATGCACCGGCTGCGCGCAATGCCGCGAGCTCAGCCAGTACATAGCGTTTACCTTCACCGCCGGCATCGCCAAACGCCTGGCGAATCCACGGCTCACGCCCATAGAACACGCCAATGTCGAAGTAGCGGTGAAACTCATCCATGAGTCGGTAATCGTGGGAGTGGTACACCCGCGCGGAGGCGGCGTAGCGCACCTTGTAGCCTTCGAGCAGCATGCGTGCGGCCACATAGGCGTCTTCGCTGCCGATCACGTCGGCGGGAAAGCCACCGACGGCCTGCAACGCGCTGCGTCGGTAGACTGAAAACGAGTCGGAGCTGAAGCAGGTCTTGATCCCCAATTCAGGCGCATCCGCCAGGCTCTTGCTGCGGCTCTGGTCCGGGTAGTTGAAGTGCCGCGACTGCGCGCCCAGCACGCCGGCGCCGGGGTGTGGCAACTGGCGCCCGTAGGCCACGCCGTTGAGCGGGTCTTGCTGCAATTCATCGAGCAGGTTGGCGAAGGTCTCGGGGTCGGCCGGGATCGCGTCCTGGGTCATGACGATCAGGGCGTCGCCGGCCACCTGCTCACTGGCCCAGCGCCGTGTGCCGCCGTGGTTGAAATCGCGCGCGTCGATCACCTCGACCCGGGCGCCGAACTCGCGAAAGCGCGCCACGGTGTCATCGCTGGAGGCGCTGTCGACCACCAGCGTTTCGTCCGGTTGCAGCGTCTGCCTCTTCAGCGCAGGCAGCAGCCTCGCCAGATGACTGGACGCGTTGCGGGTCGGGATGATCAACGAGGTGCGCATGTCACTTCTTCACTTCTGCAGGCGCACGCCCATAGATGTCGTCAAAGCGCACGATGTCGTCTTCGCCCAGGTACTCGCCACTCTGCACCTCGATCATCACCAGGTCGATGATGCCGGGGTTGGTCAGGCGGTGTTTGTGCCCGGCGGGAATGTAGGTGGACTCGTTGGCGTTGATCAGGAATTCACGCTCGCCATTGGTGATCTGCGCGGCGCCACTGACCACCACCCAGTGCTCGCTGCGGTGGTGGTGCATCTGCAACGACAGCGAGGCTTGCGGCTTGACCACGATACGCTTGATCTTGAACCGGCTGCTTTCCTCCAGCACCGTGTAGGTGCCCCATGGCCGGGTGACGGTGCGGTGCAGGCTGAACGCCGGATGGTTCTGGCGCTTGAGTTCGGCGACGATGTAGCGCACGTCCTGGCTGCGGTTGGCGTCGGCGATCAGCAGCGCATCCGGGGTGTCGACGATGATCAGGTCACGCACGCCGACGGCGCCGAGTACGCGCTTGGGCGAGTCGATGTAGCAGTTGTGCACGTCATGCAAAATCGCTTCGCCATTGACCTGGTTGCCATGCGCGTCGCTCGGTGTGAGCTGGCGCAGGGCTTCCCAGGAACCGATGTCGCTCCAGCCGATGTCGCAGGGCACCACGGCGACTTGCTTGGACTTCTCCATCAACGCTACGTCGATGGAAATGTCCGGCGCGCTGCCGAAGGCGTCCAAATCCAGCTCGCGCTGGCGCGAGGTTTTGTTTTGCAGGCTCTGGCTGTGTTCCAGCGCAGCTTTGGCTGCCGTCAGCACGTCGGGGGCGTGGGCGGCGAGTTCTTCTACCAACGTGCTGGCCTTGAAGCAGAACATGCCGGCGTTCCACAGGTGTTTTCCACCGTCGAGGTAGGCTTGGGCGGTGGCCAGGTCGGGTTTTTCGACAAACCGTTTGACCCGGTTGCCGGTGCCCAGCGCCTCGCCTTTTTCGATGTAGCCAAAGCCGGTTTCCGGGTGATCGGGCTGGATGCCGAAGGTCACCAGGTAGCCCGCCTCGGCAAGGTCGCGGGCCTCGCTCACAGCCTGCGCAAACGCCACTTCATTGAGGATCAAATGGTCGGCGGGCATCACCAGTAACTGCGCGTCGTCGCCGAAATGCTCCTGCACATGCAGGGCCGCCACGGCGATGGCCGCCGCGGTGTTGCGCCCGAACGGCTCCAGCAGCAGGTCGAGGGGCAGGTGAGCCTTGTTGACCCCACGGTAGTCGTCGAGGGTGCGAAACAGCAGGTCGCGGTTGGTCACCGTGAGCACGCTTTCAACCCCCGGCAATTTGGCCGCGCGCTGGAAGGTTTTCTGCAGCAGGCTCTGGCCGTCACGCATGCGCATGAAAGGCTTGGGCATGTTCTGCCGGGACACCGGCCACAGCCGTGTGCCCGAACCACCGGAAATAATGCAGGGAATTAATCCGTTGAGGGTATTCATCAATAGACTTCCTTGGTGGAAAGGACGGCGGGGACCGTCATGAAGACGATGTACAAGTCAAACCACACCGACCATTTGGAGATGTACTCCAGGTCGTACTCGACACGTTTCTGGATCTTGTACAGGGTGTCGGTCTCACCCCGGTAACCATTGATTTGCGCCCAACCGGTAATGCCCGGCTTGACCCGATGCCGCGAGCTGTACTCACTCACCGCGACTTCGAAGGGAATACCCGCGGCTTTGGTGGCCGTGGCATGAGGACGCGGGCCGACCATGGACATGTTGCCCAGCAGCACGTTGAACAGTTGCGGCAGCTCGTCGATGCTGGTCTTGCGGATGATGCGGCCGACGCGAGTGATGCGCGGGTCTTTGCGGGTGGTCTGTTGCTCGGCGGTGAAGTCGCTCTGCTCGGTGAACATCGAGCGGAACTTGAACACGCGGATTTCATTGTCGTTGTAGCCATAACGGTTCTGGCGAAACAGCACCGGGCCTTTGGAATCGAGCTTGATCGCAATCGCCGTCGCCAGCATCACCGGCGACAGCGCCACCAGCGCCAGGCTGGCGAGCAGGAGGTCTTCACAGCGCTTGATCACCGGCGACCAGCCGCGCAGCGGCAACTGCGAGGTGTTGAACATCAAGATACCGCCGACGTCGGTGATGCGGCTGTGGCCATAGCGCAGTGCGGCCATGTCCGGCACCAGCATCACGTTCACCGACATTTGCCGCAGGCGATTCACCAGCCCGTGAATACGCTGCTCGGCGGCCCACGGCAGGCAGATCATCACTTGGTTAACCTGTTCGGCACGGATCAGTTTTTCCAGGTCGCGGGTGTTGCCCAGCAACGGCAGGTTGCTCAGCTCTTTAGGAATGCGCTCGGTGCGGTCATCGATAAAGCCGATCAGGCCGGAACGAATATCGCCATTGCGTTGCAGGTGGTCGGCGACATGCACGGCGGTGTCGGTGAAGCCAAGGATCACCGTGCGTTGCAGGTATTTGCCTTTGCGCATCAGGTTGCGGTACAGGCGCAGCATCACCAGGCGCTCGACGCAAAGCAGCCCGAGGCTGGCGAAGTACCACGCCACCAGGTTTCGTGGGGTCAATTGCGGGAAAAACTGCAAAATCTGGTACATGAACAGCAAGATGCAAAACGCTGCGGACCAAGCCACAGTCTTGGTCCGCAGGCGCAGGCGGTTGCTGAACAGCTCTTCGGAATAGATGCCCATTGCCTGAAACAGAATAACCGTCAGGATCGCGAAAAACAGCAGCAGGCCGAGGAAGTGGGAGCGCAGCTCCGGGTCCACTGGGTCGATGAAAAGCACCAACACCAGTGGCGGCAAAATGGCCGTGAGGCCATGGACTGATTTGACGAAAACTACAAAAAATTCAACAAATCCGGCGCGGGTCAGGAACAGGCTATCGACTGACGACTTCTCTCGCATAAAAACATCCCTCATTGCACTCCAGGCTTTCTGTTCGACTGTTTCAACAATAAACAGCGACCTGCTTATCCGGGGTCTGTCGAACGGCGGCTACTCTGGGTAAAACGCAACTGTTTTCATCCAGATGAACTATCCAAATGAAGGAAATGTGCGGGGGTAGTGACTTAAGGAGTGTTCCTTTTAATCGTTCAGTCAACGAATTGACAGTGGTGCGGAGGTGGCGTGCTAGACAGGTTAACCAGGATCTTTTTCGGCATTTTATTGACTTTCCTTGTGCGGGCACTGGGTGAAAGGGAGTGATTTTGAGTGTAGGAACAAATGTGAGAATTTTCCTGTTCGAAAGGAAAACCTTTTTCAAAAAGAGGTAGGAAAAGGGGACGTGAAAGTATGGATTTGCGCTTTAAGTGCCCTGCTAACGGGGCTTGGAGAGGATTGGAAGTTGCCTTTAAATCTTGCTGTAAATACTTTTATGGCGGGGGCTGGTGGGTTGTTATTTGGAAGTTGGTTGGGGGCATATCCGTTATTTGGGTCATGGCTTGTATGGGTTCCGCTCTTACAGCGGGTCACTTTCGAAAAGCGC
>NZ_JBARTQ010000158.1:0-21772 GCF_049645325.1 Pseudomonas sp. | reverse complement strand
TACCTGGGCTTGGCGCTCGCCGCCTGCCTGTCCTGTTTCTCCCTGTCGGCATTCGCCGAGCCAATTTCCAGCGCCTATCGCACTGCGTACGTGTCCGCGTACGGCGCGAGCGAGCCGCAAGGCGTTGCCATGCAGCGCCTGGAACTTACCCTGGCCATGTGGCGAACGGGTAGCCATTCGACCGATGAAAGCCTTTCTTCCAATCTGCGTGCATCCAGTAACCACTTCGTGATGGCCTCGGCAAAGCCTGCGCCTGATGGTGTCGGCCTGACTCCCTACTGAATACGCCTGGAAGCAACAGAAAAAGCCCGGACATACGCGCCGGGCTTTTTTGTACCTCCGAGGAAAGCCGCTACCCAAGTGGATGCTTTCCCAGATGTACCCAGTTTTACCTGTAGCCAGGACAGCCCTCGGGAGGCCTGGACGTCGATAGCCGGTAGTGCGACGTACGGAAACAACACCGGCAGCCCGTGCATCCTGACCTCACTGTGCTTCCAGGGTGGCGCGAGACAAGAACAGCGCGATCGATGCATTGGGGCGTCGACGCTGAAGTTGTCTTTGGCTGACAGCGGGAAAGACCGCACGCCTATTCAGGGCCTCGACATTGATCGGGGCCTTTCAGTTTTCGGCCCCACCACATCCATCGCTATGAGCTGGGAGTGCTGCTGGGGCTGACCTATTCCAAACATGCCCCACGGAGTCGAGCGCATGGAGTATTTACAGCGCCTGCTCGACAAGATCGACAGGTTCGAATTACTGATTGCGGGCCTTGTTGGGGCTGTGATCGCCAGCTGGTGGCATAAGGACGACTTGAACGACTGGCGTGCCTGGATGATCTTCCTGATCACCGGCATGGCCTGCTCGATTTATCTGACGAGCATGGTCAGCACCTACCTGGGCGTGACGGAGCCGAAGATCGTCGCCGGCATCGGCTTCCTGCTGGGTGCCTTCGGCGGCTCGCTCCTGGCGGCCATCAATCGAGCCATTAAATCCGCTGACCTCTGGGCGCTCATTCGCCAGCGGTTCGGGGGAGGCAATCCACCATGAATTTTGAACTGATCAACTCCATCGCCTGCGGCCTCATCGCGCTGTGGGCAGCCTGGTGCGTACTGAGCGGGAAGGTGAGGGACGGCATCCTTGGGAAGCTGATCTACTCGACGATAGCCATCAGCGGTTTCGTCGTTATGGCGCGCAGCCAGAACATCTTCTTCGGCCCGACCAGTGCCGGCCTGACACTGCATGTGTCCCTGGCCCTGGCCGGCGCCCGCCACATTTTCATGGTCACCTACTGGCAGCGGGTGAAGGTCTGGCTGTGCCGGACGTTGAACTGCGAGCACTGCCTGCACTGTGACAAAGCTCCGGGTGGAGTAGAGCGCCGAGGCAAGTAGTCCGCGCCACGTTTTCGAATGCGCCAAATCGTGGCGCGAGAAAGATCACATGAAAGTAATCGTAACCAAGCTTCTGGGTTCGGCCGAGGTCGAGTTCCTGCGCAATGGTGTGGTCGTTCACCGCGAACGATTCACCGGTAAGGTCACCTCCGGGTGCTGTCGAACCATTGCGTTCAACGAGGCGTTTGATACTCATCGCTGCCGTTTCGTGACGGCCATGCCTGCTGATCGGGCATTCCTGTACGAGGTCGCACCGTGAGCAATGTAACTCGCCTGCGCCACGCGTTGCCGATGAGCCCGGACGTCAATGCTGCGGTAAATGCTCTCGACAAGGCCATTGCTGATGCAGTGGACGCAGCCAAGGAAGCCGGTCTGCCCCAGGGCCTAATTGTTGGTTTGCTCCACGGCCATGCACATGCACAAACCCATCAGATGGTGACCGAATGACCGTCAAGGTTCTGGAGTTCAAGCGGGAGGACTGGCGCGATGCCGCCAAGACCCTGCGCAAGATCGCCGATGACCTGGACGCCGGTGAGCATCCCGAGTGCACCGTGGGCGCCTTGACGCTGATCGGCGCGAAGGGTGAGGTGACCGTATTCGGTCTCGGCCCAAAGTGCGACGACCTGCAATGCCTGGGTGCGATGCGTCTGGGTGAGCAGAAGCTGATTGATGTGCTGCTGGAAGGCGGGGCGGGGTAGGTGTGCCGCAGTTGAGTGCGGCACGGGTGGGTCACTTAGATTTCAGTGCTTCCTGAATCTTATCCGCATAGTCAGACAGCTTTTCCATTTCTTGGCTGAGATGCACAGATGCAGAGCTCAGAACCCTGTTCGAAATCAATTCCACAGCAGCCCCTACCGCTATCGCTCTCTGGGTGTCCGGCTGGAGCCGAGCGTATGCCAAGTTGCCATTTACAGAAATTGCTTTGATCGCGTCAGACATGTTGTCTTCCTTGCGCAGAGTTAGTTGATTCCCATCAATACCGGCAACCAGCCATCATTTCAAGTGCAGGGTGAGACATGAACAGGCCGATGCCCCTGGCGTCACTTCTTGAGCTGTCGGGGCTTTCCGACTTTGGCATTAGATTGGCTCCAGCTCCTGAAGTGTGGGAATGGCTCCAGGCCGAGATCCTTGCCGACACCGGCAGCATTCACAACGAAGACCATGCCCACCTACTGGATGCAGACATCAGGGTCATGTGGGCGTCGTCGAGCTTCGAGAAGCAGGGACGTACAGTCCTGGGCCAGGCCGAGCAGGTAGCGTTCCGTGCTGGTGGTTGGCAGAAAGCCCGGATGGAGCAACAGATGCGTGATTGGTTCGGCGATGTGCCGGACTTCATCATCACGTTGGCAGCCGACTACTGCGCCCAGTGCAGCGACCTTGAGTTCTGCGCCCTGATCGAACACGAGCTTTATCACTTGGCTCACGCGACCGACAAGTACGGTCAACCAGTATTCACCCAAGACGGTGCACCGAAGATCAAGCTGCAGGGCCACGACGTCGAAGAGTTCGTCGGAGTGGTTCGCCGCTACGGTGCAAGCGCTGATGTGCAGGTGCTGGTGGACGCTGCAAACAGTCCTGCTGAGGTGGGAAAATTGAATATCGCGAGGGCCTGCGGAACCTGTCTACTCAAGTCGGCCTGATTTTTGGACAGGTCTGGACGGATGAAAGCCTATGGCATCGCTAAGCAGTGAGGTGAAGACCTTTGTAGTACAGGCTCTCGCTTGCTTCGATACGCCTTCTCAGGTGGTTGAGGCGGTCCAGAAAGAATTCAGTTTGAGCATCACCCGCCAGCAGGTCGAATCACACGACCCGACAAAGGTTTCAGGTAAGAAACTTGCGGACAGATGGAAGACCCTTTTTGAGCAGACCAGAAAGCGTTTCCGCGAAGAGACTGAAGACATACCCATTGCCAACCGCGCCTTTCGCCTCCGCGCGATGAACCGCTTTGTGGAGAAGGCTGAGTCGATGAAGAACATCGGCCTGGCCATGCAGATCCTCGAACAGGCCGCGAAGGAAACCGGCGACATCTACGTCAACCGGGCCCGTAAGGAAGAGGTTGGCGATGAACCGGTGATCCCGACCCGCATCCAGGTCGACGTGGTGGATGCGAGGAAGCCGAATGCCGAGCCTTAATGTTCCGCAGGCTCAGTTCCTCACGCTACCCCACAAATTCCGCGCGTTCGTTGCCGGGTTCGGCTCAGGCAAGACCTGGGTGGGATGCTCGGCACTGAGCAAGCACTTCATGGAGTGGCCCGGCGTTAACGCTGGCTACTTCGCACCGACTTACCCGCAGATCCGGGACATCTTCTATCCGACCATGGATGAGGTGGCCTACGACTGGGGGCTGAAGACCAAGATCAACCAGGCGAACCACGAAGTTCACATCTACAGCGGCCGGCAGTACCGCGGCACTGTGATTTGCAGGTCGATGGAGAAGCCGCAGACGATTGTCGGCTTCAAGATCGGCCATGCCCTGGTGGATGAGCTGGACGTGCTGACTGCCCTCAAGGCTCAGCAGGCCTGGCGCAAGATTATTGCCCGGATGCGTTACAACTTGCCCGGGCTGAAGAACGGGGTGGACGTCACCACGACGCCGGAGGGCTTCAAGTTCGTCTTCCTGCAGTTCGTGAAGCAGTTGCGCGACAAGCCGTCGCTCAAAGAGATGTACGGCCTGGTGCAGGCCAGCACCTTTGACAACGAGCTGAACTTGCCGGACGACTACATCGCCTCCCTGATGGAGTCATATCCGCCGCAGCTGATCATGGCGTACCTCAAAGGCCAGTTCGTCAACCTGACATCCGGCACGATCTACACGGCCTACGACCGCAAGCTCAACGGCTGCTTCGACACTGTGCAACCTGGTGAGCCCCTGTTCATCGGGATGGACTTCAACGTCGGCAAGATGGCGGCGATTACCCATGTTAAGCGTGACCAGGGGCTGCCCAGGGCCGTGGATGAGCTGATCGACGGCTACGACACGCCCGACATGATCCGCCGCATCAAAGAGCGCTACTGGCAGCACGACGGCAACGACTTCAAGAAGACCTGCGAAATCAGGATCTACCCGGATGCCTCGGGCGATTCACGCAAGTCCGTGAACGCCAGCATCACCGACCTGGCCATGCTCAAGCAGGCCGGGTTCGCGGTCATTGCTCCAGCGGCAAACCCGCCGGTGAAAGACCGAATCAACGCAATGAACGCCGTCTTCTGCAATGCGCAGGGCGAGCGCCGCTACCTGATCAATTCGCTCACCTGTCCGACCTATGCCGATGGCCTGGAACAACAGGTGTGGGGCGCGAACGGGGAGCCAGATAAAACCGCCGGCATCGATCACGCGAACGACGCTGGCGGCTACTTCATCCACCGCGAGTACCCGATCATCAAACCGGTCACCGCAATGAAAATGGGGGTCGCTCGATGACGGACGTCACTTTCACCCGCTCCGAGTACACGGCGGCGCAGTACCGCTGGCGCTTGGTGCGCGACGTCTGTAAGGGCTCGGAAACGGTCAAGGCTGCTGGCGATTACTACCTGCCTAGGCCGAACGCCTCGGACAAGTCACAGGACAACAAGGACCGGTACGACGCGTACAAGAAGCGCGCTGTGTTCTACAACGCGACCGGCCGAACGAAACACAGCCTCGTGGGCGCGGTGTTCCGCACTTGGCCAACGTTGACCGTGCCGGGTGCTCTCGACTACGTGACAAAGGATATCGACGGGCAAGGCGTCAGCGTTTACCAGCAATCGCAATCGGTTATCGGGCATTTGCTCGAAGTCGGCCGTCACGGCCTGCTCGTGGATTACGCCGCTGTCGAGGCCGGCACCGTGAGCAAGGCAGACGAGCAGGCTGGTCGCGCCCGTGCCAACGTCGCCAGCTATCCGGCTGAATCAATCATCAACTGGAAAACGCGCCAGGTTGGCGGCCAACACCTGTTGAGCCTGGTTGTGCTGCGTGAAAAGGTCGACGTCGATACTGATGACGGGTTTGGCAGTGAGCAGGTTGTGCAATATCGCGTGCTGCGCCTGGATGCTTCCGGCGTGTACACCCAGGAGGTTTGGGAGGAGGGCTCCAGCAAGACGGAAATGACCGTCGCGCCATTTGCCCCGCTGAACGGCTCAGGCCAGCCATGGCGCATCATCCCGTTCCAGTTCCTGGGCAGCGAGAACAACGACACCAGTATTGACGACTCGCCTTTGTACGACATGGCCGAAGTGAATATCGGGCATTACCGGAACAGTGCTGACTACGAAGAGGCAGCATACCTGGTGGGCCAGCCTCAACCATGGATGTCCGGCCTTGACGAGCAATGGCGTGACCACCTCGAAAATGCTGGGATCTTCCTGGGCTCCAGGGCGCCGTGGCTTCTCCCTGTGAATGGCGCATGTGGCGTATGGCAGGCGCAGCCCAACACCGTCGCGAAAGAGGCCATGGACGCCAAGAAAGAGGACATGGTTTCGCTCGGCGCCCGGCTGATTGAACGTGGCAGTGCAGTGAAGACCGCGACCCAGGCCGATAACGACAGCGCTGCCGAACACAGCGTTCTCTCCCTGGTGGTGAGTAACGTCAGCGAGGCGTACAGCCAGTGCTTGGGCTGGATGGCCGAGTTCGTCAACGCCCCAGGCGAAGCGATCTACAAACTCAACCAGGACTTCAGTCAAATCACTCTGGACGCGACGATCCTAGCAGCGCTGTTCAATGCAGTGCAGGGCGGCAAGCTGCCGGAAGGCGACTTCTGGCAGTACTTGCGCGATCGCGGCGTGATCAACCCAGAGAAAACGGACGACGATATCCGGGGCGAACTGGAAGCGCAAAGCACCGGCCCTGACCTGGATGACACCGAGGTAATTCCGAATGGCGGCAAACCAAGCAATCCTTGACGCCACCATCCGGCACGCTGTGTTCCTGGAGCAGCTCAAGTCGGGGGAGGTCGCTAAGTTCGCACCTTTCCTCAAGGAGATCGATCGCTCGATACGCGAGCGGCTGACCCGGGCGGACCTGACGGACTACACCGTCGCCCGCCTGGAGCTGCTGCTGAGCGAGGTTGATAGCCTGCTGCTGGGTATCTTCGACCGGTACAGCGAGAAGCTGAACCTCGACCTGGTGGACATCGCCAACTACGAGGCCGAGTTTGAAGCGACCAGCCTGACCCGGGCGGCACCGGCGGGCGTCACATTCGACGCGGCAGTGCCAGGTGCTGCGGCAATCAGGGCGGCAATCCTCACCAATCCGCTCAGTGTGCGCGGTGCTGACGGCGGAAAGCTGCTCAAGTCGTTCATTGATGGCTTCACCGCCACGGAGCGGCAGCGCCTCACAGGCGCGATCAGGCAGGGCTTCTTCGAAGGCCAGACGAACTTCCAGATCATCAAGAATATCCGGGGCACAAAGGCGCTCCAGTACAACGACGGCATTCTGGCCACGACTAACCGCAACGCCGGCGCCATCGTGCGGACGGCAGTGCAGCACGTCGCCACCCAGGCGCGCATGGAGACGCTGAAGGAAAACAGTGACGTGGTGCAGTCGGTGGAGTGGTTCAGCACCCTGGACTCCAAGACCACCAGCCAGTGCCGGACGCTGGACAAGCAACGGTTCAAGCTGACTGAAGGGCCCAGGCCGCCGATTCACATTAATTGCCGCTCGACGGTGGTGGCGGTGACGCGCTTCAGCGCTCTTTTTGCTGAGGGTGCTACGCGCGCATCCATTGGCGATGACGGCCCCCAGCAAGTTCGTGGCGACCTCAACTATTACACCTGGCTCCAGGATCAGCCAGCAGCGTTTCAGGACAAGGCCATCGGCCCGGTCCGCGCCAAGCTTTTCCGCGAAGGTGGCCTGAGCATCGAACGATTCTCCGAACTGCAGCTCGATCGCAACTTTTCACGTCTGACCCTTGTGCAGATGAAGGCTCTTGAGCCTCTGGCGTTCGAGCGGGCGGGCATCAAATAACCTGGAGATACCCATGACCAAGCACTTCATCGGCACCAAAATTGTTTTGGCGCTGGCAATGACCCGGCTCGCATACAACGAATACCGTGGATGGCAGCTACCAGTCGACGAGAACGGCGCCGACGACGGCTATTTGGTTGAGTACACCGATGGCGGCGCTCCCAACCATGCCGACCACTCCGGCTACATCAGCTGGTCGCCAAAGGCTCAGTTTGACGCCGGCTACGTCGAGGTTGGCGACGTTGGACATCTGCCTCCGCATCAACAGCGCGTGATCGCCGAGCGCGAGCAACTGGCCGACCGCATCCAGAAGCTGGAAGCGTTCCTGCGCACCGATCTATGCGCCAGTCTGCCTGATGACGAGCAACAACTGCTCAGGATGCAGGCCGATGCAATGGTGCTGTACCTCGGCATCATCAACACCCGAACTTCGAAGTTCGCCTGATCGTAACTCAGTTCCAAATGCCGGCCATGAGCCGGTTTTTTCATTTCTGCGGGCAGGGCCTGCAAATCGTCTCTGGGAGACAAGCAAATGGGTTTGAAATATCAGCTGGACACTCTTGACGGTCTCGATGACTCCGTTAAATCGCTCTACACCGAGAAGGAAGGCAAGTTTGTCCTCGGTATCGAAGGCCTGCCGCAACCAGAAGACGTATCCGGCCTGAAATCCAAAGTCCAGGAACTGCTGGACGAGAAGAAAGCTGCCGACAAGGCGCGCAAGGATGCCGAAGACCAGGCCCGACTGGAGCGCGAAGAAAACGCCCGCAAGTCCGGCAACGTCGAAGAGCTCGAAAAGTCCTGGTCCGAAAAGTACAACCGCCGCGAAGCTGAGCTGAACGGCATGCTGGAACAGGAGCGTGGAACGCTGAGTACTCAGATCCGGGATCTGACCGTCGGCCGTACCGCGACTGACATTGCGTCTGCCCTGGCAATCCCGGGTAGCGCCAAAGCCCTGTTGCCGCACATCGAGCGCCGTCTGAGCGTCGAACAGCGCGACGGGAAGCCTGTTGTGGTCGTCCTCGACCAGCAGGGCAAGCTCTCGGCGGCAACGCTGGATGAACTGAAAGCAGAATTCGCAAACGACACGGCCTTCGCGCCGTTGATCGCGGGTAGCAAGGCATCGGGCGGCGGGGCTGCTGGTGCTGGAGGTGGCGGCGGGGCCGCAAAAGGAAAAATCGGCGGCACCAAAGAGGAACGACAGGCCGCGATCGCGAGCCGGTTCCCGGATCTCCCTCTCAAGTAAGGAAATAACCCATGCCTCTGTCTCAAATGCAGGTCTTCAACGACTTCGTCATGCCTGCCACCCTGGAAACGCTCGATCAGATGACCGATGCGTTCAACCAAGCCAGCAACGGCGCCATCGTACTGTCGCCAAACGGCTTCACCGGTGACTACCTGCAAGAGTCGTTCTTCCAGAACCTGGCTTCTGCCCAGCGCCGCGTTGATCGTTACGCAGCCAACTCCGCAGTCAGCGCAACCGACCTGACCGAGCTGAAGAACACCTCGGTGAAGATCGCCGGCGGCTTCGGCCCGGTCCGCTACGAGCCGTCGCAGATGACCTGGTTGCAGCGCCCAACAGCGCAAGGCATCGAGGTTGCAAGCCGCGCGTTCGCCGAAATCCTGCTGAAGGATCAGTTGAACACCGCGATTGCCGCCCTGGTGGCCGCGATCACCGCCCAAGCTTCGGCTGTCAACGATGTGTCGGCTACCGCGGGCATCACACAGGCAGGACTGAACAACGCTCACGCGAAGTTCGGCGATGCCAGCCAAAACTTGGTAGCCCAAGTGATGCGCGGCAGCACCTGGCACAAGCTGATCGGCCAGGCCATTGCCAACTCGACCAACCTGTTCGTCGCTGGCAACGTTCGCGTGGTTGATATTCTGGGCAAGGTGTCCGTCGTCACCGACGCTCCTGCGCTGTTGCAGGCCGGCACCCCGGACAAGGAAATCATCCTCGGGCTGTCCACCGGCTCGGCACTGGTCCACGACAACCGCGACATCATCTCGAACGTGTCCACCGACAACGGCAAGGCCCGCATCGAGACCACCATTCAGGTCGACTACACCTTCGGCCTGGGCCTGAAGGGTTACACCTGGGACACTGCCGCCGGTGGCGCATCGCCGACCGACGCCGAACTGGGTACCGGTACCAACTGGGACAAAACGGCCGCCAGCATCAAGCACACCGCCGGTGTGGCTCTGATCGGTGATGCCTCCAAGTAACCCATGACAGTCATGCTGGGCCTAGTGCCCAGCTTGGCGAGGATACGATCATGAGCAACAAGAACATCTGGTATCTGCCCGGCCCGTTCCACCAGTACCAGGAAGACGTGAAGGCGCTGGCCAAGGCGAATGGCTTGCGCATCATCGATGCGAATATCACCGAAAGCCGTGAAGATGCTGCCGGCGAAGTGCCCGACGTGACTATCAAGGAACTGCCTACCGTGCTGCTGATCGGCGGCGGCAATTCCAGTGTCGATATCGACGCCTTCCGCGTCGAACTCGAATCTGTCGGCCTGATTGTCGAGTCATTCGCCGATCAAGTGCTGGTGCGCCCAGAAGGCGAGCTTGGCCCGATCGCTGACCGCCTGTTTCAGGTGTTCGAGGCGGTAAGCGCGGGCGTGGAAAGCCTCATCCGTGAGCGTGATGGCGAAGCTGAAAAGGTTAAGGCTCTGCAACTGCAGGTGGACGACCTTCTCCAGCAAGCCGCCAAGGCTCGCCTGGACGACCCGGACGCAAAGGAAATCGCCGATCTGAAGGCTAAGCTGGACGAAGCCAAGGTTCCATACCGGGCCAACGCCTCTAAAGAATCCTTGGAAAAGCTCGTCGCTGATCTGCCCAAGGCCTGATAATGCTGGCTGCCGGTGACCCGGTGGCCAATTTTCACACCATTCCAGCGAGTTGACGCATGACACTCATCATCGAGGACGGTACCGGTAAGCCGGACGCCGAAAGCTACGCGAGCGCCGAGGACCTGGCCATGTATGCCGTGAAGTTCGGCACAGTCATCCCTGCGGGTGTTCCTGAGCAGGAAGCGTTGTTGCGCCGGGCCGCCTTGGCGATGGATGGCAAGACCTGGAAAGGCCGCAAGATGAGCAGCGAGCAGGCACTGGCCTGGCCGCGCCGGGGTGTTGAGCTGGACTTCCAGATCAAGCCAGATAACTACCTGCCGGCGCGGATCCAGTACGGGCAGATGGCCCTGGCCGCAGAGATCCACCAGGACGACATCGACCCAATCGACAAGCGCAAGGGTGCTGTAACGCTGGAACGTGTAGAAGGCGCGGTAACACGCGAGTACGCCACGATTTCCAACACCAGTGGTCGACTGCTGCCGGCGGCGCCGGATCGACCGAGCGCAACCCAGTTTGCCGACTACCTACAAAAGCGCGGACTGTTCGCAATTCGCGCATAGCAGCAACGGAGACCACCATGGCCACCTTCTACGACGAAATGGCCGTGATGGCTCTGGAGATGATCACAGAGTTCGGCCAGCCTGTGACTATTGGCAAGACTGAGCCGGGAGAGTACGACCCGGAGACGGGGGGCGAAGCGCCAGGCGTTACTGTCGAGCAAATCGCTCAGGGCATCCTGATCGACTTCACCGGTATCGAATTCCAGAACAACAGCCTAATCAGGCAGGGCGACAAGAAGCTCAAGATCGCCGCGCAGGGCTTGGCCTGGGTGCCGGGCTTGCTCGACAAGGTAGTTGCTCAAGGCCGCACCTGGTCAATCGTGCCTCCGCTGAAAGAGGTCAACCCCGCCGGTACACCGATCCTGTATGAGCTGCAGGTGCGGTCGTGACAAACAAATACGCGAGCATGAACGGCAGCTTTGCCGAGAACATTCGCGATTTTGCTGAGAGAGCGAAGGGCGGAATCGACGCGACCATCCGAGAGATCGTCATCGAAATCGGTAGCAGCGTCATCCGCATGTCGCCGGTGGGCAGCCCCGAGATCTGGGCAGCGAACGTCATTTACCGACAGGCGAACAAGCGGGCGGCCGATGACTACGACTTCAAGGTTGCAGTGCGCAACACGATCATCAACCTCAACGAATCGAACTTCACCAAGGCCGGCAAGCTGCGGCGCGGCGTGAAATATGCCAACCCCCTGACCAAGACCGAGCGCGACCAGAACTTCAATGTGAACGGTTTGGTGGCTGGCAAGGGTTACGTCGGCGGGCGGTTCCGCGGGAACTGGCAGTTTTCGATTGATACGCCGGCCGAGGGAGTACTTGATCAGGTCGATGTCAGCGGTAACGTCAGCATCGCCGTGCTCAAAGCGCAGGTTCAATCCCTGACAGCGGGGCAAACTGCCTACATCGTGAACAACCTTCCTTACTCTATTCCACTTGAATATGGACACTCAAAACAAGCTCCCGGTGGAATGGTCCGCATCACCCTGGCCCGCTTCCAGCATATCGTCGACCAAGCCACAAGGAACAACCAGGTATGAGCCACGCCATCATTGCGTCCATTTACGAGGCCAAGTTGCTTTCCTGGAGCAAGGCGCGGGCTGAGCCGATCAAGGTTGTGTTCGAGAACGTCCAGTACGACCCGGCCGACGGCGAGACCTATCTGCGGGCGTTCTTGCTCCCGGGCGATACCGCGAGCAGCACGCTCGCTGGCGACCACCGCGCATTCATCGGCGTCTACCAGGTCAGCATTGTGGCTCCGGCCAATACCGGCAAGACCAAGACGAACCCCCTTGTGGTTGAGTTGAGCACGCTGTTCCCGCTTTATGCGCGAGACACGAAGGCAGGCCTCACCGTCGTCACGATGTCGCCAGTTGACCCTGGCCCCGGCATCATCGATCCACCGACTTTCACCGTGCCAGTGTCGTTCGAATACCGAGCTGACATCGCCACCTGATTCCGCCCGTTGGGCAAACCCCGAAACCCGCCACTGCGCGGGTTTTGTCATTTCTTAAAAGAGGAAACACCCATGGCCGGCATCCAAATGCCCAACGGCGCCACCCTTGAGATTGCATCGACTTACGGTGTTGCAATCCCGTTCACGGCCCTGACCAACGCCAATCCGGCAATCGCAACTGCTGCAGCCCATGGCCTGGCCGAGGGCGATGTAGTCGCCGTCAATTCCGGCTGGACTCGCCTCGACGGTCGCGGTGTCCGTGTGGGCGTAATTGCCAGCGGCACATTCGCACTGGCAGGCGTGAACACCACCAACGCTCAGCAGTACCCAGCGGGCTCCGGTATCGGCACTGTCCGTGAGGTGACTGCCTTCACCGAGATCTCTCAGGTCACCGAAATGAACTCGGCCGGTGGCGATCAGCAGTTCCTGACCTTTGGTTTCGTGGCCGACGACAACGATCGCCAGATGCCGACCACCAAGAACCCGATCACGCTGACTTACACCGTCGCTGACGATCCGTCCAAGCCCTATGTGGCTGTCTGCGAGGCGGCGGACGACGATAAGCAGCCTCGGTTGCTTCGCCTGAACCTCCCTGGCGGTAGCAGCATTATCTACAACGGCTACGTGTCGATCACCGCGACGCCGACCATGTCGCGCAACAACCTGATGACCCGTGTTATCAGCGTTGCCCTGACTGGCCTTCCAACCCGCTACGCGGCCACGGTGTAATCCATGGCCAAGTTCAAGCTGATCCAAAAGCCGACCTTCAAGGCGCCGGTGATGATCCAGCGCGCCGGCTACAACGCCGAAAAGGTGGAGTTCGAGTTTAAGTACTTGGACCGTACTGCGCTCGCCGAGCTGTACACCGGCTGGAACGAGCGGCACGACGAACTGGGCAAGCAGGTCGGCGACATGGACCTCAAAGCTTTCACTGCCGCACAGATCGCCTTGCAGGCTGAACAACTGCTGGATGTGGTCGTCGGCTGGGATATCGAGGAAAAGTTCACGCCTGAAAACGTGCGCATCCTCGTCAACTCAATTAACTCAGCCCCGAAAGCGGTGCTGAATGCTTACGCAGAGGCCTTCAATGAGGCCCGCCTGGGAAACTCCTAAGCGCCTCCCGCGCGCTGTATGAGCCCGGGCCGTCAGATGCAGATCTGATGGCCTTCGGTTTGTCTCGCCAGGACATCCCCGACAAGGAAGTCGGCATCTGGCCGGACAACTGGGACGCCTTCAAAGTCTTTGAGGCTATGAGCACCCAGTGGCGCACAGGCGCGTGCGGCGCAACAGGTATGGACTACAGCGTTCTCTCCGGGGTGATTCGAATGTGTGGCGTGCCGGTGATTCAGCGACAAGCCATTTTCAGTGACTTCCGGCGTATGGAGGCTGAAGCCCTGCAGGTGATGGCAGAACAGCGGGAGAGCGCAAGGGGTGCCTGATCCTCAGGCACGAAGATGCAAGACAACCAACATGACGCGGCATGGCCGCAGGAGCAGTGTATGAAAAACCCTTTTGAAATGCGTGACTGCGAAGCCCATATCACCGGTGCGGTCATTATTGACGCCGGTCGATTCGCTGGTATTGGGGTTGGTCTGCCCGAAGGGCTTAGCGATGAGTCGCAAGAGAAAGCCGACCTGCTCGAGCGCCGGCTTTTGAGAATTGAGCATGCGCTCGGGTTCAGTGAAGCTGCGGGGTCTGCATCTTCCCTTGAGGCGGATCTTGATCAGCTCTGATTGATTTTGGAAAGCTGTTCTCTTGTTTCGGCGGTGGCCTGGAGCGCTTTCTAGATAGGCGCTTTAAAGTTCTTTTGTATCTCTTCGCTACAGTTCGCAAATAGTTCTGAAGCCAGAGCTTGTTGCAGTAAGGTGTCGACTACCTTGCTATCCTTGCCCGCGATGGCCTGAACAGCCCTGGTTAGCGCCAGCGTGACTGCCAACGTCCCCATACCAATTGGTGAACTCAGTCCTTCCAGTGGATTTATTTTTCCGTCGTTCACATTGACCTCCAGGTCATAAACGCGCCGATATTGGCGCAACCCCAGTCCTTGGGCTTGCAGGCGTAGGACTGGGGAATCCTTGCGTGAAGGCAGGAGGCTACTATTTGAATGGGTGTCGGCGTTACTGGCATTCCATCCACGCTGGATGCCCGGACAGGACCGGGCATAGTGATGTCAAATTGACCTCGCGTAGTTGCAACTGTAGATTCCGCAATGAATGTGCCGCTCAACCTCTGTGGGTGAGTGAGAAAAATTACCGAATGAAGGGAATCAAGTTGGCTAAGTTTATGTGGGGCGTAACCATTTTTATGTCGTTGATCGGTGCCGTCGTGGGCTTCGGTGGAATGTACGCTGCAACCAGTGCGCCGCAAGAAGCCGCCGCAGCGGCTATGGGCCTGACCTGCGCAGTGATTCCGTACTGCATTGCTCGCGCATTCACTGAGCTGCGCTCGCTGTAAGGTTTAAATCAAGCTTATGAAGCCCAACTCCGCGCTGGTTTTTTTTGCATCCGGCGTCGTCTCGACGCCCTCCCACGAACCCGAAGAACCCCGCCCATGCGGGGCTTTCGTGTTGCTCTCTCGTTGGTGATAAAGTCTCTCCATTTCTCAACGAGGGAACGACATGAAATTATTCGTAGGTGCGCTGGCGGTAGCGTTGCTGGCTGGTTGTGCGACTTCTCCAGTTCCGTCCGACAAGGCGCGCCCAGCGCCATCCGAAAGAGTAATCGGTTACCAAAAGCCAGTGCCTGGTGGCAGTTCGCTAATCGTGACGAGAGACACAGGGTTTCTTGGAGGGGGTTGTTTTGCGACCATCTTCCTAAACGGTGCTCCCGTGGCAAAGCTGGATACCGGCGAGAAGGCTGTCTTCCAGGTGCCTTCCGGTGAGTGGTTGCTAGGCGCTGCCCTGGACGGCTCGGCACTTTGCGCAGCGAACCCCGAACGGATGGAAACATCAGTAGTTTTGAAGCAGGGCCAGCAAAAGAAATTCAGGGTTTTCCTTCCTGCTGGTGGTGGGTCGATAGCCGTGCAGCCGAGCAGCTTCTAAGTACCTAAGGAGAGGTTGATATGTCACAGGTTATCGTTTTTGGTTGGCTCATTGTTGCCGGACTCACGGCCGTAGCGGCAAACGCGAAGAACAGGTCGGCTTTCGAAGGGTTTTTGGTGGGGATTTTCTTTCCTGTTCTTGGACTGGTCATTTATCTAATAATCAAGCCATCCCCGGAAAAATCATCGCCTATTAAAAATGGGCTTCTTGTTAACTCTAACGGGGAGAGGGCCTGCCCTAGCTGCTCAGAGTTTGTAAAAATGCAGGCATCCAAGTGCAAGCACTGCGGAAGCGATCTGACGCCAATCACTGACGCTGAAGCAAAGGCTGCGCACGATGTTGTGTATGGGCCTATGAGAAGCCACCGAACTATTCTCGTTTTGTTGTTGGGAATAGCTGTTGTGGCTTTCGGATATTTTAATCAGCACTAAATAAACACCTTAACAAACCCGCTCCGGCGGGTTTTTTATTGCCCGGAGAAAACTGATGAGCACCAACTTCGCCTCCCTGGGCATTGCAGTCGAGTCCTCACAAGCAGCGAAGGCCGCTGACGATCTGGATAAATTGGTTGATTCCGCAGAGGGCGCACAGAAGGCAATTGACGACCTAGGAAAGTCCGGCGAAGGCATGGCCAACACGGGTAAGAAGATCACTCAGGCAGAAAATGAGATAGCCCAAGGCGTCGATAAGTCCACTGCCGCGATAGATCGCAGATCCGGTGCAAGCCGCAAAGCGACTGAAAGCGCCGCCGCAGAGATCACCGTTATCAGCCAACTCGACAAGGCGATGACGGGCAATATCGACAGCATTGAATCTTTGGTGCGGGCAGAGGGTTTGTTGGAGCGCGCTCGCAAAGGTGGCTTGGTCACTATCGAAGATCAGGCAAAGTATCAAGATCAGCTGGGTAAGGCCTACGACAAAATCGAGAAGGCCGAAGCCAAGGAGTTGGCGCAGAAGCAGAAGCTGATCGATGCCGAAAACCGCCAGATTGAAGCGCTGAAACGCACTGTCAACGGGATTGACCCGGTGACTGCAAAGCTTGCGAAGCTGGAGGCTCAAGAGAAAGCGCTTAACGACCTGCACAAAGCAGGTCAGATGGATGCTGAACGATACCAGGAAGCCCTGTCCAAGATCGGCAAGGACCGTGCCGGGCTAACCGCGACGGAGACTGCGTTCGACAAATTGAAGCTCGGCACTCGCCAGGCTCAAGAAAACGTAATGCAACTCGCCAATGCACTGCAATCGGGTGACCTGGGGAGCGGTGCTCGTGCTATTGCCCAACTTGGGGCGGGAGCTGGAGAATCTGCAAAAAGCCTAGCGGGAATGGTCATTCCTGCCGGACTTCTCGTTGCTGTGCTAGGCAGTATTGGATACGCCTATTTTGATGCAATGAAGCGGGCTAGAGAATTCAACGCCGCTATCAACGGCGGATCGAACGACGCAGGCCAAAGCATTGCCAGCCTGAAAGCTATGAGCGAATCGGCCGGGGTTTTAACTGGAAATCTCGCCGGGGCTCGCGAAGCCGTTATTGCACTGGCATCAGGCGCAGCTACCAGTGGCACTCAGATGCAGAATCTGGCGCAAGCGGCAGCCGCCATCGGAGAGGTAACCGGAAAGGGGGCGGGAGAGATCGCTACGTCCCTGGCTAATGTGGGCGACACAGCGACCGAGTCGGCGTCCAAGATCAGTGAGAAGTACGGCCTGCTTACTTACGAGCAGTACGAGGTTATCAAGGGCATTGATGATCAGGGAGATCATCAGCGTGCGCTAGACGTCCTAAGCGAAAACCTGAACCTCTCAGCTCAGGAACGCTTAAAGGCCTACCGCTCATCTCTCTCCGATATAGAGCGAGATTGGGATGACATCGGACTTGCCACAAAGCGAGCTTATGCATACATCCGCGCAGAGGCGTTTCCAGATCTGCCCAAGCAAATTGAAATCGTTCAGCGCGTGCTGGACACTCGCAAAGGCGGCGGATTTGCTGGCGCAATTTCTAATGGCCTGAGCTCACTGAACTCAGCTCTCGGCCTGGGCACGGGAGAGGATGACGACTCAACTGAGGCGCTAGAGAAGAAACTCGTCGGACTCAAGGCTCGCCAGGCGGCCAGTGAAAGTCTCACTGCGACCACGGGTGAAACAACACATGCTAACAAGGAGCTGATCGCGGTCCAGAAAGAACTGGACAAGCAAATGGATAGCCTGGATCCGCTCACTAAGCGCAAGGATGCCTACAAAAAGCTAAATGATCAGTTCACCAAGCTTTATCAGGATGCAGAAAAAACAGGACAGAAGTCCGCAACACTGAATGGTGTGGACTTCGATGGGAAGAAGTTCTCCGGCGGAGCTTATGACAAGCTCCGCAAAAAAATTGATGAAGACAACAAGGATCCAAAAGCCGGGGCCGGATCGGTCGATCTGACCAGCTTCAACAACGCCAAAAACAACCTGACCGACATCGTCACGGACTACCGAAACGCCCAGAAGGAACTGGAGGCTCAGCAGAAAGCCGGCGTGGTTTCGCTGTCGGACTATGCCAAGCAACGGTCGGCCCTGATCAATCAGGAAAAGGACGATGTCACCGCGGCGTACCAGGCTGAGATTGACGCACTGGAGGCGGCCAAGACCAAGAAAGGCACAACGGCGGCTCAGAGCATCCAGCTTGACCAGAAGATCGCCGACGCACGGCAGGGGATGGTCAAGGCACAGAAGGATGCGGACAGCCAGCTGACGGTCATCGCCACAAGTGAGAAAGGCCGGCTGGAGCAAATGACGGCCGCCTCAGAGGCGTACGTCAATCAGCTGGAGCGTCAGCGCGCTGCGCTGGAGTCGGCCGGATCTCGCGCAGCTAATGGGCTGGGCCTGGGCGATCGGCAAGCAGCACTGCAATCGAGCCTCGACGCCACTACCGACAAGTTCAACGAAGAGCGCGCCAAGCTACTGGACCGCCGCAAAACTGCGCCCGACAAGTACAGTCAGGAAGACTACTTGCGCGACCTGGCAAGCCTGGAAGATGCAGAACGGAAGTACCGCGACACCGTGGTGGACAACTACGACAAAATGTCGGAGGCACAAGGTGATTGGCGCAGTGGCGCCTCGTCGGCTTTTCAGAACTACCTGCAGTCTGCGAACGATGTGGCGGGGCAAACGAAGAGCCTGTTCACCAATGCTTTTTCCGGCATGGAGGACGCGGTCGCGAATTTTGCTGTTACCGGCAAACTTTCCTTTTCCGACTTCACCAAGTCCATTTTGGCGGACATGGCGCGCATCGCTACTCGGCAAGCAGCTTCGGGGCTGTTGTCGAGTTTCGCCAGTAGTGCGATCGGCGCTTACTTTGGCGGAGGCGCTACAACGAGCTTTGGCTCCAGCATCGGGAGTTCTCTTGTTGAGGGTCGGGCATCCGGCGGTCCGGTCGATCCAAACACCTTGTATGAAGTAAACGAAAAGGGGCCCGAACTGTTCAATCAGGGCGGCCGATCGTACCTGATGACTGGCGCGCAGGGCGGCAGTGTCACGCCGCTGATGACTGGCGGAAGCTCTGTTATGGCCGCATCTGGGGCTGGCGCGGGCGGAGGCGGGATCACCTACAACTTTCCTGTCGCGGTTTCCGTGCAGACGGGTGGCGATGGTAGCGGCCCGACTCAAGAGGACACTACGCAGCTAGGGAAGGGCGTCCAGCAGGCGGCCAAGACCGAGGCAGAAACAGCCATCGCAAAAGGATTGCAGCCTGGCGGCTCGATCTGGCGCTTGATCAATGGGAGGTAACCATGGCGATTGAAACGTTCACTTGGGCCACCCAGCACGGGGAGGCGCCGACACTTGAATATAGGACCAGGGAATCACGCTTTGGCGGGGGCTATAAGCAAGTTGTCGGCGACGGCCCCAATAACAAAGAAGATGCGTACCCGATAACCCACACCGGCAACACCGCCACGGCGCTGGCCCTGATGGCGTTCTTCGACCGGCATCAGGGGGCGAAAGCTTTCCTTTGGACGACACCTCTCGGCCAGCTTGGCCTGTTCACCTGCAAAAACCCAACCCCCACCCCTATGGGCGGCGGCGTCTTCAAAGTGACGGCGACATTCGAGCGCGCCTTCCACCCGTAAGGTCAAATCATGTCGCTGATCAATACTATCCAGACTCTTGAGCCTGGGAACGAAGTCATGCTGTACGAATTGGACGGCACCGACTACGGCGCGGATGTCCTGCGCTTCCATGGGCATGCGATTCCGCACACGCCAGCCGAATTGTTGGCTGCCGGCCCCAGCGCCGACCAGCTGCCGGCCAAGTCGATCTGGTGGAAAGGGGAGGAATACGGCGCCTGGCCAATGCAGTACGAGGGCAGCGAGGCAAACGGAGACGGCACGGCGGTACGGCCGAAGCTTTCGGTCGGTAACGTTAACGGGCGGATCACAGCGCTGTGCCTGGCCTTTGAGGATCTGCTGGAGTTCAAGCTGACCATCCGCAATACCCTGGCCGAATTCCTTGATGCGGTGAACTTTGAAGGCGGCAACCCTTCGGCTGACCCTACCCAAGAGTCGATCGAGGTTTGGTACGTCGACCAGAAGACCAACGAAGACGGCGAGACGGTCAGCTGGGACTTGGCCAGCCCGGGCGATGTTGGCGGCGAAACCATCGGCCGGCAGATGACAACGCTATGCCACTGGGCTCTAACCGGCGGGTATAGAGGCCCGGACTGTGGTTACACAGGGCCGTACCGGGACAAGGATGGAAATCTGACGGATAACCCTGAAAACGACGTACCTGACGGAACGTTGGGGCGCTGCTGCATTCCCCGCTTCGGTGAGGGCAACCCCTATCCATTCGGTGGATTTCCCGCTGTGTCACTCATTGCCCGGAGCTGAAGAATGCGCAAACACATCATTGCGGCCATCCAGGCGCATGCGGCGACCGAGTACCCGAAAGAATGCTGCGGCCTGGTGCTTGCGGTGGGCCGAGCGCAGAAGTACTTACAGTGCCGGAACATCGCCAGTGAGCCGAACGAAGAGTTTCGGCTTGACCCAGAGGACTACGCCGCGGCGGAAGACCAGGGCGAGGTGATAGGCATTGTTCACTCTCACCCTGACGCTACAAGCCGCCCGTCTTCGCGCGACCTGGCCATGTGCGAGGCTACGGCCTTGCCCTGGCACATTCTGTCGTGGCCAGAAGGCGACCTCAGGACGATCACGCCAACCGGCAGCACGCCGCTGCTCAAGCGGCCATTTGTTCACGGCGCCTGGGACTGCTGGCAGGTCTGCGCTGACTGGTATCAGCGCGAGTGGAATCTTGAGTTCGAGGCCTTCCAGCGCGCCGACGGCTGGTGGGAGAGCGCGGACAGCACCAGCTTGTACGAGGCGAACTACGAGGCTGCTGGCTTCGAGCAAGTCGACAGTCCGCGGCGCGGCGACATGATCGTGATGGAGGTGGGCCGCACAGTTCACCCGAACCACGCAGGCATTTATCTTGGCTCCGATCCCGGCCTTCCTGGTGAAGAGTCCGGCGTGTTTGGCCCTGGCCCTTTCGTTCTGCACCACCTGTATGGGCGGCCTTCAGAGGTGATCGTCTACGGCGGTCCATGGCTACAACGCACCCGCTTAATTCTTCGACACAAGGAGGCCCGATGAGCGCCATCGTTTACTCGCCAATGACAGTTATCAAGCTGTCCGGCTCCCTGGCGCAGAAGTTCGGCAGGCTGCACCGCCGGCAGGTTGCATCGGGCGATACCTGGGAAGTGTTCCGTGCACTGAAGGCGACTATTGAGGGGTTCGAGGATGAGGTCCGCCGTCTTGACCGACTCGGATTGCGCTTTGCCATCTTCCGCAACCGCAAGAACTCTGGGCCGGACGAGTTCGGAATGGGTGGAACCAAGGAAATCAGGATTATTCCGGTGGTGGAAGGGGCAAAGCGTGCGGGACTCCTCCAAACAATCATTGGTGTGGTGCTGATCGCTGCGTCCTTCTTCACTGGCGGTGCAACCCTCAGTACGGGTATCGCGCTGCTCGCCGGCGGTGTTATCCAGATGCTGAGTCCTCAGGCCGCCGGCCTCAAGCAGAGCGCTTCGCCGGAAAACATGCCCAGCTATGCATTCGGATCAGCCAAGAACACTACCGCCAGTGGCAACCCGGTGCCCATCTGCATCGGTGACCGCCGGTGGGGCGGCGCAATCATCTCGGCCTCGATCTACGCCGAAGACAAGGCATAAACGCAACGCATCAAACCAGCCGCCCGAGAGGCGGTTTTTTATTGCCTGGAGGAAGTATGGGCGCAGCACAGAAGTTGGATATTCGCGGCGCCAAAGGTGGCGAGAGCAAACCAAAATCGCCAGTCGAGGCACCCGATAGCCTGCGCTCGACCAACTTGGCCAAGATCCTGATCGCCGTGGGCGAGGGCGAATTCGACGGCACACCTACCGCGCGTGACATCTACCTGGACAACACACCCATTCAGGATTCCAGCGGTAACTACAACTTCACCAATGTGAATTGGGACTGGCGGCCGGGATCGATAGAGCAGACCTTCATCCCAGGCATCCCGTC
>NZ_JBARTQ010000157.1:0-6416 GCF_049645325.1 Pseudomonas sp. | reverse complement strand
CAATAAACCGGACAAGGGGCTGCCGAAGATAAACGCCAGCGGCGCGCCAAAGTAGAAGAAGCCCATGGCCTTGCCGCGCGCGGCCTGTGGGAACCAGTACGTGAGGTAGAGGATCACGCCAGGGAAGAAACCGGCTTCGGCCACACCGAGCAAAAAGCGCAGCACATAGAAGCTGGTTTCGTTATGGGCAAACACCATTGCCGCCGACACCAGGCCCCAGCTGACCATGATCCGGCACATCCACAGGCGGGCGCCGACACGGTGGAGGATCAGGTTGCTCGGCACTTCCAGCAACGCGTAGCCGACGAAAAATACCCCGGCACCAAAGGCGAAGGCGGCGTCACTCAGGCCGGTGTCGGCCTGGAAGGCTTGCTTGGCGAACCCGACATTGGCGCGGTCGAGAAAGGCCATGATGTACATCAGCAGCAGGAAGGGCAGCAGCCGCCAGGAAATCTTGGCGAGCAGGGGCGCAGGCAGGGTTTTCATGAGCGATTCCGTTGTTTTGTTCTTATGCCAGCGACTGTACGGCGGCCGAGCAATGCGCTACAAATCGAATCTCGCTTACAACTGATAACCTCAGGGTATCGTTAACAAGGAAAAAAATGCGTAGTCCTGCCATCTCTCCCAGCCTGTTCAACCGTCTGCGCTACAAGCACCTGCACATGCTGGTGGCGCTGAGTTCCAGCCAGAACCTGCACCGTGCCTCCCAGGCCCTGAACATGTCGCAACCGGCGGCCACGCGCATGCTGCGCGAGATCGAGGACATGTTCGGCTGTGACCTGTTCCAGCGCTTGCCCCGGGGCATGCGCCCCACGGCGCTGGGGCAGGAGTTGATCCGGTTTGCCGAATCCGCCTTGAGCGGGCTGGACCGTTGCGCCGAAGAGCTGATGGCCCGCCAGCAGGGCGGATACGGCTATTTGTCGATCGGCACCATCATGGGCGCGGCCCCCGACCTGGTCATGGACTCCATCGCGCAGATGAAGTCGCTTAACCCGCAGCTACGCATTCGCATCATGGGTGACACCAGCGACCAGGTGATCCAGTTGCTCGAACAGGGGCGTATCGACCTGGGCATTACCCGGCGCAACGCCGCCACCGACAGCGAGCATTACACCTTCGAACCCTTGGGCAACGAACGCATGTTGGTCGTGGCCCACGCTGGCCATCCCCTGGCCCAGCGCGAGCGGCTGGAGCTGTCGGAGTTGGTCAGCGACTGGCCGTGGATTTTGCAGCCACAAACCAGCCCGGCGCGCATCGGCTTTGACCAGGCGCTGCAAGAACTGGCGCTGCCCAGCCCGGCGGACATCATCGAATGCAGCTCGGTGTATTCGATGCAGCAACTGATTCAACTGACCGACGCGGTGATGGTGCTGTCGGAAAGCGCCCTGCGTGACTACCTGAAAATGGGCCTGGTGGTGGCCTTGCCGGTGGCCCTGGATGTACGGCTGGCGCCGTTTGGCCTGTTGTTGCGCAAAGGCGAGGTGGTGAGCCGGGAATTGGGCTTGTTCATTGACATGCTGCGGCAGAAAGCCGCGATGCTTTCAACGCAATGTTGAAATGAGCATGGTGTGCCGGTGCGATATTAAATAGAATGAATCTCATTTGAGACTCACTCGCGCCACGCAGGTTGCTTGCCATGAATGATGCTGTCGTCCCGACCCACGCCGCCGAGCTGACGCTGTCGAGCTTGTACCGCGACCACCGCAGCTGGTTGGAAAACTGGCTGCGGCGGCGTTTGGGCAATGCCTGGGATGCGGCAGACCTCAGCCAGGATACGTTCCTGCGAGTGCTGGCCAGCGCCCAGCCGATTGCGCATCTGCAGGAGCCGCGCGCGTACCTGGTGACGGTCGGCAAGCGCTTGCTGGTGAATTTTCATCAGCGGCGCAGCCTCGAACAGGCCTACCTGAACGCCTTGGCCAACCTGCCCGAGGCGTGCGTTCCGTCGCCCGAACAACGCTGGCTGGTGCTGGAAACCCTGCAAGCCCTGGATGAACTGCTCGACGGTCTGCCGGTGCTGGTGCGCCGCGCGTTCCTGTGGAGCCAGTTGGAGGGCCTGGGTTATCGCGAGATCGCCGAGCGCCTGGCGGTATCCGAACGCACAGTCAAACGCTACATGGCGCAGGCCTACGAGCACTGCCTGTTGGTCGAGCTGTGAGCCGCGACGTCGCGCGCGCCGCTGCGCAGTGGCTGGCTTTGCTGGAATCCGGCGCCGCCACCGAGCGCGATCACGCCAACTTGCAGCAATGGCGCGACAGCCATCCGCAGCACGAACAGACCTGGCAAAAAGCCCAGTCGTTGCGTCAGCGGTTCAGCGCTTTGCCCCAGGCCTTGGCCATGGCCAGCCTCGACCGCCCGCAACCTGGGCGCCGCGCACTCCTCAAGCGTGCGCTGGGGGTGGCGGCACTGGTGCCGACCGCGTGGTTGCTCAGCCGCCAGTTGCCGATCGAGGTGTGGCGTGCCGACCTGCACACCGCCACCGGCGAACGCAAGCGCCTGCCGCTGGCGGATGGCAGCCACCTGCAACTCAACACGGCCACCGCCGTCGACATTGATTTTGCGCAGCGGCGCATCACCTTGGTGGAGGGCGAGTTGGCCCTGACTGTACCCGGCGCGGCGGCGCTGACCGTGCACACCCGTTATGGGCAAGTGCGGGTCAGCCAGGCTGAGGTGTGTGTGCGGCAATTGGCGTCCGGCTGCTTGCTGTCGGTGCTCAAGGGCACGGTGCAGGTACGCGATGTGAGCGGCCAATCGGCGACCCTGCAAGGTGGCCAACAAGCCTCACTCAACGCCGGCGGGCTTGGCACCGCGGTGCTGTTTGATGTGCTGCAATTGGGCTGGCGCGAGGGCGTGCTGACCGCGCAGAACCAGGCGCTGGGGGATTTTTTGCGCGAGTTGCAGCGTTATCGTCCGGGCGTATTGCGTTGGGATCAGCGTTTGGAAGCCTTGCGCGTTACCGGCAGTTTCCGCCTGGATGACACCGACCGCATCCTCAGCCTGCTGGCCTCGACCCTGGGGTTCGAGGTGCAGGCGCGGACACGTTATTGGGTCACACTTACCTGAAAACCCGGGGACTCACTGTGGGAGCAGGCAAGCCAGCGCCCACCTTTGCCCGGCTGCGTTTCCACTGATGTTCAGATCACATGCGCCCGTTGCAGCTCGGTCAAGGCCAGCGCCTTGAGCTGGGCCAGCAAGGGGTCACGCCGGTCCCTCGGGTGCGGCATCGCCACCGCGAGGTCCTGGCGAATGCTGCTGGGCCGATTGTCCATCACCAGCACCCGATCGCTCAGGTAGAGCGCTTCATCCACGTCGTGGGTCACCAGCAACAGGGCGATGGCATGGTGCGCCGCCAGTTGCAGCAGCAGGTCCTGCAGCTTCATGCGGGTGAAGGCATCGACGGCGCTGAACGGTTCGTCCAGCAGCAAGACCTGCGGGCGTGAATACAGGCCGCGTGCGATGGCCACGCGTTGCGCCATGCCGCCGGACAACGCCTTGGGCAGTGCCTGGGCAAACCCCTTGAGGCCGACTTCCTCGATCAACTGGGCGACCCAGGCTTTGTCATAGCGGTCGTCATCACTGAAACCGATGTTCTGTTCCACCGTCAGCCAAGGCATCAGCCGGGGTTCCTGGAACACAAACGCGACTTCGCCTTCCGGGCTTTGCAGCTCACCCTGAAAGTCGGTTTCCAGGCCGGCGATGATCCTTAACAACGTGCTTTTACCGCACCCGCTGGGGCCAAGCAGGCTGACCGCTTCGCGAGGCTGCAGGGCCAGGTGCATCTGGTTCAGCACGGTGGTGTTGGCGAAACTTTTACGCTCGACGCGAATGTCCAGCAACGGTTGCGTACTCATGGTTGCGCACCTTGGCCATTAAAGGTGTCACGCCACGCCAGGCAGCGTTTTTCCAGTGCCGCCAGCACGCCGTCACTGAGTTTTCCCAGGACGGCCAACACAATAATCGCCGCCAGCACGATGTCCGGCCGCGACGTTTCGCGGCCATCGCTGAGCAAGTAGCCCAAGCCACGTGTGGCGGCAATCAGCTCGGCCGCCACCAGGAACATCCACGCCAGGCTCAAGCCGCTGCGCAACCCGGTAAACAGGCCGGGCAGGGCGGCCGGCAATAGAATTCGACGTACCAGGCGCCGACGGCTGAAACCGTACATTTGCCCGACTTCCACCAGTTTGCGGTCGATATCACGGATGGCTGCGACACCGTTGAGGTACACCGGGAAGAACGCGCCGATGGCAATCAGCACGATCTTCGAGGTTTCATCGATGCCCAGCCACAGCAGCAACAGCGGCACCCAGGCCAGGCTCGGAATCGAACGCAACCCGGCGAAGGTCGGTTCCAGGTAGGCCTCGGCTTCGCGGCTGAGGCCGACCCAGGCGGCAAACACCAACGCCAGGCTGGCGCCGATAAAAAAGCCCAGCAACACCCGCAACAGACTGGCGCTGATGTGCTTCCACAGCGCGCCTTCGGCGAGGTCCGTGAGGGTCACGGCGATCTCGCTGGGCGCCGGCATCTGGTAGGAGGGCAGCCAGCCGATGCGCACCACGCCTTCCAGAATCAACAGGATCAGCACCGGCAAGGCCAGGCCTTTAAGCCTTCTTGGCCAGGCGCTGCGCTGGCCGATCACGGGCGCCGGAAGGGGCAATGCTTGGAGTTTGCCTGTCATCACGCGCCCCTTACTGCTTCGGCAGGGTCTGGCCAAACGAGGTGTCGATCAACTGGTCGATCACCTGATCGACGTTGACCCCACGGCGGACCAACTCTTCGGACACCAGGATCGGCGCGGCAGCCTTGGAGGACTCCACGTCCTTGGTGGTGAGCAGCGGGCTGCCGAGGTCGGTGCGCGACAGTTGCAGCTTGGCAACCTCCAGCGGCAGGCCGGATTCATCAGCAAGCAATTTGGCGAACTCATCCGGGTGCTTCACGGCCCAGTCGCGGGCCTTTTCATAGGCGCCAAGCACTTTGGTGATGGTCTGTGGGTGCTCCTTGGCGTACTTCTCGGTCACGCTGACCACGCCGTAGCTGTTGAAGTCTTTGTTGCGGTACAGCAGCCGCGAACCGGCCTGGATTTCGCTGGCGGCCATGTGCGGGTCGAGACCGGCCCAGGCGTCGACGTCACCTTTTTCCAGTGCGGTGCGGCCGTCTGGGTGTTGCAAGTGCACCAGCTCGACGTCGTCCTTTTTCAGCCCGGCCTTTTGCAGGCTGCGCAGGGTGAAGAGGTAGGGGTCGGTGCCTTTGGTGGCGGCAATTTTTTTGCCTTTAAGATCTGTGACGCTCTTGAACGGGGAGTCTTTGCGCACTACCAGAGCCGTCCACTCGGCGCGGCTGTAGACGTACACCGACTTGATCGGGCTGCCGTTGGCGCGGCTCAATACGGCGGAGAGGCTGGCGGAGGAGGCGAAGTCGACGCCGCCGCTGTTGAGGTATTCCAGGGAGCGGTTGCTGCCCTGGCTGAGCACCCAGCCGACCTTGCTGTGCGGCAGGGCTTGTTCCAGCCAGCCGAAATGCTTGAGCACCAGGCTGACCGGTGAGTAGTAGGCGTAATCCAGATTGACTTCAGCCGGGTCGGTGTCGGCGGCGAATGCGGGGTGTTGTGCGCACAGGGCGAGGGCGCAGGCGCCCAGTAAACGTAGGGTGAAGGGTTTCATGGAACAGCTCCGGGCAAGGCGTTGAGAGAAGGCTTTCTTATATTCAGAAAACTGAAACGGCATGTTCCATCATGCATTCTGGGAATATGCAGTCTCTGTGCCATCTCGCCGGGGCTCAGGGTGACCTGGTTGCTGCGCGCTGGTGAGACTGCGTCAGCGGTGTTTCAGGTTGAGTGCTGACGCCGTCTCTCGGGTGCTTGGCAGCTGCTACGCGGCGGGCAATTTGTTGATGAGGTGTTGGTGGGTGAACAGTACGTATATAGCTGTATCGAATAAATAAAGAGTTATATATTCCTTTTGTTATTTTGTTGGGTGGCGCATTTTGAGGGCCTGCGCATTCGTGCGGATTGACCCAACAGCCAAAAGGAAAGCCGACATGACTATCAAAGCGATCAACGTGCGCAACCAGTTCAAGGGCGTGATCAAGGAAATCCTGCTGGGGGAAGTGGTGTCGGAAATCGACGTGCAGACGGCGTCCGGCATCGTGACGTCGGTGATCACCACCCGTTCGGTGCGTGACCTGGAATTGAAAGTGGGCAGCGAGGTGATTGCGTTTGTGAAGTCGACTGAAGTGTCGATTGCCAAGTTGTAAGTCACGTTGCAGGTGTGGTTGTGTACATATCCGTTGTTTGGGTGATGGCTTATATGGGTTCCGCTCTTACAGCGGGTCACTTTCGAAAAGCGCGAAAGTAACCAAAGCGCTCTTGCCCCTCCACTCGGTGCCTCGCTGTGGCTCGGCATGCCCTCACTCCGGCTTGAATC
>NZ_JBARTQ010000156.1:0-3557 GCF_049645325.1 Pseudomonas sp. | reverse complement strand
CTACTTTTCCCGCTGCTTCCGCAAGGCCCATGGCCTGGCGCCAGGACAGTTTCGTCGTCAGCAGCAGGCGAAACCTTTATAGATGTGGGAGCCGTCAAGCCCAGCGAGGCCGCGAAGGGGCGGCATTGCCAATAGAGATGTCGCCTGACCTACCGCCATCGCAGCCTCGCTGGGGCTCGACAGCTCCCACAGTTGATTCGTGCCGCCTGACCCACCGCCCTCGCAGCCTCGCTGAAGCTCGACAGCTCCTAAATCGCTCTGCAAACCTGCGTTTTACAAATCCACGACAAACGATGTGTTTCTATTTGCTTACAATTGCGTCCTTCACCAGGAGGCCACTATGCAAACGCTCATACGCGTGGCGACCCAGGACGATGTCGATACGCTCTTCGCCATCCGCACGTCGGTGCAGCAAAACCATTTGAGTCGCGAACAAATGGCCGACGTGGGCATCACGCCACGGGTATTGGCCGACCGCATCCGTGAGGCTGCCTGTGTCTGGATCGCCGAAGTTGATGGGCAGCCGGCAGCCTTTTCCATGGTCGATCTGGTCGAAGGCGAGGTCTTTGCGATGTTTGTACAGCCAACCTATGAGGGCTTGGGGCTGGGCCGCCAATTGATGGCGGTGGCCGAAGCGGCCTTGTTCGAGCGCCATGACACGCTCTTCCTGATGACTGATGGGCGCGATGAAATTCGCGCCAACGGGTTTTACCAACGCTTGGGCTGGACAGTGGTAGCCCGGGTTGAAGGAGATGATGTGCGATATCAGAAACGCAGAGCACCTTAGTGCCATGAACCCGCCAGAGCCGCCTCCCTCCAATAGCGCTCGCTACATCGTGGTCGGGGTCGTGTGCGTCGCGGTTCTGCTCGGGGGCTATTTCATGTGGATCAATGCCCAGGTTGATCAACAGCGCGAATCGGCGGCTGAGCGCCTGACGCTGTGCCGCCAAGTCGAAAATATCGCGCGCGCCGCATTGCCCGGTAGCCTCGAACCTGGGGATGTCTGTAAAGAGTTGAAGTCGCGCTACTCCAAAACAGTTGCGCCGTTATAACCAATAACCTTATTTTAATAACGGAAATGCAACGGCGAAGTGCAAGTGTCTATCAGCGTTACTTGCACCAAAAAGTGGCATTTATTGCCGCTTCTACCTTAAAAAATATGTGGTTATTGAATGACTTACGCGCTTTTTAATCCGACGAAAGGATTAAAATAATCTTGTTACCGATTTTGACAGTCGGTACTATAGCCGGGCGTTCACCTCCCACGGTTTATGCATTTTTAAATCCCAAGTTTCCATCAGCTACTTGGGATTTTTTTTGCCCGGAATTTGACCTTGGCGTCAAACTTCAATATCGGCAAACTCTGCGCGCATACGTCCGTTGCGTTTGGCCTGGTACAGCAACTTGTCCACGGCCTCGACAAAGCCGAGCATGGCGCTGTCGGGTGTCACGGCCTGGGTGCCGACGCCCAGGCTCAAGGTCAGCAACGTGGACACCGGTGAAAAGGCGTGCTCGATTTGCTGCTGGCAAATCAGGTGCAGGCAGCGCCGCGCCACTTGCCGGGCCGAAGCGGCATCGGTCTCCGGCAGCAACCACACAAACTCCTCGCCGCCGATGCGCGCGATGAAGTCCCGTGGCCGGTTGGCCGCCTGGGACAAGGTCCGCGCGACCTGGCGCAACGCTTCATCGCCCTTGATATGCCCGTAGTGGTCGTTGTACTGCTTGAAATAGTCGATATCGAGGATGATCAACGACAGCGGCAACTGGCTGCGCTGGGCACTGGCCCATTCGCGCTCCAGCACGGTGTCGAACATCCGGCGGTTGGCGATGCCGGTCAGGCCGTCCTGGAAAGAATATTCCTCCAGCTGTTTTTGCAGGCGAATCAGGTGTTCTTCGGTCTTCTTGCGCTCGCTGATATCGAACATGAAGCCGATCAGCGCTTCGACTTCGCCGTCTTTGCGCACCACGTGCACCACGTCGCGAATCCACACATAGTCGCCATTGACCGTCAGCGCACGGTAATCGGCTTCGTGGTCCACGCCGGCGCGCGATTGCGACACACAGAAGTTCACCACGTATTCACGGTCGTCCGGGTGCATGCGTTCGACCCAGTCATCCACGCTGACCCAGCTTTGCGGGGTCCAGCCCAGCAGTGCTTCGATCTGCGGGCCAATGTAGCTGAAGGTCATGGTCTGCCAGTCAATGCGCCAGGGGATGGCTTTGGTCGATTCCAGCAGCGTTTTGTACACGTCACTGTCGGGACGGCTCGGGGGATCGATGCTCATGGAAGGCCGCTCTGATGAAGGCGAAGAGCCATGAGCCTCTTGTGAACGCGGCCTTGAGTCAAGCCTTCGGCGGGGCAGCAGACGAGAGGTCGTGCGCTGGGTTTCTGGCGCCAGCACACCAGCGTTTGGCGGGCAAAATGCGGCGCAGGTAGCACTTTTGAATTAATTGTTCCGTAGCAGGCAAAACCTTATCTATGCTGGGTGGATCACACCTTCAGGGTAGAACCCACGGACGGGGCTTTGTCATGATGTCGATCACCGAACTCAACCGCATCATGGCCTCGGGTTTCCTGCCCTTGGCCTGTGATTGCAGCCTGAACACCGACGGTTCGCTGCGCATCAGCGTGTGAGCCGGCCTCCGGTCGCGTCGACCTGTTGCTGACCCGGGTGTCGCCCCAAGGCCTGGACAGCGTCCGTTCCGTCTCAAACCTTATCGGCGAACTGCGCACCGAGATCAAGGCCGGGCGCCGTGGGTTTGCGGCGGTGGGTTAGCTGTTGACGGTGCTGGTCGGGGTCGACACGGCGCCGTAGTAGCGCCAGCAGCAATGCCGATGTTCCGGCAAGATCACACAGCCGCTGAGGCTGGCGATCAACAGGGCGGCGACGAGCATGGACAGGCGACGAGACATGATATTTCCTCTTGGTGGGTGCTGCGTTAACCGTTGAACGTCATCACCGACACAAATCCGTCGCACCCCTTTCAAACATTTCATCAAGCGTCGCCATCCCCTGAGCAATACTTCCTTTCGATCAGCGTCGAGAAACTATTTGTGTTTCTCGCGACGGATTTTTCTGCACCCAGCGTTCAACCCATCAGCAGCGTGCACTTTCGCTCGCCGTATGAAGGAGTTGCCATGAGCCCACTGGCCAGATTGCGCTATGCCTTGCTTGTCCCGCTGGCTTTCGCCGCGGTTGTCAGCACCCCGACCTTTGCCCAGACCGAAGTGATCATTCGCCAGGCACCGCCGGCGGAGCGGGTCGAAGTCATCCCCGCCGAACGCCCCGGCTACGCTTGGGACCGAGGCCACTGGCGCTGGGAAGGCGGTGCCTACGCCTGGGTGCCCGGCCACTGGCAGCCGGTGATGCGCAATGCACGTTGGGAACCCGGCCATTGGGAATCCCGCGGGCCGAACTGGTACTGGCGCGAAGGGCACTGGATCCGCTGAAACCCGACATTTAGCCCCCGGACCGAGTATTACCTGATTGAAAGACACTGATCCGGACGTTGAGCTACTGGCACGTATCGGCAACAACGAACCTGCAGCCGTCAAC
>NZ_JBARTQ010000155.1:0-45970 GCF_049645325.1 Pseudomonas sp. | reverse complement strand
GCCGATGGTAGTGTGGGGTTTCCCCATGTGAGAGTAGGTCATCGTCAAGATTAAATTCCAGAACCCCTGTTTGCTAACGCGAACAGGGGTTTTGTTTTGGGCGGTCGGAAAGTGCAGGAACAGGCTTGGCCACCAAGTAAGTCAACGCCGACGTACACTGTCTGACACCCCCATCTTTCAAACGCTACACTCCGCCCCGACAAATTTGCACAGTTATTTATGAACCAGCCCATTAGAATAGGCACCTAACCTTTTTTAGAGTCAGAGCCCTATCTATGCCCGATCCGGTTGATACCCTCAAGGTGTCGGATTTACCACTGGACGACCTGGTGGCCTGCCATGAGTGCGACTTGCTGATGCGCAAACCTGCGCTCGCCCTCGGTGAAAAAGCTCAATGCCCACGCTGTGGTTACGAGCTGTACGCTCACCGCCACAATGTTGTTGAGCGAAGCCTCGCCTTGGTCATTGCGGCTTTGTTGCTGTACATCCCCGCGAACTTTTTACCCATCATGCAGCTCAATCTACTCGGGCAGTCCTCAGAGGACACCGTTTGGAGTGGCGTCGTCGGCTTGTTCGACACTGGCATGCAAGGTGTCGCGGCCGTGGTGTTCCTGTGCAGCATGGGTGTTCCCCTGCTCAAGTTGCTGTGCCAGTTGGCAGTGCTGTTGAGCATTCGCTGGAAGGTCGGCCGCAGCTATGGCCTGTTGTTCTACCGCATTTACCATCACTTGAAAGACTGGGGAATGTTGGAGGTCTACCTGATGGGCGTGCTCGTCGCGATTGTCAAACTCGCCGACATGGCCTCCATCACGGTCGGTGTGGGCCTGGTCTGTTTCATCAGTTTATTAATGGTTCAAGTACTGCTGGAGGTAGTGATGTCGCCCCACCAGATCTGGCAGGCGCTTTCGGGGGAGGATGACCATGCGGGCGATTGATGCAGGCATTCTGATTTGTACCGAATGCCATGAACTGAACAAGCAAGAACCGGACACCGATGAGCAACTCTGCACGCGTTGCGGTGCATTGATCCATGCCCGGCGTCCCAACAGTCTTGCGCGTACATGGGCGTTACTGATCACTGCCGCAATTCTGTATATCCCGGCCAATCTGTTGCCAATCATGACAATCAATTCCCTGGGCCAGGGCGACCCCAGTACCATCATGGCCGGTGTCATCCAGTTGGTGCAGCACGGCATGTTCCCGATTGCTGCGGTGGTGTTTATCGCCAGCATTCTGGTGCCGACTTTTAAGCTGGTAGGTATTGGTCTGCTGCTGTTTTCGGTGCAGCGTCACCAACCGCTGTCCGCACAACAACGCATCGTGATGTACCGCTTTATCGAATTCATTGGCCGTTGGTCCATGCTGGATATCTTCGTGATCGCCATCCTGGTGGCGGTTGTAAACTTTGGGCGACTTGCCAGTGTCGAGGCCAATCTCGGCGCTGCAGCGTTCGCCAGTGTGGTGATCTTGACGATGCTTGCCGCAGTAACTTTTGATCCCCGACTGATTTGGGATAACACGGAGTCGGACGACGACCATGAGTGATTTGCCAAAAGCTAAAACCCGCCCGGCCTCCAACTGGTCAGCCATTTGGGTGCTTCCCCTGATTGCGTTGGTCATCGGTGGATGGCTGGGGTGGCGTGCCTATTCCCAGCAGGGCATCGAGATCCAGGTGCGCTTCGAAAGCGGCGAAGGCATCCAGGTCAACAAGACCGAAGTGGTCTACAAAGGCATGCCCGTGGGCAAGGTCAAGACTTTGGCCCTGGACGATGAGGGCAACAATCGCGGGGTGATCGCCACCATCGAGATGAACAAGGACGTCGAGCAATACCTCAAGACCAACACACGCTTCTGGCTGGTCAAGCCCAGCGTCAGCCTTGCCGGCATCACCGGCCTGGAAACCCTGGTCTCGGGTAATTACATTGCGGCCAGCCCTGGCGACGGTGAGCCCACGCGCAAATTCAAGGCGCTCTCCGAAGAGCCGCCCTTGTCCGATGCCAAGCCCGGCCTGCACCTGACCATCAAGGCCGACCGCCTCGGCTCCCTGAACCGTGGCAGCCCAGTGTTCTACAAACAGATTCAGGTCGGCCAAGTCAAAAGCTACCTGCTGTCTGAAGACCAGAGCACCGTCGAGATCAAGGTCTACATCGAGCCGACCTACGCCAACCTGGTGCGCAAACACACGCGCTTCTGGAACGCCAGCGGCATCAGCATCGACGCCAACCTCTCCGGCGTGAAGATACGCAGCGAATCGCTTTCCAGCATCGTCGCCGGCGGCATCGCCTTTGCCACCCCCGAGAATCGCAAGGACAGCCCGCCGACCGACCCGAGCCTGCCCTTCCGCCTGTATGAAGATTTCGACGCCGCAGCGGCCGGCATCAAGGTCAAGATCAAGCTCACCGACTTCGAAGGCCTTCAGGCCGGGCGCACCCCGGTGATGTACAAAGGCATCCAGGTCGGTAGCCTGAAGACGCTGAAGATCAACCCGGACCTGTCGAGCGCAAACGCTGAGCTGACCCTCGACCCATTGGCTGAAGACTACCTGGTGCAAGACACCCAGTTCTGGGTGGTCAAACCGTCGATTTCCCTGGCAGGTATCACTGGGCTGGAGGCATTGGTCAAAGGCAACTACATCGCGATTCGGCCGGGCGACAAAGGCACGCCGCCACAGCGTGAATACGTGGCCCGTGCCAAGGCTCCGCCTTTGGATCTGCGCTCACCGGGCCTGCACATGGTGCTGCTCACCGACAGCCTCGGCTCCCTGGATGTCGGAAGCCCGATCCTCTACAAACAGGTCAAGGTCGGTTCGGTGCAGAGCTACCAGTTCTCACGCAAGAACAAGCAACTGGTGATCGGCGTTCATATCGAGAAAGAGTACGAGAACCTGGTCAACGGCTCGACGCGCTTCTGGAATGCCAGCGGTGTCACCCTGACCGGTGGGCTGACGGGCGGCATTCAGGTGAAAAGTGAATCCCTGGCCAGCCTGATGGCCGGTGGCATCTCCTTCGAAACGCCGGAACCGAATGTGCCATTGAAAAAACGCATCCCGCGTTTCCGGCTGTTCGCTGATCGTGAAGCGGCCAATCAACATGGCACGCTGGTGACCATCAAGGTCGATCGCGCCGACGGTTTAAGCCGTGGCACCCCAATACGCTTCAAGGGCCTCGACGTGGGCAAGATCGAGAGCGTCGACCTCAGCGCCGACATGCAGTCAGTGCTGCTCAGCGCGCGTATCACCCAAGTGGCGGACCGCATCGCGCGCACCGGTAGCCAGTTCTGGGTGGTCAAGCCGGAGCTGGGCTTGATGAAAACGTCGAACCTGGAAACCCTGGTCACCGGGCAGTACATTGAAGTGCAGCCATCGGCAAAAAATGCCGGCCCGCAAAAGAGCTTCGTCGCGTTGGACAAGCCGCCTGAAGCTGTTCACCAAGAGGAAGGCTTAAGCCTGGTACTGAGCGCAGCGCGTCGTGGTTCGTTGAAGGAAGGCGTACCGGTGACCTACCGTGAAGTCACCGTGGGCAAAGTCACCGGCTACGAGCTGGGCCAGACCGCCGACCGCGTGCTGATCCACATTCTGATCGAGCCCAAATACGCGCCGTTGGTGCGTGGCGGCAGCCGCTTCTGGAACACCAGCGGTTTTGGTCTCGACTTCGGCCTGTTCAAAGGTGCGACGGTGCGTACCGAATCGCTGGAGACCTTGGTCGCCGGCGGTATCGCCTTCGCCACGCCAGACGGCGAGCGCATGGGTAACGCCGTACGGCCACAGCAAACCTTCCCGCTGTTCGACAAGTTTGAAGATGAATGGCTGACGTGGGCGCCCAAGATTCCACTGGGCAAGTAAACGGAGGCGCGGCCAACGCGGGCAAGCCCGGCTCCCACAGGGGATATGCATTTTCAGGAAGAATGCATTCCCAATGTCGGAGCCGGGCCTGCCCGCGATGAGTCCCTCAACAGCACCGCAAAACCCACAAAAAAGGCCGCGATCCATAAGATCGCGGCCTTTTTGCATCTCAACGCAAAACGTCAGACTTCATCCAGCTCCGGCTCATCGGCCTGCACATTTACCGTCGCCTTCACCGCGTCGTGGCGACGAATGTACTTCCAGTCCGCCTCATCGATGTAGATGCCATTTGGCCCGCTGCCACCTTCCAGGTCGATCGCCACTTGGGCGGACACCTGCGGCTTCACACTGGCGAGGATCGGCACGAAGCCCAGTTGCAAACTGGTTTCCAGCAATGCCGCCTGGTTCTTCTCGTCGATATCCGCGGCTTCATCCAGGTAGTACGGTAAGCGCACGCGCCCGGCCTGATCGCGGTCCATCAAGTGCAGCAACAAGTACATGTTGGTCAGCGCCTTGATGGTCATGGTGGTGCCGTTGGACGCGGCGCCATCGATGTCGGTGTGAATGATCGGCTGGCCGTTGACCTTGGTGATCTCGAACGCCAATTCGAACAAGTCCTTGAGGCCCAACTGGTTGTGGTTGGCGGCTACCAGGCGCGCCAGGTATTCCTTGGCCTCTTCGTTCTTGTTGTCTTGCTCGGCGCTTTGGCTGAGGTCAAACACCGACAGGGTTTCGCCTTCTTCATACTGACCGGCACTGTGGATGATCTGGTCGATGTGCTTGAGGGCTTCCTTGTTCGGTGCCAGCACGATGCGGAAGCTCTGCAGGTTGGAGACCTGGCGCTTGTTGATTTCGCGGTTGAACAGCGCCAGTTGATGCTCAAGGCTGTCGTAGTCGCTGCGGATATTGCGCAGGGTGCGCGCGATATCAGTGACCGCCGCACGGCGCGCCTTGCCCAGGGTCAGGGCTTCGTCGGTGCGGTGCGCATAGGCGTTGATCAGCAGTTGCAGGCGACGCTCAACGTCATCCTCGCTGTCGAACTTGGCCACGCCCTTGAGGCGCACCTGCGCGTACAGCGCTTCGATCTGGCCATCAGCGCGTAGCAACCCCTGCCAGCTGTCCTGATAGTCGTTGAGCAGCGGCAGCAGGTTGTCCATGGAATCGTCGACCGGGTCCATGAACGGCGTGCCGAACGGCAAGTCTGCCGGCAGCAACTGACGACGGCGCAACGCGTCATCCAGGGTGCGCTGCTTGGCTTCCATATCGCCAATCTGACGGCCCACCAATTGCAGCTTGGCCGACAGTTGCTGGACGCGTTCGGTAAAGGCATCGCTGGAGCGTTTCAACTCATCCTGGGCCGCTTCCATCTGCGCCAGGTTTTCCAGCTTCTCGCCTTCTTCGGCGCTCAGGGTTTGCGCACGGCGGAAGTCTTCCAGCGCCTTTTGCGCGTCCAGCACTTGCTGGTACAGCGCTTCGGTCTGGGTCTTGCTCGCTGCGCGGTCAGAGGCCACGGCTTGCTGGGTTTTCAGTTGCTTGAGTTCTTTTTCCAGGCGCTCTTTCTGGTCGCGCAATGCTGCACGGTCCGCCAAAGCCTGCAAGGCTGGCGGTTCGATGTGGGAAATGTCGATAGACAGCCCCGGCACTTCAAAACGCTCGCCCTTGAAGCCGTCGAGAATCTGCTCCAGGGATTTAACCCACAAGCCTTCCTCGTCCAGCGTGATGCCATGCGCGCCCAACGGCAGGCTGAACAGCGAACTGTTGAACAACCGCATCAAACGCTCGACGTCCGGCTGTGAGAACTCTTCGCGCAGCTTGGCGTAGCTGTTGTTGTCCGCGTGATCAAGCTGTTGCTTGACCGACTTCAGGCGTTTTTCCAGGTCGCGCAAACGCTCGTCCAGGTCTTCGGCGCTGAACTGCCGCGATTGCGCGAGGGCGCCCGCCAGTTCATCGTGAGCGTCCTTGGCCGCCAGCAGTTGTTGCTCCAACACCTTCACGTCATCGACCAACGCAAAGCGATGCTTGAGCACCGACAGCTCGCCCAGCCAACGCTGGATGCCACTGATCTCGCGTTCCAGGCGCATCAGCTCCTGGGTGCCGCCGCGCTGGTCGTTCTGCAGCGCGTCTTGCTCATTACGGTAGTGCTCGGCCTGAATGGTCAGCTCCTCCTTGCGCGCACCGGCGTAGTCCGACCACGTGCCCAGCAACGAATCCAGCAACGGTGACAGGCGATGCAGCTTGCCGCGCAAGCTGTCGCGCTGGCGAACACCGTTGGCCAGGGCTTCAACCAGCGGCCCGGCGGCGACCAGCGAGTTGTAGTCCTGCTCCATGCGTCGTACATCGCGGAAAGCTTCTTCGCACGCAGCGATGTAATCCACGCTGCCGGAACGCAGGCTGTGTTCGAAGGCATCCAGGAACAATTGCTTGAGCTTGGCTGCGGTGATTTCGCGCATGTGCAGCAGGTTGATAAACAGCGCGCGGAAGGTCTTCAGGCTCTGCTCGCTGGTGGACCGCAGCGGAATTAACGTCAGGTCCAGAGGGATCGACGTGTGGCCGCCCACCAGCAAACGGCGCAGTTCATCCGGCTTGAGTTCGTAGGCTTTCAGGCCTTCGCGCTCAAGGTTGGTGAACAGTTCTTTCTGGCGCAGGCAGGTGTCGTTTTTCTGGTAGTGGGCCAGGTCCAGCTTGCCCGCATAGGCGAAAAACTGGTGGCCGAAACCGCCGCCCGGGCCGCGCCCGACCACGCCAATTACATGCGGGCCGTGGGGCAGCGAGACTTCCACGAGGATGTAGCTGGTGTCGGTAGCAAAGTAGAAGCGCCGCGATTGTTCCAGGGTGTATTTGCCGAAACTCATGTCCGACATGCGCGCCAAAATCGGGAACTGCAACGCGTTGATCGACGCGGATTTACCCAGGTTGTTCGCGCCATACACCGACAGCGGCTCTTCCAGCGGGAACAAACCCAGGCTGTAACCGGCGGTGTTCAATAGGGCGAAGCGGCGGATGCCGTAGCGTTCCTTGCTCATGCATCGGTCTCCTGTTCTTCGGCAATGGCGCGGGCCATGGCGTCTTCTTCGCTTTCTTCTTCGAAGTCACTCAGGTCCAGCGGGTCATCGGTTTTCAGCAGTTTTTCATCGCTGTCTTCGTCGATGATCACCGGCGCCGGCAGTGGCAACACGCTGTGCACGCTGGCTGCCAAGTCGCGGTCCTGCTGGACCGACAGGCACACGTCGAGGAAGCGGTGCATCGGCGGCAGGAAGCGATAAATGCCGTTGTCTTCGCTGGCAAAACCCAACTGAGTCATGCGGCGCATGATTTTTTCTTCGAGTTCTTCCTGGGTCTGCACTTCGGCCTGAATAAACAGGTCGCGGTATTTCTCCAGCAACGACGGCAACTCATCGCGGCCCAGGCTCCCGCCGTCGAGCACGGCGATCGGGTCGCGACCCTGATCGGCCAAATGTTCAACGATGATGAAGGTGAACAACGCCAGGCGTTGCGCGGTCTTGTTCACCTGCGCGCTGGCAATCGCGGAATCCGGCACGAAGTAATAGAAGCCACGGGTATCGCACACCAGCTCAAAGCCCAGGGCCTTGAACAGCGTGCGGTACTGGTCCTGGAAGTTCGACAGTTGCGCGTACAGCTCCGGGTCGCGGCGGCTGACGTGGTAACCCTTGAACAGCTCGCGAAAGATCGGCGCCAGCTGGGACAGTTCGGATAGATCAAGATGCATGAGGAATACTCGCGGAATTCTCGGCGGCGTCGCTGCTGGCCGGGAGCAGGGCGAATGAGCGCAGGCTGACCTGGTGCTCGTGTGTGTGGTAATCGCGGCGTTCCAGGCGTTCGCGCTTGAAGCGCTTTTCACGCGAAAGTCGCGAGAACCAGTACAGCAATTCGTCGGTGGCGCCGTCCGGTTCCTGCTCCAGCAGCCAGGTCATCAGGTCCGGCATCGGCAGTGCGTCTTCGCAGCGCTCGAGCATTTCCTTGACCGTGCGCGGTGCACGCTGGGCTTCGCCCTTTTGGGATTTGTGCGCCTTGGGGAAACGAGCCGGTTTCGGCTCGAAATTCGCCAACGCATACACATAGGCTTCCACTTGGCTCGCGCTGCCGAGGAAGGTGCTTTGCGGCCGGGTGAACATCGGCATCGCAGCCTGCGGCACCGCGTCCAGGCCTTTTCGGCGGATGGCCGATAGAGCCAATGCCGCGCCACGGGTCACGGCATTGTGCCGGCGCGCTTCTTCACGCAGCGGCAACAGCAGTTCGCGCGCATGACGCAGGGTCAACTGGGCGCTGGTCTGCATTTCGAGGATGCGCGCGTGGGTGCGCAGCAGCATGTCGTCGTCCACCAGGTGGCCGAGGCGCTGCTGCTCGGTGAGCATGCGCAGCAGCACGTTTTCGACCTTGCGCACGCCTTGTTCGAAGGCGCCGTCGGCGTTCACCAGCTGGATCATCGGTTCGACGTATTCGTCCCAGGTCGCCAGGACCTCGGCGTAACGCTGGCGCAACGGAATCTGCCGGTCGCTGGTCTTGGCGCGATCGGCCACGGCAGCGAGCGCCTGTTCGTCGTTGGCGAGTTTTTTCAGTACATCGCGTACGCGCATGTCCAGCAGGCGCAGTTGGCGCGCCAGGTCATGGCCGTCACGGATGTCGAAGGCGTCCTGGATATAGCCGGCCAGGCGCTCAAGGTGGCGCAGGTAGGCTTCAATTTCCAGGCACAGGCCAAGCCGGTGCTCCTTGCGAAGATAGGCCAGGAAGTCGTGGATCTGTGCGTTGAGCTCGAAACGGTTCGGGCTCTTGGCGACAGGTACGAGGATATCCAGGCGAATCCACACGTCCAGCAGGCTGGTGATGTCCTGCGGCGTGCTGTCCAGTTGTTGGGCCGCCAGTTGTGCGCGCAGCTCGCTCAGGCTCAGGGTGCCTTGGTCGAAGTGTTCGCACAGTGGCTCAAGCAGGGCCCAGTGTTCGGCGAGGGCGCGCAATACGCGCTTGGGTTCGATCATCGGAATGGCCAGCTGGTTGGCGATTAAAAGTCGCGATTGTACTGCATCAGGCGCGGGATTTATCCACAGCCGGTCAGTGCGCAGTGGGCGATTGTTGCCGAACAGCGGTAGAATCCCCGCTCTTTACTTATCCACAAGTGGCCGAGCTGTGCTTATCGAGTCCCGACGTCGCGCTTACTTGACCGCCATGCAGGTGGTCAACTGGCTGCCCCGCACTGAACTGCCGTTTGCCGCGCCGTCGCGGCCCGAGTTGCTGCAGGCGCTTGAGCCCTATGAGGCCTTCGAGTCCTCCGGCGAGGAAGCGGCTGCGCCCGTGGCGGTGGTCAAGCCCGAGCCGCCAGTACGGCCCGTGGTCGAGCGCGCGAAGATCGAAGTGCCGCGTCCGTCGCCGTTGGCCAAGCCCGTGGTGGCCGAAGAGGCTGCGGCGGTGCCCAAGGTTCCCGTCGTCGCGCCGCCGCGCTTCGCCCTGCAGTTGTTGCGGGCCGGACGCTGCCTGCTGCTGGTGGAACTGCCCACCGGCGAGCGCTTCCAGACCCGCGACCCGGCCTACATGCTGCTCAAAGACATGCTGCGCGCCGCCGGCTTGCCCGACAGCCCGCAAATCGTCGGCGACCCGGTGCGCTGGCCGCTGCTGGTGCGTGGCACCATGGACCAGGGCCCGGAAGCCGCGCGGGATTTTGTGCAAGGTTTTGTTTCGGCGCGCCTGGAAGACGAACCCTGCGTGTGCCTGTGGCTGATCGGCCTGCCTGCCGTGCGGTTTGCCGGCGAAGCGAATGCCGAAGCCTGGTACCGCGAGCTGCAGGTAGAAGGCCTGGGTTCGGTGTGGGCCCTGCCGGGCCTGGAATTATTAATGGAAGAGCCACAGCGTAAGGCTGATGTCTGGCAAGCCATGCGCCGGCTGATGGCGCGCTGGAAAACAACTGATGAGTGAGGCTTTATCCTTCCGCCCGATGACCGAGGCCGACCTCGACGCGGTGCTGAAAATCGAATACGCGGCATTCAGCCACCCCTGGACCCGCGGGATTTTTCTCGACGGACTGGGCAAGTACCAGATCTGGCTGATGTTCGAAGGCGAGCAGCAAGTGGGGCACGGTGTGGTGCAAATCATCCTTGATGAAGCGCATTTGCTGAACATTACCGTCAAGCCGGAAAACCAGGGCCGTGGCCTGGGCCTGAGCCTGCTGGAGCATCTGATGTCACGGGCCTATGAGGCCAAGGCGCGGGAATGTTTCCTGGAAGTACGTGACAGCAATACCGGCGCGTTCCGGCTGTATGAGCGCTATGGCTTCAACGAAATCGGGCGCCGGCGGGATTACTACCCTGCGGTGGGCGGGCGCGAAGATGCGGTTGTGATGGCCTGCACCCTGGTCGACTAAACGCCTGCTCCTTCTATGAACACCGGCAAATGTGGGAGCCGGGCTTGCCCGCGATAGCGGTGTATCAGTCAAAGATGCATTAACTGACAGATAGCTATCGCAGGCAAGCCAGCTCCCACAGGGTTCACCGTGAGCCCTGTGTTGTATCAGCGGTTGCCGTCGAGCGGATCGATATCCGCCAACTCCGCCTCATCCAACCCATTGCCGCCGCCAATCTCATCTCCATCGACGATGCTCAGGTCGTAATCCGCCGGGTTGTCTTCACCTTCCTCCCGCGCATCTCGCGCACCGTCTTCAAGGATCAGTGTTTCCGGGCTCATGTCATCGTCGGTTGACTCATGGTCATCCGTCGAAGCGCCGGTCATCCCGGCCTCGCGCACCCGTTCGTCGGGCATCAGGTGCTCGCGCTCGCGACGCGGGATTTCATCACCGATTTCCGCCGTCGGCTCTTCCTCGTCAAAATCCAGCTCACGCATCGAGCCCATGCGGTCTTCGTTGTCATCAATCGGTTCGGGCTGTGTAGCGCCGTAGGGACGTCGTGATTCAGTCATGGCCAATCCTCATACTGTGGGGCTTATAGTGTGTGGACAGGCACGGCGCCCTAAAGATTCAAGCTAATTGGCGTCTGGCGTGACCCGGACGAGCGGTCGTCTGTCACACAGCTGCGCATCATTCCTGAGGCTTACCCTGATGAACGAACTACAAGACCTGCTTGATAACAACGAACGCTGGGCGGACGCGATCAAACAGGAAGATCCCGAATTCTTCGCCAAGCTCGCCCGCCAGCAAACCCCGGAATACCTGTGGATCGGCTGCTCGGACGCCCGCGTGCCGGCCAACGAGATCGTCGGCATGTTGCCGGGGGACCTGTTTGTGCACCGCAACGTGGCCAACGTGGTGCTGCACACCGACCTCAATTGCCTGTCGGTGATCCAGTACGCGGTGGATGTGCTCAAGGTCAAACATATCCTGGTCACCGGCCACTATGGCTGCGGCGGCGTGCGAGCCTCGATGCAGGACCGTCAATTCGGCCTGATCGACGGCTGGTTGCGCACCATTCGTGACCTCTATTACGAAAACCGCGACGTGCTGGCCCAGCTGCCCACTGAAGAGGAACGCGTAGACCGCATGTGCGAGCTGAATGTGATTCAGCAGGTGGCCAACGTTGGTCACACCAGCATTGTGCAAAATGCCTGGCACCGTGGGCAGAGTCTGTCGATCCATGGCTGCATCTACGGCATCAAGGATGGCCGCTGGAAAAGCTTGAACACCACCATCAGTGGTTTCGAGCAGTTGCCGCCGCAGTACCGTTTGCGCCCGTTGGGTGAGGTTTAAAGCCCCTCGCGGGTGTGCCACTGTTCCAGGAAGCGCAAACCTTCTGCGTTTATCTGTTCCTGGCGGCCCTTGATCCAGCCTCGGCAACGGGGCTGGTGACAGTCGCAGGCAAATTGGCGCGGCAGTACATCTGCGGTGGCGGAGTGATCAATGGTCAGTAATGCCCCCGCCGGAATGTGACGCAGCGACCACAGCTCCAGAAAGTCGGCGTCCAGCAACGCGTTGGGGTCGCACGAATGGGTGATCAGCCCGCAAAACCAGCAGTCGAACAGATAAATGTGCGAAGAAATCTGAAACGTGTTCGCGCGATGCTCCCGGGTTGCGTACCCGGAAACGTGGGTGATGCGCGTTCGGCTATCAAAGGGTACGCGGGATTGAATGCCTGTCGCTCGCCCGTTTTGACCGTACACCACCTGAAAATGCAGGGTTGAGGGGTAGCGTTCGGACGCCGTCGTTGCAAAGGGGTAAATGCAGCCTGCGTCAGTACGATTAGCCTTATCCATGGCTTGAGTTTTCATAACTCTCCCTGGTTGGGCTGCATCGACTTGCGAATAATGCCTGACTGCCAGTCTTGCAGCGGATGGGTCTGGTTCAAGACTCGCTGAACAGATCGCCGAATTCTACTGTTAACGTTGACAGTAGAATCCGGCGTTTTTTTGTGCGCACTAAAGCGCAGGCGCGGTGATGGTGGACGTTGGCGCGGCGTTCTTCAGCTGCTTCAACTGGGCCTTGATGGTCGGCGTGGCGCATTTGGCGTTGGCTTGCTCCGGGGTCAGGTTGCGCACCGAGGTGTAGAACAACTCGCACGTCTGTTCCTTGCGCGTGACCTGCCAGGTGTTCATGCACGCCTTGAGCAGCACATTCGGGTCGCTGGCGGGTTTTTGCCCCATCCCCGCTTGCCAGCAAGCCGCGCTCAAGTCTTGCCCCATCACTTTCAAGCCGGCCTCATCGGCTTTTTCCTGATTTCCGTCATAGCTTGCCGGGTCTGCGGCATACCAGATGTAACTCGGGTGGTTCGAACCCAGTACCGAAACGGTCTTGCCTGCGGCCGGGCTGATCTGCGCCAGGCCCAGTACACCCACGGTCTGGCCGTATTGCTGCTTGATCCAGTTACGCACTGGTGCGCCGAATGCCACCATCGGCAATGAGCCGTTGGCGTGCAGGCTCAGTTCCTTGACCATGCGCGTCTGGTAGTCGGTGAAGTAGCTGTAGACGGTTTCCAGGTCCTTGCCCGCGTTGGACGGCGCGGCAATCGGCGCAATATCGATGATGGTCTGGTAGGCCGGGGTTTCGGTGGCCGGGATGCCATTGTCGGTGAGCAGCGTGGCCCAGCGGTCAGTGGTGGCCGACTCCAGGTAATCCTGGGCCTGGGTCAACGAATAATCTGGCGGGAAGTGCAACAGCTCGATGCTTTTGCGGTTTTCCAGCGCCATGCCCAATGGCAGGAACAGGTACCAGTTATAAGCCCACTTACCGTCGCTGTTGAGCTTGCTGGCGCCTTGGTACGCCAGGTCGGCGGTGTTGAGCAGCGTGGTCAAGGGCTGGCCATAGCTGTCCGGTACGCCGGTGAAGGTTGCCGACACCTGCCCATCGTGGCTCTTCACGCTGACCTTGGCGCGGCTGTAACCGTCACGCAGCAGGCTTTGGTTCAGGTAATGCTCGGCGGTTTGCTCCAGCGTCCAGGGCCGGAAGCAGATCACGTTGCAGTTGTTGGGAAACGCAAACAGCTGAGTGACGCGTTGCGTGCTGCCCAGCGGTACTTCGATGTCGGCCTGTACGACCGCACTGGCCAGCAGTGCGGCCAGGGCGAAAGACAACCTGGTCGGTTTGAACATGCTTGATTCCTTGTCAGCGAAAGCCCGTCTGCGCGGGATGAAAGCCCACTTGCACACAGTAGCGGTTGACCAGGAAAACCGCGTGCTAAATCGCCGGGCATGTCGCTATTGGATAAGAAAACCTACACGTTGAACTGCAAAGCGTTGCTCAAGTCGCCCATGGGTTTCTGGCCGCGGGCAATCATCGCGTCATCGCGCTGCTTGAGGCCGTCCAGGGTTTCCAGCTGAAACACCCGGGTGATCAGGCGCAAAATCGACGCGGTGTCGTAAACCGTATGGTCCACTGTGCCTTTGCGCGCAAACGGCGAGACCACCAGCGCCGGAATCCGCGTGCCCGGGCCCCAACGGTCGCCTTTGGGCGGCGCAACGTGGTCCCACCAGCCGCCGTTTTCATCGACCGTCACCACCACCACCATGTTTTTCCACTGCGGGCTTTCCTGCAGCACCTTCAAGGCGCGGGCGATATGGCGGTCGCCCGAGGCCACGTCGGCGTAACCGGCGTGCATGTTCAGGTTGCCCTGAGGCTTGTAGAAACTCACGGCGGGCAGCTTGCCGGCCTGGGCATCGGCGAAGAATGTGTTGGTGCTCGACTCGTCGCCCAAACCGCCATCGCGCAGGCGTTTATCGCGCTCGGCGCGGTTGTCGGGCCCTTGTTTCTTGAAATAGTTGAACGGCTGGTGGTGGTACTGGAAGTTCGGGATCTTGGGAATGCCCCCCGAATCCTTGAACTGCTCCAGCGTGGCCTGCCATGCCCCGGCGTACCAGGCCCAGTCGACGTTCTTTTTCGACAGCTTGTCGCCGATATGTTCGTGGGTTTGCGGCACCAGCACGTTGGGCAGGTCGGGCTTGGAGTAGTCCGGATTTTCCGGGTCGCGAATCCAGGTCGGCCAGTAGGGCGGAGCCAGCGTGTTCACACCGTAGCCGTCCGGGGTCAGCGCGCTCGGGCCGAACTGCGGCGGGCCGGTCATCGCGCTCGCCGGGGATTTATCCAGCGGCTTGAGGCGCGTGTCAGCCGGGTCATCACTCTGCAGCGTGGCAATCTGCGCCTTGGCCACCGACTGCGCGGCGTTCGGGTAGAACGGTGCCGTGGCGCTGATCAGGTATTGATGGTTAAGGAACGAGCCACCAAAGGCACCCTGGAAGAAGTTGTCGCACAGTACAAACTCCTTGGCCACGTCCCACAGGCGCAGGGCATAACGGCTCTGGGCGTAATAACCCATGACCAGGCCACCGGAATCCGCCCAGGCGACAAAGTTGTCGTTCTTGCCACCGTTGATCTGCATCTGGTTCTGATAAAACACGTGCCACAAATCGCGGGTGACCAGGCTCAACGGCAGGTCTTCGGCGTTCGGACCCTTGAGGGCGAAGGGGGCGTTGGGCAGGTTTTCCTGGAATTGCACGTCGCTGGGGTAGGTCACCCCATCCACACTTTGCGGGCCGACCTGCAATACGCCGCCCCAGGCTGGGGGCAATGTCGTCAGCACGCTACCGTCGCGGTCGCGTTGCTGAACGTCGGCTGCGGAGAGTGCCGACAGCGGTTTTTCCACGCCCGGGAAGTCGGCAAACAGGTTGTTGAAGCTGCGGTTCTCGGCGTAGATCACCACCACGGTTTTCACCTGGTCGTGTAAGGCCTTGTCCAACTCTTGTGGCGTAAGCGGCCGCACCACCGGCTTGCCCGGTGCGTCATCGGTACTGCCGCAGGCACTCAAGGTCGCGCCAACCCCCAACACTGCCGCGCCCCCCAGGAAGCGTCGGCGGCTGGTGTCCACCGGCGGTTGGTCGACAGTTTCGGGGAAAGGGCGGTCTTCGTGCTCGTCACTCATTGCTGGGAGTCCCTGCGGGTTGGTTGTTTCAAGACATTTCGCAGGACGGTAGCAATGCAATGTGACGCAAAGAAGACAGTGGCGTGATCGGTGGTGCGTGTCTGCACGTGCCCAGCGCTGCTAGACTGGTTCGATAATGGATGTCATCGAGGTGAACCGTGAAACCTTCAACCGCTCTTGACATGAAACGTGCCGCCGTCAGAGAAGTGGTGGGCCGTTTTCGTATCTCAAACCCAAGAATATTCGGATCTGTTTTATCGGGTACTGACCAGGAGGGCAGCGACCTTGATTTACTGGTCGATGCTCCGCCGGGAACCACTCTTTTTGATCTTGGTGGGCTGCAGGTAGAGCTTGAAGATCTTTTAGGGGTCACCGTGGACCTGCTCACACCGGGTGATTTGCCTTTGAAGTTCCGCGCGAAAGTGCTGGCTGAGGCCAGGCCGGTATGACGGCAAGTCGAATCGGGGATTATCTGGATCACATAAGGCAGGCCGCCGCAGATGCGATCGCATTTGTTGAGGGCTTGAGCAAGGAAGAGTTCCTGGAGGACAGGCGGACCCAGCAAGCAGTAGTCGTGAGTCTCATCATCATGGGCGAGGCATCAACAAAACTCATGGATCAGTACCCGGACTTCATTGCGAGTCATTCACAGATCCCGTGGCGCAGCATGCGTGGCATGCGCAATCGGATCGCTCACGGTTACTTCGATATCAACCTTGAGGTCGTATGGGACACGATCCAACGTGCATTGCCGGATCTATTGGAGCGCCTCCCTGTTGATCCTGCGTGACCACACCTGTTGCAACAACAGGCGTGGTCGTCAGCTATTTACGGCATCACCGGCGGCAAATACTTCAACGTTGTCCCCAGCGCCCACAGCAGGAACAACACCAGCGGCGTGTGCACCAGCAATTGCACAAACGAAAAGCCAATCAAATCCCGCGCCTTCAACCCCAGCACACCCAACAGCGGCAGCATGTAGAACGGGTTGATCAGGTTCGGCAGCGCCTCGGCCGCGTTGTAGATCTGCACCGCCCAGCCCAAGTGGTATTGCAGGTCGTTGGCCACTTGCATCACGTAAGGCGCTTCGATGATCCACTTGCCGCCGCCCGACGGAATAAAGAAGCCCAGCACCGCCGAATACACGCCCATCAGCAACGCGTAAGTGTCGTGGGAAGCAATGGAGGTAAAGAAGGTCGAGATATGGTGCGCCAGGGTCTGGCCGTCACCGCCCTTGACCACGGTCATCAGCGCGGCGATCGAGCCGTACAGTGGAAACTGGATCAGCACGCCGGTCGTGGTCGGCACGGCACGGGCCACTGCATCGAGAAAGCTGCGTGGGCGCCAGTGCAGCAAGGCGCCGACCATGATGAACAGGAAGTTATAGGTATTGAGCCCCGAGATTGCGCTGATCGCCGGCTTGGTCGAGAACTCATGGAACAGCCAACCGGCTGCCAGCAAGGCCAGCAAAATGGTCAGCAGCGGGCTGTGTTCCAGCCATTCGCCAGGGCGGGTGGGCGCTTGCGGCTTGGGCAGGTTGAACGCCGGGTCGACGCCACACGCCTTGGCGTCACGGGCGCTGTTCGGGCCGGGTGCCGTGGCGTAGGCGATGATCAGCGAGACCACGATCAGCGCCAGCAACATCACCCCGGATTGCCACAGGAAGATGGTTTCGGTGAACGGGATCATCCCGGTGATCGACAGGATCGACGGCGGCAAGCTGGCCGGGTTGGCCTGCAACTGCGCGGCCGACGACGACAGCCCCAGCGCCCACACGGCGCCCAGGCCCAGGTAGGCCGCCGCGCCGGCAGCGCGGTAGTCCATGCGCAAATCCGTGCGACGGGCCAATGCACGCACCAGCAGACCGCCAAACACCAGGGACAGCCCCCAGTTGAGCAAGGAAGCAACCATGGAGATCAGCGCCACCCAGGCCACCGCCGAGCGACCGTTCTTGGGGATGCGCGCCAAGCGGTCAATCAGCTTCACCGCAGGCGGTGAGCTGGCCACTACGTAACCCCCGATCACCACAAAGGCCATCTGCATGGTGAACGGGATCAGGCTCCAGAACCCGTCCCCGAAGGCTTTGGCGGCCTCGGTCGGTGCCGCGCCCATTCCCAAAGTCGCCACCGCGACAATGATCACGGCGAGGGCGGCAAACACCCAGGAGTCAGGAAACCAGCGTTCGGCGAAGTTGGAACAACGCAGGGCAAATCGGGCATAGCGGCTTTCTTCGATAGCATCGGCCACAGGTTCTACCTCTTGTATTTATTAGGGTGTTGGCAGTTTTACGGCATGTTCCGCTACGGCCATTGATATGGGAATGCAGTTATCTTCATCGATCAATGAGTAAAACAAATATATCCGTCGCGATTGCCATCATTGGGCGCAGCTCATAACCTGCACGCCATTTTGTTTGTCTGCCGAGCCACCCCATGACTGCCACCTTTTCTTCACAGGCGCAGCGTTTTTCCCGCTCCGACTACAAAACCCTGGGCCTGGCCGCCCTCGGCGGCGCCCTGGAAATCTACGACTTCATCATCTTCGTGTTTTTCGCGCTGACCCTCAGCCAACTGTTTTTCCCGCCGGAAATGCCCGAGTGGCTGCGCCTGCTGCAAAGCTTCGGGATCTTCGTCACCGGCTATCTGGCCCGGCCGCTGGGCGGCATCCTGATGGCGCACTTCGCCGATCACCTGGGGCGCAAACGCGTGTTCAGCCTGAGCATCCTGATGATGGCTTTGCCCTGCCTGCTGATCGGGATCATGCCGACCTACGCGCAAATCGGTTATTTCGCCCCGCTGATCCTGTTGGCGCTGCGCGTGCTGCAGGGCGCGGCCGTGGGCGGTGAGGTGCCCAGCGCCTGGACGTTCGTCGCCGAACACGCGCCGACGCATCATCGCGGCTACGCCCTGGGCTTCCTGCAGGCCGGCCTGACCTTCGGCTACCTGCTCGGCGCACTGACCGCGACCTTGCTGGCGCAAGTGTTCACCCCCGCCGAAATTCTCGATTACGCCTGGCGCTTGCCGTTCCTGCTCGGCGGCGTCTTTGGCGTGATCGGGGTTTGGCTGCGCCGCTGGCTCAGCGAAACGCCGGTGTTCCTTGAAATGCTGGCCCGCCGCCAAGCCGCCGCCGAACTGCCGCTGCGCACCGTGTTGCGCGACCACCGCGCCGTGTTGCTGCCGGCCATGATCCTGACCTGCGTGCTCACCTCCGCCGTGGTGGTGCTGGTGGTCATCACGCCGACCATGATGCAGAAAACCTTCGGCATGAGCCCCAGCCACACCTTCGGCTTGAGCGCGTTGGGCATCGTCTTCCTGAACATCGGCTGCGTCCTCGCCGGCCTGCTGGTAGACCGCATTGGCGCCTGGCGCGCGGTGCTGGTCTACAGCCTGCTGCTGCCAGTCGGCATTGCGGTGCTGTATACGAGCCTGATCAGTGGCGGCGTATGGCTGGGCGCGGCGTATGCCGTGGCGGGCTTGAGTTGCGGGGTGGTGGGCGCGGTGCCATCGGTGATGGTCGGCCTGTTTCCGGCACAGGTGCGGGTGTCGGGGATTTCCTTCACCTACAACATCGCCTACGCGCTGTGGGCGAGCACCACGCCGCTGCTGCTGATTGCGTTGATGCCGACCAGTCCGTGGATTTGCGTGGGGTATTGCGCAGTGATGGGGGCGGTGGGGGTGGTGAGTGTGGCGCTGTTCAGCAAGCGCCACACCTTGGCGGCCTAGGGGTTACGTCAGGAAGTGCCAGAGCACCAACGTACCTACCAAACCGACGACCGAAACAATGGTCTGCAACACCGACCACACCCAGATCGTCTGCTTCAATTGCAAGCCGAAGTACTCACGCACCATCCAGAAGCCGGCGTCGTTGACGTGGCAGAAGAACACCGAGCCCGCGCCAATCGCCAGGGCTACCAATGAACTTTGGGTCGCCGCCAGTCCCGCCATCATCGGCGCGAGAATGCCTGCCGTGGTGGTGGTGGCGACGGTGGCCGAGCCGGTCGCTTGGCGCAGTGCCACGGCGATCAACCAGGCCAGCAGCAGATAAGACATGTGCGCGCCTTCAGCGACTTTGCTGATGGTCTGGCTGACGCCTGCGTCGAGCAAGGTTTGCTTGAGGCCGCCACCGGCGCCGATGGTCAGCAACAACACGGCGATCGGCGCGAGGGCTTTGCGCAGGGTGTTGCCGACTTCCGCACGTGGCATGCCCGCCGCCCAGCCGAGGCAGATCACCGCGGCGATGACCGCCAGGCCAAGGGCGATCAGCGGTTCACCGAGGAACTTCAAGGTCAGTGCCAGCGGGTTTTCCGGCGACATGGCGACTTTGGCCAAGGTGCTGCCGAGCATCAAAATCACCGGCAACAAAATGATCAGCAAGGAAACGCCGAAGCTCGGTTGGCGCGGCGCCTTGGGCGGTGCGCTGAACAGCGCGCCAATGTCGGCCGGTTCATCCACGTGCAAGCGCTTGGACAGCCAGTTGCCATAGATCGGCCCGGCGAGAATCACCGCCGGCACTGCCAGGCAGAAACCCAGCAACATGGTCAGGCCGAGGTCAGCGTGCAACGCGCCCACCGCAATCAGCGGCCCCGGGTGCGGCGGCATCAGCGCGTGCAGGGTGGTCATGCCCGCGAGCGCCGGGATCGCAATTTTCAGCAGCGGCTGGTTCGAGCGCTTGGCCATGACGAAGATGATCGGCACCATCATCACCAGGCCCACTTCGAAGAACAGTGGCAAACCAATCACCATGGCCACCAGCGCCATGACCCAGGGCAATGACTTGCCTTTGCCCAACCCCAGCAACGTGGTGGCAATACGGTCGGCGGCGCCGGACTCGGCCATCAGCGCGCCGAGCATCGAGCCCAAGGCGATGATGATCCCGGCTTCACCGAGGATCGCCCCGGCGCCTTTGCTGAAGGCTTTGGCGACTTCTTCGGGGGGCAGTCCGGCACCGACACCGGCGATGAACGTGCCGATCAGAATCGACAGGAACGGCGGCAGCTTGGTCGCGCTGATCAGCACGATGATGCTGGCGATGGCCAGCAATACACAAAACATGAGGCGGGTGTCGTGAACCATCCACGCGGCAGTCGATAACTCCAAAACGGGACTCCTTATCGAACAGGTTGGCTAATTTGTTTCTTTTTGTTTCCTGCCCGAAAAGCATACCTGATAGTACTGTTCCAAAGCATTCATGGGCGATTTTGGTGCGACCCATCTAACAGCGAGCTGGCGCGCGGATGACAAATTTGCAACCCATGCCTGAGGATTTGGCCTATAGCTCTATGATCAACCGACCACACCCTTTGAGGACATTTCATGAGCGCAGGACATAACCACGGCCAGGTACGCGCCGGCCACGAGCGGCTTTTATGGATCGCCCTGGGGCTGACCGGCAGTTTCATGATTGCCGAGGTAATCGGTGCGTTTATCACCGGCAGCCTGGCGCTGCTGTCCGACGCCGCCCACATGATGACCGACGCCTTGGCCCTGGCGATTTCGCTGGTGGCCATCCAGGTCGCCAAGCGCCCGGCCGACCGCAAACGCACGTTTGGCTACGCGCGTTTCGAAATTCTGGCGGCGGCCTTCAATGCACTACTGCTGTTCTCCGTGGCGTTTTACATCCTGTATGAGGCCTATCAACGGCTGCAGGCGCCGGCTGAAATCCAGTCCACCGGCATGCTGGTGATTGCGGTGCTGGGGCTGGTCGTCAACCTGATCTCCATGCGCCTGCTCGGCGCGGCCAGTGGCGAAAGCCTGAACGTGAAGGGCGCCTACCTGGAAGTCTGGAGCGACATGCTCGGTTCCATCGGCGTGATCATCGCGGCCGTGGTGATCATGTACACCGGCTGGGGCTGGATCGACTCCGTGGTGGCGGCAGCGATTGGTTTCTGGGTACTGCCGCGCACCTGGACGCTGCTCAAGGAAAGCATGAACGTGCTGCTGCAAGGCGTGCCGGACGGAATTGATATCGATAAGGTCGAACAGGCCATCCGTGCGGTGCCGGGAGTCAAGGACGTGCACGACCTGCACATCTGGGCCCTGACCAGCGGCAAAAATGTGCTGAGTGCGCATCTGGTCGCGGATTCATCCCAAGGTACCGAGCAACACATCCTCACGCAGGTGACGGAATTGCTCCACGAACAATTCGATATTTCCCACGCGACTCTACAAATCGAAGGGGAGGGTTTTCAGCACGACGAGCACGACGAGGTGCATGCCTGATCCGGCTAACGGATTTGTAATGTTCTGCCCACCGCCCTGATAAGTACCGAAAGCTACATTGCCCCCGCTGGAAACCTCAGCGACTTCATGGGCGTGGAACTCTCGTTATGGCAATTTCCGTTAGAACACTGTTGGGGGCGACGGCATTGTGGGCGGTCGCAAGCGTCGCCCAGGCACAAACCCTCACCCTCGATTCGGCCCTGCAAACCGCCTTCGCCAACAATCCGGACCTGGCGGCCGCGCAATGGGAAATCGACATCGCCGAAGGCGGTCGCCAGCAGGCCGGCTTGATTCCTAACCCGGTGGCGTCCTGGGACGCCGAAGACACACGCCGCAACTCCCGAACCACCTCCTTGAAGCTCAGCCAGACCCTGGAACTGGGCGGCAAGCGCGGCGCGCGCATTGACGTGGCCACACGCGCCCAGGACGCCGCCGCACTGACCTTGGAGCAGCGCCGAAACGGCCTGCGTGCCGATGTGATCGACGGCTACTACGGCGCGCTGCGGGCCCAGGAACGTCTTGACCTGGCCCAACGCTCGCTGGCCTTGGCCGAGCGCGGGCTGGTGGTCGCCAAGGCGCGCGTCACCGCCGGCAAGTCCTCGCCGGTGGAGGCCACGCGGGCTCAGGTGCAATTGTCCGAGATCCGCCTGGAATTCAACCGTGCGCAGATCGGCCTCAGTGATGCCTATCGTCGCCTGGCGGCCAGCACCGGCAGCGCCACGCCTGACTTCCAGGCGGTCGCTGCGCCTGGTCAGGCCACCACGCCGCCGTTACCGCCGACGACGACATTGCTCGCACGCCTTGAGCAAACCACCGAGCTGCGTCTGGCCGAGCTGCAAATCCTGCAAAGCGAAGCCAGCGTCGGCCTGGAGAAAGCCCAGCGCATTCCCGACCTCGACGTGTCCATCGGCAGCCAGTACGACGCCAGTGTGCGTGAGCGCGTGAACCTGGTGGGCGTCTCGATGCCAATCCCGTTGTTCAACCGCAATCAGGGCAACGTGCTGGCGGCCAGCCGCCGCGTCGACCAGGCTCGTGACCTGCGCAATGCCGCCGAACTGCGTCTGCGCACCGAAACCCGTCAGGCCCTGGACCTGTGGCAAACCGCGAACACCGAGGTGCAAGCGTTCAACCAGCAAATCCTGCCCGCCGCCCAACGTGCAGTGGACAGCGCCACCCGTGGCTTCGAGATGGGCAAGTTCAACTTCCTCGACGTGCTCGACGCCCAGCGCACCTTGATCGGGGCGCGCACCCAATACCTCGCGGCGACCGCTCAGGCGACTGACGCCTGGGTGCGCATCGAACGGATTTACGGCGACCTCGCCCGGTTCTGATTTTTTCTGGAGTTTTTTATGAAGCATAAACACGGCGTGGCGCTTGTCGTCGCCCTGGGCCTGATGCTGTCCGGGTTTGCAACGGCCGACGAAGACGAAGGCACACTCGAACTCACCGAACAGCAGATCCAGGCCGCCGGTATTGAGCTCGCCCAGGCTCAGCCCCGCGCGCTCAGCACACTGCTGACGCTGCCGGGTGAAGTACGCTTCGACGAAGACCGCACCTCGCACATCGTTCCGCGTGCAGCCGGTGTGGTGGAGTCGGTCAAGGTCAACCTCGGGCAGTCGGTCAAAAAAGGCGAGGTGCTGGCGGTGATCGCCAGCCAGCAGATTTCGGACCAGCGCAGCGAGCTGGCGGCCAGTGAACGCCGGGTCGAACTGGCGCGCACCACGTTCCAGCGCGAACGCCAGCTGTGGAAGGACGAAATCTCCGCCGAGCAGGATTACCTGCTGGCGCGCCAGGTCTTGCAAGAGGCTGAAATCGCCCTGAACAACGCCCGACAAAAGATGACGGCCCTCAGTGGCAGCGTGGCGGCGGTTGGTGGCAATCGCTATGAACTGCGCGCGCCGTTCGCGGGCATCGTGGTGGAAAAACACCTCGGCGTCGGCGAAGTGGTCAGCGAAACCAGCAATGCCTTTACCCTCTCGGACCTCTCCCAGGTGTGGGTCACGTTTGGTGTATTTCCCAAGGACCTGAACAAGGTTCGTGTCGGCAAACCGGTGACTGTCAGCTCCACGGAAATGGGCACTGACGTACGCGGCAGCGTGGCGTACGTCGGCAATTTGCTTGGCGAGCAGACACGCACCGCCACCGTGCGCGTCACCGTGCCCAACCCTGATAACGCCTGGCGCCCCGGCCTGTTTGTGACCGTGCAAGTGGCCACCGACACCTACCAGGCCAAGGTCACCGTGCCGCAAACCGCAATCCAGACGGTTGAAGACAAACCCTCGGTATTCGTGCGCACTCCGGACGGCTTTATCACCCGCCACCTCGAACTGGGTGTGAGTGAAAACGGTTACGTCGAAGTGCGCCAGGGCCTCGAAGCCGGGGTGCAGGTCGCTACCGTCGGCAGCTTCATCCTCAAGTCCGAACTGGGCAAAGGCTCGGCCGAACACGCCCATTGATCCTGCGAGTGATTCCCCATGTTTGAGCGCCTTATCCAATTCGCCATCGAGCAGCGCATCATCGTGTTGCTGGCGGTGCTGTTGATGGCCGGTGTCGGCATTGCCAGCTACCAGAAGTTGCCCATTGATGCGGTGCCCGACATCACCAATGTGCAGGTACAGATCAACTCGGCGGCGGCCGGGTTTTCGCCGCTGGAAACCGAGCAGCGCATTACCTTTCCCATCGAAACCGCCATGGCCGGGCTGCCGGGTTTGCAGCAGACGCGTTCGTTGTCGCGCTCCGGTTTGTCCCAGGTCACGGTGATTTTCAAGGACGGCACCGACCTGTTTTTTGCGCGCCAATTGGTCAATGAGCGCCTGCAAGTCGCGCGGGGGCAATTGCCCCTCGGGATCGAAACGGCAATGGGGCCGATTTCCACCGGGCTCGGGGAAATTTTCCTGTGGACCGTGGAAGCCGAGGACGGCGCGCGCAAGGACGACGGCACGGCCTACACGCCGACGGACCTGCGGGTGATCCAGGACTGGATCATCAAGCCCCAACTGCGCAACGTGCCGGGCGTGGCCGAGATCAACACCATCGGCGGTTTCGCCAAGGAATACCAGATCGCGCCGGACCCCAAGCGGCTGGCGGCCTATAACCTGACGCTGGGCGATTTGGTCACCGCGCTGGAGCGCAATAACGCCAACGTCGGCGCCGGCTACATCGAGCGCAGCGGCGAGCAGTTGCTCATCCGTGCGCCGGGGCAGGTGGCATCCATTGATGACATCGCCAACATCGTCATCACCACGTCGGACGGCACGCCGATTCGCGTGCGCAATGTGGCGCAGGTCGAAATAGGCCGTGAATTGCGCACCGGCGCGGCCACGGAAAACGGCCGTGAAGTGGTGCTCGGCACGGTATTCATGTTGATCGGCGAGAACAGCCGCACCGTGTCCCAGGCGGTGGCAAAAAAACTGGAAGAGATCAACCGTTCGCTGCCCGAAGGCGTGGTGGCGGTCACTGTCTATGACCGCACCAATCTCGTGGAAAAAGCCATCGCCACCGTGAAGAAAAACCTCTTCGAAGGTGCGCTGCTGGTGGTCGCGGTGCTGTTCCTGTTCCTCGGTAATATCCGCGCGGCGCTGATCACCGCGATGGTCATTCCGCTGGCGATGTTGTTCACCTTTACCGGCATGTTCACCAACAAGGTCAGTGCCAATCTGATGAGCTTGGGCGCGCTGGACTTCGGCATTATCGTCGACGGCGCAGTGGTCATTGTCGAGAACGCTATCCGCCGCCTGGCCCACGCGCAGCAGCGTCACGGGCGGCTGCTCACCCGAAGCGAGCGCCTGCACGAAGTGTTCGCTGCCGCCAAGGAAGCCCGGCGCGCGCTGATTTTCGGGCAGTTGATCATCATGGTGGTGTACCTGCCGATCTTTGCCCTCACGGGGGTGGCCGGGAAAATGTTCCACCCGATGGCCTTCACAGTGGTGATTGCCTTGCTGGGGGCGATGATTCTGTCGGTGACGTTTGTGCCGGCCGCCATTGCGCTGTTCGTCACCGGCAAGGTCAAGGAAGAGGAAAACCTGGTGATGCGCACTGCACGTCGGGCCTACGCGCCGGTGCTGGATTGGGTGATGGCGCGCCGTCCGTTGGTGTTTGGTCTGGCAGTACTGGCCATCGTCGCCTCGGGCGTGGTCGCCAGCCGCATGGGCAGCGAATTTATCCCCAGCCTCAGTGAAGGTGACTTCGCCCAGCAGGCCCTGCGCGTGCCGGGTACCAGCCTCACGCAATCGGTGCAGATGCAGCAGCAGCTTGAGAAAACCTTGATGGCCCAAGTGCCGGAAATCGAGCGGGTGTTCGCACGGACCGGCACCGCGGAAATTGCCTCGGACCCGATGCCGCCGAACATTTCCGACAGCTATGTGATGCTTAAACCCAAGGACCAATGGCCGGACCCGAAAAAGTCTCGCGAAACACTGATCGCCGATATCCAGCGCGCCAGTGCGATTGTGCCGGGCAGTGCGTATGAATTGTCGCAACCGATTCAACTGCGGTTCAACGAACTGATTTCCGGGGTGCGCAGCGACGTGGCGGTGAAGGTGTTTGGTGATGACATGGCGGTGCTCAACAAGACCGCCGGAGAAATTGCCGAGACCCTGCAAAAACTCGGGGGCGCCTCGGAAGTGAAAGTGGAGCAGACCTCCGGTCTGCCGGTGCTGACCATCAATATCGATCGCGACAAGGCCGCGCGCTTTGGCCTGAATGTGGGCGATGTGCAGGACACTATTGCCGTCGCCGTCGGTGGGCGCCAAGCCGGCACGTTGTACGAAGGTGACCGTCGTTTTGACATGGTGGTGCGTTTGTCCGACGCGCTGCGCACGGATATCGACGGGCTGTCGCGGCTATTGATTCCGGTGCCAGCGCTGGCCAGCAATGCGTCCGGGCAATTGGGCTTTATCGCGTTGTCCCAGGTCGCGAGTCTGGACCTGGTGCTCGGCCCGAACCAGATCAGCCGCGAGAACGGCAAGCGGTTGGTGATCGTCAGCGCCAACGTACGCGGGCGTGATATTGGGTCGTTTGTCGACGAGGCCGAAGCTGCGATCGCCGCTCAGGTGAAGGTACCTGCGGGTTACTGGACCACGTGGGGCGGCCAGTTCGAACAGCTCAAGGAAGCGTCCGAGCGTTTGCGCATCGTGGTGCCGGTGGCGTTGCTGCTGGTGTTCGGGCTGTTGTTCATGATGTTCAACAACCTCAAGGACGGCTTGCTGGTGTTCACCGGGATTCCGTTTGCGCTGACCGGTGGGATCATGGCGCTGTGGCTGCGGGATATTCCATTGTCGATCTCGGCGGGGGTGGGGTTTATCGCGCTGTCGGGCGTGGCCGTGCTCAACGGTTTGGTGATGATTGCGTTTATCCGCAACCTGCGCGAGGAAGGGCGCTCGCTGTCGGTGGCAATCAATGAAGGCGCGCTGACCCGCTTGCGCCCGGTGCTGATGACAGCGCTGGTGGCGTCCCTCGGGTTTATCCCCATGGCACTGGCCACCGGCACCGGCGCTGAGGTGCAGCGTCCGTTGGCGACAGTGGTGATCGGCGGGATTATCTCCTCGACATTACTGACCTTGCTGGTGCTGCCGGCGTTGTATCAGTGGGCGCATCGCAAGGAGGAGTGAACCCGCTGTAGTGAGCGGTCACGCTGCTCAAAACCAGAGATCACCTGTGGGGGTTGTCGAGCTTTGGCACGAACAGCTCTCTTTCAGACACCCCAAATCAACTGTGGGAGCTGTCGAGCTCTAGCAAGGCTGCGAAAGCGGTGGGGCAGGCGACTTCTCTACTGAATGTGCCGCCGCCTTCGCAGCCTCGCTGGGGCTCGAAAGCTCCCACATTGGATTGGGGTGTGAGCTGGATGGAGTCACCCGCGACCTCGGAGCTGAGCAAATCTCTACCAGGCAACAGAGATCACCTGTGGGAGCTGTCGAGCTCTAGCGAGGCTGCGAAAGCGGTGGGGCAGGCGACATTTTTATTGAATGTGCCGCCGCCTTCGCGGCCTCGCTGGGGCTCGACGGCTCCCACATGGTTGACGTGCGTATTCATCAACCCTGGGGCGCCCGTGGAAAGACCAGGCGAAACAAGGTGAAGCCACCGGGCAGGCTGCGCACATCAGTCTGCCCCTGGTGCAGGGTCATGATCGAACGCACGATGGCCAGGCCCAGGCCGGTGCCGCCTTCGGTGCGGGCGCGGCTGCTGTCGACACGGTAGAAACGTTCGAACAGGTGCGGCAGGTGTTGCGCCTCGATCCCCGGGCCCGGGTTGCTCACCGACACCGATACCTGGTCGCCATAGGCCTCCACCAGCAGCGAAATATGTGAACCCGGCGGGGTGTGGCGGATGGCGTTGGACAGCAAGTTGGAAAGCGCTCGCTGAATCATCAAACGGTCGCCCTGCACCTGGGCATCGCCGCTCAAAGTCAGGCTCAAGTGTTTGTCTTCGGCGCTCAGGGCAAACAGCGCCATCACCCGATTGGCTTCCTGCGCCAGGGATACCGCAATAAAAGAAGCCCGCGCCGCCGGGTGGCTGACCTGCGCCAGAAACAGCATGTCGGAGACGATGCGTCCCAGGCGCTCCAGCTCTTCCGTGTTGGATTCCAACACCGCTTTGTATTCCTCCGGCGGCCGCTGGCGCGACAGCGTGACCTGGACCTTGCCCATCAGGTTGGTCAGGGGCGCGCGCAGCTCGTGGGCAAGGTCGTCGGAGAATTGCGACAGCTGCTGCACCCCTGCGTCGAGGCGATCAAGCATCACGTTGAAGCCTTGCGCCAATTCGCCCAGCTCCTGGGGCAGGTTCTCGACAGACAAACGATGGGTCAGGTCCTGAGTGGTGACTTTGGCCGCCACATGGCTGAACTGCTTCAACGGCGCGAGCCCGCGTTGCACCAGCCACCAGGCGCCCATGCCGATCAGGATCAGCAGCATCGGCAGCGCAATCACCGTGGCGCGCAGGTAGGCGCTGAGCAGTGCCTGATCGTCCATGCGGTCCAGCGACAGCAGCACGCGCACACGCTCGCCACTCGCCAGGCGCATCAGGCTGGAAGCGCTGAGCACCTGGTTGCCATAGCTGTCGGTCCAATTGAGGTAACCGAGGGTCTCCCGCGGGGTGAAGTCGGTCAGCAGCGGTTCCTGAGGCTTGGCGCCGATGCTCAGCAGCACGCTTTCGTCGGGCGCGGTGCCGACGATGGTCAGGTAAAAATTGTCATGACCGATCACCAAGTCCATCAGCGAATGCGGGCGTGCACGGATGGCGTCGGCATCCAGCCCCTGGGCAAGGCTGTGCTGGATCTGCTCCATCTTGCTTTCCAGGCCTTTGCGCGCCAGTTTCTCCAACTCGTGGGTCAGGGCGAGGTAGGCCAATGTCGCCAGCAACAGCACCAGGCCGGCGCCCATCAGGCTGACCGTCAAACCCAGGCGCATCGACAGGCTGCTGGTCCTCATTGCCGCGCCTCCAACACATACCCCACACCGCGAATCGTGTGGATCAGCTTGACCTCGCTCTGGTCATCGACCTTGGCGCGCAGGCGACTGATGGAGACTTCCACCACGTTGGTGTCGCAGTCGAAATTCATGTCCCACACTAGGGAAATAATCTGCGTGCGCGTCAGCACTTCGCCGGTCTGGCGCATCAGCACCTGCAGCAGCGCGAACTCCTTGGTCGTCAGGTCGATACGCCGGCTGCCGCGATAGGCGCGATGGCGACGCGGGTCGAGCTCAAGGTCCGACACGCGGAACACCTCCGGCTGCGGGATATGCTCGCTGCGCCGCAGCAGGGTGCGTACCCGCGCCAGTAACTCGGGAAACTCAAAAGGTTTGACCAGGTAGTCGTCGGCGCCCATGTCCAGGCCCTTGATCTTGTCGGCCAGGCGGCCACGGGCGGTCAGCATCATCACCCGCTGTGAACCGTTGCGACGCAATTGCTCCAGCACTTCCCAGCCATCCTTGCCGGGCAGGTTGACGTCAAGAATCACCAATTCATAAGCGTGTTGCCCGGCCAGGTGCAAGCCGTCGATGCCATTGGACGCGCAGTCCACGACGTAGCCGCTTTCATTCAGGCCCTGTTGCAGGTAATCGGCGGTTTTTTGCTCGTCCTCAACCACAAGGATACGCATGGGGATTTACCTTTTACTGATTTGAGAAGGGTCCATTTCCTTATGGATGAGGTGTTTTGGGAGTAGGAAAATTCTGAACCGTGAAGTAGCTACAGGGTCAACTGCGACCATCGGTCGCTGCCAAGTCAGCGCGCAAAAAAAACGCCCCAGTGGGGCGTTAAAAATTCATCTCTTTCCAAAGGAGCTACAAAAAAGCTTCAGAGACGAATGTTGCTCGGTGAAATAAGTTGAAACGAGTATAGGAAGTTCAACTTAACGGCAAGGTGGTGCCAATATTACAGTTTTGATAACTGTCTATTTGTGAACAGATGTTAGTTAACGGCAAACGAATGTAAGCGTTCGCCTTGGCAGGTCTTCAGAGTGTTACCAGTGGGTATTCGGCGATCAAGCGAACCTCTTCCAAGTCCGATTCAAATGCACTGGAGCGCACGGTCGCCTGGCGCAGGCGCAACGACAGATCTTTCAGGCTGCCACTCTGCACGACATATTTGGCCTCGATATCACGTTCCCAGCGGCGCTGGTCTGTCAGCGGGTTGCCCGCTGCATCGCGGCGCATATACACCGCGTTGGCCTGGCTGTAATCGGCGCCGGTGCCTTTGCCGTAGCGGGTCATGAACGACAGGCCGGGAATGCCGAACGTCTGCATGTCGAGGTCGTAGCGCACCATCCACGAACGCTCCTTGGGCGAATTGAAGTCGCTGTACTGGATCGAATTGTTGAGGAAGATCGAATCGGATTGGCGCAAGTAGTCGAAATCGTCATCGCCGTTGTTGCGCTGGTGCGACAGGGCCACGCTGTGGGCGCCGACCTTCACCCCGACCCTGGCGCTCCAGATGTTGTTATCGAATTCGCCGAGCAGTTTTTTGCCTTCATCCACGGCTTTGTAATAGTTGAAATCGCCGAACAACGAGACGTCGTCGTTCAGCGGGTAATTGGCGGCGCTGCCGAAATAGTACTGGTCCCAGGCGTCTTTCAGGCGGCTGCTGTAGAGGCTGACACTGAGGTGTTTGTTGAGTTGGTAATCGCCGCCGAAATAGCCGATCCAGGGCGAGTCGACCCTGCCTGCATAAAACGTCGAAAAGCCTTTATTCATGCCGCTTTCGGAGGGCTGGCTCATGCCGCTCAGGCGCCCGCCTTGCAAGCTCAGGCCTTCAAGGCTGGTGTTTTGCGCAGTGACGCCGCGAAAGCTTTCCGGCAGCAAGCGCGAGTCGCCGGCCGCCACTACCGGCGTGGCGGGGAACACGTCGCCGGCCTTGATCACGGTGTCCAGCACGCGCAATTTCGCCGCGCCGCCGAATTTGCTGTAGCTGGTTTCGGGGTGGTTGTCGCTGTCCACCGGCAGTACGCCGAACGAGCCCTTGCCGCCGCTGCGGCCGGTGCCCGAGTCGAGTTTCAGGCCGTACATGGCAAACGCGTCCAGGCCAAAGCCCACGGTGCCTTGCGTAAAGCCGGACTCGAACTTGCCGATCAACCCCTGTGCCCAGGCTTCGGAATAGCCATTGCCAGTGGGGCTGGACTGGCCTTTGCGATCGTCGCGATTGAAGTAAAAGTTGCGCGCCAGCACGTTTACGCTGCTGCCTTCGATGAAACCTTCAGGCTTTTCTTCTGCGGCGATGGCTGCCAGCGGCAGTGCGGCGATCAGTGAAAAGGGAAGGGTGTAAAAACGCATACGCATGTTTCGCTCCTTGGTCATGGCAGTGTTCAGCTTCTTATAGAGGTGGGCGTTCTTATTGATCTGGCCCGGGCTGATAGTTGCAAACGACGGATAACGGCGAAGTTGCGCAAACATTACAATTCTGGAAACTCACGGCCACCTAACAAATAAGTAATGTTTTAGCGAACATTGCGTCAGGGTTCGCTCGTTAGTCTCGGCACTTAACTTTTAAGTCGAGGAACGTGAGATGAACTTTTACAAAATAGCGGTGTGTGTATTCGTGGCAAGCCTTTCGTTTGGCGCGTTGGCCGAAGGCGGAGGGGATCGCACCTTTGCCCTGATGATGGAACGCAATGAGAAGGCCATGGCCGATTACGCGGTCAAAACCGGCAAGCCGGCGCCGCAGGTGCAGGCTTATCGCTATGGCATGAAGCTGGACATCGCCAAGGTGGTCAACGTCACACCGCCGATCCGCTCGTGCAACCCGGTGCCTTCGCGCATGACCTATGAGGACTCCCGCGGCACGCTCAATACCCTTGAGTATCAAGTGATGGGCGTGTGCCGAAACAATGGCGGTTGATGGATCCAAAAAAACAGTTGGGCGCGGCGAACAAAAGCGCTTCAGAAAACCCCGGCAGCGCCGATGCAGGTCAGATCTCTCTCCTAATCTGACCATCGGTGCCCCATGTTCAACACCCGTTTGAAGCAGGAGCTGTCGGCTCTTCGCGAAGAGTTGTCCAGCTTGCAACAGGTCAAGGAGAGCCTGGAAAGTGAAATGCTGTGCCTGACGCTGGACGCTGAAGGCCGGGTGGAATGGGCGAATGCCAACTTCCTGCAGGAACTCGCCTATCAGGCGACATCCCTCGTGGGGCGCCACATTGATGAACTGGTGCCGGCTCATCTGCGCCAGGACGAGTTCCAGCAGCGCTTCAAGCACGCCTTGGTGCGTGGCGAACACTTCGCGGGCACCGTGCGTCTGATGCGAGGTAATGGCAATGAAGCGTGGTTGCGCTCGATTGTGCAGCCGGTGCGCAGTTCAGATGGGCGTATCAAACACTTTTCGATCTACTCCAGCGACCTCACCCGTACCATTGAGGCGTCGCGCGAGCATGAAAACCTGATCACCGCGCTGGTGCGTTCCACGGCCGTCATCGAGTTCGACCTCAGCGGGCATGTGCTCACCGCGAACGACCGGTTTCTCGGCGGCATGGGCTACAGCCTGGCGCAGATCCAGGGCAAACATCACCGTATGTTCTGCGAGCCGGAGGAGTACAACAGCGCCGAGTACCAGCAGTTCTGGAAGCGTCTGAACGCCGGTGAATTTGTTGCGGCGCGCTTCAAGCGTGTCGACAGCCACGGCCGCGTGGTCTGGCTGGAAGCGACCTACAACCCGGTGCTGGATGCGACGGACCGGTTGTACAAAGTGGTCAAGTTCGCCACGGTGATCACCGACCAGGTCAGCCGGGAACAGGCGGTGGCCGAGGCCGCCAACATCGCCTACAGCACCTCGTTGCAAACCGACAGCAGTGCCCAGCGCGGCACTACCGTGGTGACCCAGGCGGTGGACGTGATGCGGGATCTGGCCAAGCACATGCAGCAGGCCGGTGAAGGCATTGAGGCGCTGAATGCTCAGTCCCAAGTGATCGGCACCATCGTCAAGACCATCAGCGGGATTGCCGAGCAGACCAATTTGCTGGCGCTCAACGCGGCCATTGAAGCCGCGCGTGCCGGTGAACAGGGCCGTGGTTTTGCCGTGGTGGCCGACGAGGTTCGCCAATTGGCGTCGCGCACCAGCAAAGCCACCGAGGAAATTGTCGGTGTGGTGCGCCAGAACCAGGACATGGCGCGCGATGCGGTGACGTTGATGACCGATGGCCGCTTGCAAGCCGAGCAAGGCCTGGCCCTGGCGGCCGAAGCAGGGACGGTGATCGTGGAGATCCAGGACGGCGCGCAGAAAGTGGTCAGCGCGGTCGGGCAGTTCGCCAATCAGCTGTCGAGCTGATCCCGTCGGGCTCATGCTTGAGGTATCGTAGGTTTTTTCTTGCGTGAAGAGCCGATACTCCATGAGCCCTACCCACCGTCGCCCCGTGCCGCTGTCCAAAGCCTACCGTTTGCTTAACCACGGGCCGACCGTGTTGGTGAGTGCCGCGCACAACGGCCAGCGCAATATCATGGCGGCCGCTTGGGCCATGCCGCTGGATTTCGAGCCGCCGAAAGTCGCTGTGGTGCTGGACAAGGCCACCTGGACCCGCCAACTGCTGGAAGGCGCCGGCACTTTTGTACTCCAGGTGCCGTGCGTGGCGCAGGCCGACCTCGTGCAAACGGTGGGCAACACCACCGGCTCCGACACCGACAAATTCGCCACCTATGGCCTGCAAACGTTCATCGGCGAACACACCGAAGCGCCGTTGCTGGAAGGCTGCGTGGCGTGGCTGGAGTGTCGCTTGCTGCCTGAGCCGCACACCCAAAACGCCTACGATTTATTCCTCGGTGAGGTCGTGGCGGCGTATGCCGACGCGCGCGTGTTCAGCGAAGGGCACTGGCACTTCGAAGGCCATGATGCGCTGCGTACCCTGCACCACGTGGCGGGTGGGAATTTCCTGACCATCGGCCAGCCGGTTGTCGGGCGCCAGCTGTAAGCCTTACCAGCGTGCGTTTGCCAGGGCTTCGGCAAACGCTATCAATTTTGGCGAGTACTGGCGCGACTGCGGATAGACCAGCGAGATCGCCCGACTGCGCCCGGCATAGTGCTCCAACACCGGCACCAGTCGCCCGGCTTCCAAATCGTCGCGCACAGCAAAATCCATCACCTGGGCGATGCCGAAACCGCCCACCGCGCCGTCTACCAGTGCATCGCCGATGTCGAAAATCAACCGGCCTTCAACGCTCACGTCCTGCACCTTGCCATCGAGCATGAACTGCCAATCCACCATGCGGCCGCTGCGCAAATTACGCACGGTAAGGCAGTGATGGTCGTTGAGTGCCTCGACGCTTTGCGGGGTGCCGAAACGCGCGAGGTAGGCGGGGGAGGCGACGGTCACCCAGCGCAGCGGCGCCAAGGTGCGGGCGATCAGGCGTTGGTCCTGGAGGTCGCCGGTGCGCAGCAGTGCGTCGAAACCTTCATCGACGATATCCACCAGACGGTCGGTCATCACCGCTTCGATGCGCAATTCGGGGTAGCGCAACGTCAGCTCGCCGATCACCGGCATCACCACCTTGCGGCCGAACAGCGAGGGCGTGCTGATCTTCAATAGGCCGGAAGGGCTGCTGCGTCGGTCGAGCATCAACTTTTCGGTTTCGGCCAATTCCGCCAGCAGCGGCGCGCTGCGTTCGTACAACAGTTGCCCGTCGGGCGTGAGGCTTACGCTGCGGGTATTGCGCTGCAACAGGCGCACGCCCAGTTCGCTTTCCAGGCGCGAAATAGCGCGCGAAAGGCCTGACTGTGTCAGCCCCAGGTCGCCCGCAGCGCGAGTAAAACTGCGCGTTTCAGCCACACGAACCAACAAGCGAACAGCGTTCAGATCCATGATTAAAGTCATTACTGAAAGAGTGATAGCGCTATTTATCATCTGTTCAGCATAAAAGACACTGGCCGCACTTCATTTTTGGACAGGACGCTGCGATGTCTCCCTCTCGACCTTCAGGCTGGATGCTTGTACTGCTGGCCACCGCACAACTGATCATCGCTCTGGATGCCACCATTGTGTTTGTGGCCTTGCCGCAAATCGGCGCGCACCTGGATTTTTCCGCCCAGCAATTGCAGTGGGTGGTGAGTGCCTACAGCGTGGCGTTTGGCGGCTTTCTGCTATTGGGTGGCAGGGCGACGGATTTGCTTGGCAAGCGCCGTTTATATCGACTGGGTCAGTCACTGTATGCGTTGGCGTCATTGGCCGCCGTGCTCGGTGGCAGCGCGGTGTTGCTGGTGCTGGCGCGAGCGGTACAAGGCGTCGGCGGGGCGTTGTTGTTTCCGGCGACGCTGGCGTTGATCAACACGCACTATGCTCAGGGCCCGGCGCGCAACCGGGCGTTTGCGGTGTGGAGTGCAGCCTCGGCGGCAGGGTTGGCGCTCGGGGCATTGCTCGGCGGCGTGCTGACCCAGGCCTGGGGTTGGGAGGCGGTGTTTCTGGTGAACGTGCCGTTGGCCGGCGGCTGTGCGTGGGCGGCGCGTTACTGGATTCCCGCCGATGGTGAACGTGTGCGGGGGCGCAAGTTTGATATCGGTGGTGCGTTGACCGTGACTGTCGGCGGTACCTTGCTGGTGTTTTCTTTGGTGCAAGGCCCGGAATGGGGCTGGGCGGCGCCCTCGACGCTGGGGTGTATTGCATTGGCGGTGGCCCTGCTCGGGTTGTTCGCCTGGATCGAACATCGCGGTCGCGACCCGCTGATGCCGCTGCGCCTGTTCGCCTACCCCGAGTTGCGCATGGCCATGGTGCTGACGGCGGTGTTCATGAGCAGCTTCGGCGTGCAGTACTACTTCCTGGCGCTGTATTACCAGCAGGTCTATGGCTACAGCGTGCTGCAGGCCGGGTTGGCGTTTTTGCCGGCGACGCTGGTGTGCACATTCGGTATCTGGCTGGCGGAGCATTCGTTGGCTAGAGTTGGTTTGCGCAACACCTTGGTCGTCGGCCAACTGGCGGGTGCGGTGGGTGTCGCACTGGTGTGTTGGGCGCTGCCGACAGGCGTGGGTTTTTGGTCGCTGCTGCCGGGGATTTTTATCTTGAGTGTCGGCCAGGGCATGACGTGGACGGCTATGTGGGTGGCAGCCGGCTTGGGCATTCGGCCGGGCGAGCAGGGCGTGGCGGCGGGCATGGCGTCTACCAGCCAGCAGATTGGCGGGGCACTGGGTTTGGCGGTGCTGGTGTCGGTGGCCAATGCCGGCGGGATCGAGCTGGCATTGTGGTGGAGTGCGGCGATTGCGTTGGCGGGCGCTGTGTTGGCGGTGCGTCTCAAAGTGAGGGCTTTCGAATCGGGCTCGGTAGTGGAAACTGCATAGATCAATTGTGGGTGCCGGGCTTGCCCGCGTTACAGGCGCGTCGGTCTATCAGTGGCGCCGTGGCGATGCGATCGCAGGCAAGCCAGCTCCTACAGACAGTCACATTTTTTGAGCATGTTTCAACGGGGCATTCAGCGCCCGAGCATCTTCACCCAACGCGACGGCGGCATGCCGTAGGTGCTGCGAAATTGCCGGGTCATATGGCTCTGATCGGTGAAGCCTGCGGTCATCGCCGCGTCCACCAGCGACTGGCCTTGAACGAGCAGGCCACGCACAAGGTCCAGTCGGCGCATGGTCAGGTAGCGGTAGGGGCTGGTGCCGAACAACAAGCGAAAGTCCCGCGATAACGCCCAGCGATCACGGCCGCAGTGGTCGGCGATTTCATCCAGGGTAATGCTGCGGCCCAAGGCGCTGTGGATAAATTCCCGGGCGCGCTCGGCGGCCACGTAATCGAAAGACTTGCGGCTGATGATCGCCCCCGATGCCGCGTTCAGCGCCTGCGCCAGGTCGAACATCGCGTCCTGCTCCAGCAGCGGGTCGATCGGGCAGTCCAGGCTTTGCAGCAGCACTTCACTGGCGCGAAACAGCCGCGGGTCGGTGGACAAACCCTTGGGAACAAAGGGTAACGGCCTGCCGCCGAGTATTTGTTGAATCAGCGCAGGCTCCACATAAATCATCCGGTATTTGAAACCTTCCACGCTGCTGGCGCGGCCATCATGGGTTTCGTCGGGGTGAATCACCATGGTCGTACCGGGCAGGCTGTGGGTCATGCAGCCGCGGTAGTGATAACTCTGCACACCGAACAACGTACGCCCGATGGCGTAGGTGTCATGGCGATGCGGGTCGAAGGCGAAGCCGGCGAAGTACGCCTCGATACGGTCCAGGCCGCTGGCGTGCGGAGCGCGGTGCAGCCAGTCGAGGGTGGAGGTTGAATTGCCCATGGTGGCTTGTCACAAATAGAGGTGGAAACACGTTAACCCAGTCTCGCGTGTGTTGTCTGGTGAGGTCTTGAACGATTGTGCAGTTTTTTCGACCTCGCTGACGCACGTATACGAAGAGTGAGTATTGTTTTTTAATAATTTATTATTGTTTTACGATAATTTATCCGCTATTTTGCCTCGACATTCATCTACGAGGTCATTCAATGAACAACCAACGTCTTGCCCTGCTCAGCCAGCGCATGTCGGTGATCACACTGGTGTTGATCGTCAGCATGTTGATGCTCAATGCCGCCGTGTGGCTGTTTCCGGTGTTGAGTTCATCGACCGACGGGCTTGGGCTGGGCTTCGCGTTGAGTGATCGCCTGATCCAGGGCCGTGCCGAGCAAGTCGCCCTGTTTGTGTGGTGGCAGAGCCTGGGTGGCATCGTGCTTTCCAGCATTCCCTTGCTGGCGCTGGCGTGCGGTTTGAATCATCTGCGCAAGCTGTTCCAGAACTACGCGCGCGGCGAGTACTTTTCCCGCGCCGCGGCAGCGCACCTGGGCAAGGTCGGCAAAGCCGTGGCGATTTGGGTCTTGCTGGACTTTTTATGCGAGCCATTGCTCAGCGTCTGGGTGACAATGAACGAGCCGGTCGGTCAGCGAATGATCAGCCTGAGCGTGACCGCACCCAGCTTTGTGGCACTGTTTTTGGCGGCCTGTATCGCGGTAATCGCGCGTATCCTGTGGCAAGCCAGTGAAGTCGATTCTGAAAACCGTACGTTTGTTTGAGATTGAAATGCCCATTGTGATTGAGCTCGACGTCATGCTTGCCCGGCGCAAGGTCAAATCCAAAGACCTGGCGGCCGCCATCGGGATTACCGAACAGAACCTGTCACTGCTTAAGCAAGGCAAGGTCAAGGGGATACGGTTGGGCACGCTGGATGCTATCTGTGCGTACCTGGACTGCCAGCCCGGTGACCTGCTGGTGCACATACCCGCGCCTGAAACTGCGCAGTAGCGGTTAATCAACCCTGCGAAGAAGGATCATCCGATGCTGTTCTCCGACCTGCCATACGCCGCACCCCTGTTATCGCTGGCGTTGCTCTGGACTGTCGCCGTGGTGATGCCCGGGCCGAACTTCTTCAACACTGCGCAACTGGCGGCCAGCTGTTCACGCCGTCACGGTGTGGCGGCGTCCGCCGGTGTCGCCACGGGTACGGTAATGTGGGGGTTGGCGGGCGGCCTGGGCATCAAGTCGTTGTTCACCGCCGCCCCCATGCTCTACATGGCGTTCAAAATCATCGGTGGCTGCTACCTGATTTACCTGGGGCTGAAGCTGTTCAAGCGCTCGGCCCCCTCCATGAGCCAGGCAATGTTGCCCGATGAACCGCAGCGCTCGCTGTTTTCCGCTTGGCGCCTGGGCTTGTTGGGCAACCTGTCCAACCCCAAGTCCGCACTGTTCGTCGCCACCATCTTTGCCTCAACCATGCCACCCTCGCCGTCGCCGATGCTGTTGACCCTGGCGGTGATCATCATGGCCACCTTGTCATTCAGCTGGTATTCCAGCGTCGCCCTGGTGTTTTCCAGCGAGCGCATGGCCAACCTCTACAGCCGTTCGCGCAAATGGCTCGACCGGTTTGCCGGTGGTTGCTACGTGCTCTTCGGCGCACATCTGGTAGCGAATCGCTGACGGCTCATGGTAAGAAGCCTTACTTTCAAATGTGAGGCCGGGTCATGAGCAAGGTGCGGGTAGGTATTATTTTTGGTGGCCGTTCGGCCGAGCACGAAGTCTCGCTGCAATCGGCGCGCAATATCGTCGATGCGCTGGACCGTTCGCGCTTCGAGCCTGTCCTGATCGGCATCGACAAGGCTGGCCACTGGCACCTCAACGACACGTCGAACTTTCTGATTAATTCGGAAAACCCGGCCTTGATCGCTCTCAACCAATCCAACCGCGAGCTGGCGGTGGTGCCGGGCAAGGCCAACCGGCAGGTCGTCGAGACCTCGGGCCAGGGCCTGCTGGAACACATCGACGTTATCTTCCCTATCGTGCACGGTACCCTCGGCGAAGACGGCTGCCTGCAAGGTCTTCTGCGCATGGCTGATTTGCCGTTTGTCGGCTCCGACGTGCTTGGCTCGGCAGTGTGCATGGACAAAGACATCAGCAAACGCCTGCTGCGCGATGCCGGCATTGCCGTCACCCCGTTCATCACCCTGACGCGTGGCAACGCGGCACGCACTTCGTTCGAGACGGCGGTGAGCAAATTGGGCCTGCCAATGTTCGTCAAACCTGCCAACCAGGGTTCTTCGGTGGGCGTGAGCAAAGTCGCCGACGAAGCCGAGTACCACGCTGCCGTCGAACTGGCCCTGGGTTTTGACGAGAAAGTGCTGGTGGAATCCGCCGTCAGGGGCCGCGAAATCGAATGCGCCGTGTTGGGCAACGACAACCCCATCGCCAGCGGTTGCGGCGAGATCGTGGTGAGCAACGGCTTCTACTCTTACGACAGCAAATACATCGACGACCAGGCAGCCCAAGTGGTGGTGCCGGCGCATATCAGTGAGGAGGCGAGCGAGCGCATTCGTCGCCTGGCTATCGAAGCGTTCGAGACACTCGGCTGCGCCGGGCTGGCGCGGGTGGATGTGTTTCTCACCGATGACGGCGAGGTACTGATCAACGAAATCAACTCACTGCCGGGCTTTACCCGCATCAGCATGTACCCCAAGTTGTGGCAGGCGGCGGGGATGAGCTACAGCGAACTGGTGAGCCGCTTGATCGAGCTGGCACTGGAGCGGCATGCGGGGCGCAGGGGGTTGAGGATCAGCCGATAATCTTCGGCCAGCGGACCAGTAACGCCATCAGGCGTTACTGAGTACTTCGCGAAAGACGTCTGGTCTTATGGCCGCAATGTGCAGCAGTGAACGTGCTGCGCCGGAGGGCGCGCGACGCCCTTGCTCCCATTCTTGAAGCGTCCTCACCGAAACCCCTAAAAGCTCGGCAAATTTTGGCTGTGACAATCCTGTCTTGCTTCTTGCTTCGGCCGCTTGAGTGATTTCAGCCTGTGCCACAGCGCCGTAACGTCCGGCTTTCACATCTTGGACGGCCGCCAGTAATTCTTCGCCGATATTGCGTTTGGCGTCACGCTCTCTCAGCTGTTTTTCAGTGAGTGGCATGGTTCATCTCCTTCGCGATTTTGTACAGGATATGCGCTGGAATGGTGTCGCTAGCACCCTTGCCGTAAATCAGTAGCATTACTAACGCCCCACATGCCAGTTGTGTGGTGTAAATGATTCGTACCGCTCCACTTTTGCCCTGCCCCTGAAGGCTCCAGCGTACTTTTCTGCAGCCCCCCGACCCACGTACAACTGTCCCGGCGTCGGGGTGGCTGGCAAGAAATGCCATGAAAATACCTTTTTCATCTTCGGTCCAATAATCAGGCCACAGCCTGTTGAACAAGGGCGATTCGATGATCGTTAACACGGGAAATTCTACGTCTTTGACGTAGCCTCTGGCAAGGAAGGGCTAGCCAAAAAATCGCAGGAGAAGAAGCGCTACTCAAGGCGCCTTTAATCACAAAACATGACATGGCACTTTGCGTACTTACGGTACGAAGAGGATCTTAGAGGATATCGAGTAGGGTATTTCTCACGGTTTTGTACGAACAATCCACGAGTACAACAACGTCTTCGGCTCCTGCGGGTGATGCGTTCTTCGGCGGTAGCTGGCAAACCGTGGCGACGTGCAGTACGTGCAAACGTCGCTGACGTTGATGTGCTCGCGCTTGACCCCCGCCGCCTGCAAGAGCATCAGCCCATACGCGCTCAAATCAAACCACGCACTGCCTGCTTGTCGGGCCTGCGGCGGTGCAATCTGCGGTGTCAGCAACGGAGCCGGTTGCGTGTCATGCCAGAGGTGCGCGTGTTCCGCCTGGAACTGCCCGATAAACTCCGCGCTCACCTCGTAACAGCACGGTTTGATCGACGGCCCGATCGCCACTTGCAACTGGTCTACGGTAATCCCTTCGTCGGCAAAGCGCTGGATGGCGTTGGCGATAATCCCGGCGTGCAGCCCCTTCCAACCGCCATGCACGGCCGCCACGGTTGCAGCGTTTTTCGCAGCAATAAGAATCGGCAGGCAATCGGCGGTAATCACCGCGATTGGCTGATGCTCGTGAGTGAATACGCCATCGGCCTCGATCGTATTGGCCTGCTGTCCCGCCTGCCATTCGATCACCGACGCACTGTGCACCTGCTTGCAGATGAACACGTCCTCCGGGCGCAGCGGGTCATTGATCGAACAAAAGCCATGGTCGACGCCCTGGATGGCGCCGAGATTGTCTGCCTGTTGCACGCTGTTTTCTCCGTTAGTCAAAGGCTCAGTCGCCGACGGCTTCGCCTTCACGCCGAGGGTCGGCGCCGCCACTGAGCGACGCCTTGCCCTGGGCATCCCGCGTACGCACGATGGCCTGGATGCCGCTGGTCATGTCGATCTCGCTCAATGTGTGGCCTTTGTCTTTAAGTGCCTGCTTCAACGCGGGGCTGAACAAACCCGCCTCCAGCTCGGTAGCGCCATTGCGGCTGCCGAAGTTGGGCAGGCTGATGGCGGCTTGCGGGTCGAGTTTCCAGTCCAGCATCGCCACCAGGGATTTGCTCACGTACTCGATGATTTGCGACCCTCCCGGCGAACCCACTGTGGCCAGCAGCTCGCCGGTTTTGCGGTCGAACACCAGGGTCGGTGCCATGGCCGAGCGTGGGCGTTTGCCGGGCTCGACGCGGTTGGCCACGGGCTGGCCGTGTTCTTCGGGGATGAACGAAAAGTCGGTCATCTGGTTGTTCAGCAAAAAGCCCTGAACCATCAAGTGGGAGCCGAAAGCCGCCTCCACCGTGGTGGTCATCGATACGGCGCCGCCGAGGTCATCCACCGCCACCACTTGTGAGGTGGAGATGCGCAGTGGCGAACGGTCCGGCGCGTAGGCCACTTGAATGCCTGCCGGTTGGCCCGGCTTGGCGATGCCCATGCTGCGCTCGCCGATCAGCGTGGCGCGTTTGGCGAGGTAGTCCGGAGCGACGAGGCCGGCGACCGGCACGGGTACGAAGTCGGCGTCCGCCACGTACAGCCCACGGTCAGCAAAGGCCAGGCGGCCCGCTTCGGCCAGCAGGTGCACGGCTTCAGGGGTGGGCTCAAGGCCGGCAGGTGATGCGCTTTTCACCGGTGTCATCGGCGCAATGGCCAGGCGCGGGTCGCGGATTTCCAGCGCTTGCAAGGTGCCCAGGATCTGGGCCACGGCAATCCCGCCCGACGACGGCGGCGGCATGCCGCACACTTTCCACTGTTTGTAGTCGGTGCACAGCGGCATGCGTTCCTTGGCGGCGTAACCCTTGAGGTCCGACTGCGACAGGCTGCCCGCATTGCGGTTGCCCTGGACCTTGCGCGCGATCTCATCGGCGATCGGCCCGTGGTACAGCGCGTCCGGCCCTTCCTTGGCGATGCGTTTGAACACGGCGGCCAGCGCCGGGTTCTTTAACAGCGTGCCGGTGGCTTTAGGCGTGCCGTCGGCATTTAGGAAGTAGGCCGCCATGTCGGGTGATTGCGGGATAAAACGGTCGGCGGCGATCAGCGCGTGCAAGCGTGGGGAAATCGCGAAGCCTTGCTCGGACAAGCGAATGGCAGGCTCAAACAGCGTGGCCCATTGCAGGTGGCCGGTCTGCTTGTGTGCCATCTCCAGCGCGCGCAATACCCCGGGCGTGCCGACCGAGCGGCCGCCAATCTGCGCGTCGGAAAAAGCCATCGGCGTGCCGTCCGGGTTCAGGAACAACCGCTCCGTTGCCCCGGCCGGCGCCGTTTCGCGGCCGTCGTAGGCGTGCACGTTTTTTCCATCCCAGAGCATGATGAACGCGCCGCCGCCGATGCCGGATGACTGCGGCTCCACCAGGGTCAATACAGCCTGCATTGCAATCGCGGCATCAATCGCCGAGCCGCCCTGGCGCAACATTTCGCGCCCGGCTTCGGCGGCCAGTGGGTTGGCGACGGCGGCCATATGGCGCTCGGCGTGGCGGGTGGTGAGGTCGGCGCGATAACCCGAGCCCACCTCCGGTGCCGGGGGCTGCTCGTTGACGGGGGTGTGACAGCCGGCCAGGGCGAGGGCGGCAGCAATCATCGACAGTTGACGGCGGGAAATTGAAAACACGCGCTGAACTCCGTTCATTGTGAGAATGATCTGTTGTCCTGGGTGAATGCTTTTTACAGGTAAATCGTGCCTTGCAGATAGAGCACTGCGTGGCCGGAGATGATCACGCGGTCACCCTTGAGCTCGCAGCGCAACTGCCCACGGCGCTTGCCGCCTTGCTCGGCGGTCAGTTGCAACTTGCCCAGGCGCTCGGCCCAAAAAGGTGTCAGCGAGGTGTGGGCGGAGCCGGTGACCGGGTCTTCATTGACGCCCACATTCGGCCCGAACCAACGTGTCACAAAATCAAACCGCGTGCTTTTCGCCGTCACCGCGATGCCGCGTTTGGGCAGACCCTTGAGGCGGGCGAAGTCGGGTGTCAGGGCGGCGATCTGGGCTTCGTCCTCCACCAGCACGATGTAGTCGTCGGTGGCAAACACCTCGGCGTGTTCGATGCCGAGTGCGCTCAACAGGCCGCTGGGGGGTTCGCAGCGCACGGGCTGCTTGGCCGGGAAATCCATCGCCAGTTCGTCGCCGTGGCGCGTCACCCGAAGCTCGCCGCTGCGAGTCGCAAAGCGCAACACGTCAGGCGCCCCCGTCAACTTGTGAATCAACACCCACGCCGCCGCCAGGGTGGCATGGCCGCACAGGTCCACTTCGACTTCCGGCGTAAACCAGCGCAGTTCATACACGTCGCCACGCGGCACGAAGTACGCGGTTTCCGAGAGGTTGTTTTCAGCGGCGATGGCTTGCAGCTGCTCATCGGTCAGCCACTCGGTGAGCGGGCAGACCGCCGCCGGGTTGCCGCCGAAGGCGTGTTGGCTGAACGCGTCGACTTGGTAGATATCCAGTTTCACCGTGAGGCACTCCGTGTGGGGGAGGCTGGACACTAACAGCGGCTTCGGTGGACCGTCAAAGTACAGATGACGGCTTTTTTTGCGCGCATGAGCGCGGGTGTGTTCAGCCCAGGCGCAACACCATCGCCCCGGCGGCGATGACGCACGCGGCGACAATACGTATCCGCGTCAGCTGTTCTTTGAGCACTGACGCCGAGATCACCACGCCGAACAAAATTGATGTTTCCCTGAGCGCAGACACCGTGGCGATGGGCGCTGATGTCATTGCCCAGAGTGCCAGCCCGTAGGACGCCACCGTGCCAAAACCTCCGATGATCCCGGGGCGCCAGTAACGGCCCACGTAACGGCAGAACTCGCCTCGCCGCGTCGCCAGCGCCCAGGCGGCCAGCGGGATGCCGGTGAGCAGGAAAATCCACAGCGTGTAGGCCGCCGGCGCGCCGGATTTGCGCACACCCACGCCATCGATAAGGGTGTAGCCCGCGATCACCCCCGCGTTGATCAAGGCCAGGACCAGCCCTTTTCGCTGCCCGGCCGAAGGGGCGACCGCCATGCTCAAGATGCCGAGGGAGATCACTGCAATGCCCAGCCAGGCGAACACCGACAAGGTTTCAGAGAGCGCGAACACGCTCACCGTCGCCACCAGCAACGGCGCGGTCCCGCGCATGATCGGGTAGGTCTGGCTCATGTCGGCAATGCGATAGGTCGAGGCCACGAGCACAAAATACACCACCTGGAACACCACGGAAGCGCCGATGAATGGCCAGCTCTCTTTTGCCGGCAGCGGCAGAAATGGAACGGCCACCAACGCGATCAACGAGGCGCTGGCGGCGATCATGCAGGTGGTCAACAGTGTGTCGACGCCGCCTTTGACCACCGCATTCCAGGTGGCGTGCAGCAGTGCGCCAAACAGGATGATGGCAAAGACGTCGACGCTCATGAGTCAGGCTTTCCTGCGTTGATCAACGAGGTCAGCACATGGTCAGCCCACGTGCCGTTGATCATGAGGTAGGCCCGTGCTTCCCCTTCGCGTTCAAACCCCAGTCGTTTCAGCAGCCGCTCACTGCGCGTATTTTCCGGCCGGTAGTTGGCCATGATGCGATGCAGTTTCAGGGTGCCGAACACATGGGCAATTGCGGCTTGCAGCGCTTCGCACATCAAGCCTTGGCCCTGAGCCGATTCGTCGAGGGCATACCCGAGGTGGCAGGCCTGGAATGCGCCGCGCACGATGTGGGTGAAGTTGCAGGTGCCAATGACATCGCCGTCGCGCAGTATCAACAGATGCAAGGCCTCACCGCTGGCGGTTTTCTCGGCCATAGTGTTGAGGCGTTGGGTGATGGCGCCGGGTTCGAAGAAGTCGTCTTCGCGCAAGGGTTCCCAGGGTTGCAGGTAGGTACGGTTTGCCACCAGGTAAGTGTGCAGCGCGCGGCTGTGGGCGGGGTGAGCGGCTTGAAGTGTCAGCCGTTCGGTGGTGATGCCGTGGGCGGGGAAATGAGGGTTCACGTATCGCCTCCTGGTGGATGGGGGCGAGTATGCCTCAGGGGCTTTTCTTGAGGCATAAAAAAACGGCCTACCTTTCGGTAAGCCGTTTTTAGTACTTGGTGGCTACACAGGGACTTGAACCCCGGACCCCAGCATTATGAATGCTATGCTCTAACCAACTGAGCTATGTAGCCAAGTGGCGCGCATTATTCGCGTAGAACGGGAATGCGTCAAGCACTTTTGTTGAAAATTTTTCTACGCTTTCAACCGTTTAACCGAAACCAGGCGAAACGGCGACGAGTGGCGCGCCGAGCGCAGCTGTTTCAGCAATGAAGATCTAATGTGGGAGCGGGCTTGCTCGCGAATGCGGTGTATCAGTCAATACAAGTG
>NZ_JBARTQ010000154.1:0-1777 GCF_049645325.1 Pseudomonas sp. | reverse complement strand
GGCTCCAACCGTGTACGTCCAGGGCCTGGGCCCTGGACGCCGGGTCGGGAACATCCATCACGCCGTCAATGTTGTAGCGGTAGCGAGTGCCCGCCGGGCACTGTATTTCGGTTTCAAACCAGCCATCTGCCTGGGGCAGCATGGCGATCGATTTGCCATCTTCCAATTCAACGCTGACATAAAACGCGTCTGGCGCCCACAAGGCAAAACGCGTGTGTTGCGCGTCCAGCATGATTGCGCCGTGGGGCCAGGTTTCCAGAGTCCGTAACGGCATCTATAGAGACCTCCCTTGATTATTTAGCGGCTTTCCCCAGTGCTTTGGCGACGAGCTGTTCGTACAGTTCGGCGTAGGGTTCCACCGCCTGGCACCAGTTGAACGGCTGAGTCATCGCGCGGCTGCGCATGGCATTGAGCAGGCCGGTGTTGGCGAACACCTTGAAGGCACGGCTCAGCGCTTCTTCGTAGCTTTCGACGGTAGATTCATTGAACAAGAACCCGGTGACGCCATTTTCGATGGTGTCTGCCAGGCCACCGGTATTACGCGCCACCGGCAGCGAGCCGAAGCGCTGGGCGTACATTTGGCTCAAGCCGCACGGCTCGTAGCGAGACGGCATTAGCAGAAAATCGCTGCCGGCGAACATGCGGCGTGCGTCGGTTTCATTGAAGCCGATGCGCACGCCCACCTGGCCCGGAAAGCGCAGCGCCAGTTCCCGCATGGCCTGTTCTTCTTCGGGCTCGCCGCGACCGATGATCGCGATCTGGCCGCCGTTCTCGACGATAAAGCTGGCCACGGCCTCGGTGAGGTCCAGGCCTTTTTGATACACCAGGCGCGAAACCACTGCGAACAACGGGCCGGTGGAAGGGTGCAGGCCGAAGAGCTCGCGCACGTGCTCGGCGTTGATCGCCTTGCCTTCCCAGTCGCCGATGTTGAAGTTATGGGTCAGGTGCGTGTCGGTGGAGGTTTCCCAGCTTTCATCAATACCGTTGGGAATGCCACTGAGCAGGCCTTGCTGGGTCTTGCTGGCCAGAAAGCCATCGAGGCCGCAGCCGAATTCGGGGGTGGTGATTTCCTGGGCGTAGGTCGCGCTCACCGTGGTGATATGGCTGGAATACGCCATGCCGGCCTTGAGGAACGACATCTTGCCGTAGAACTCCATGCCTTCCTGTTGCAGGGCATGGGGCGGAATGCCCAGCTCTGGCGTGGATGCCAGGCTGACCACGCCCTGATAAGCCAGGTTGTGAATGGTGAACAACGTGGGCGTGCGCGACCCACGCCAGTGCATGTACGCCGGGGCCAGGCCAGCGGGCCAGTCGTGGGCGTGCACCAGGTCCGGGCACCAGTGGATTTGCGCGAGGTTGGCGGCCATGTCGGCGGCGGCCAGGCCCAGGCGGGCGAAGCGGATATGGTTGTCGGGCCAGTCGCGGCCGTTGTTGGCGCCGTAGGGCGTACCTTCGCGCTCGTAAAGCTCGGGGCAGATCAGCACGTAGATAACCAGGCCGTCCTTGAGGTCCATGCGCCCGATCTTGCACGGTGGCAGCGCGGCGTGGCCGCCCAGCTCACCGATGATGTGAATAGGGTTGTCGCTTTCCATCACCTGCGGATAGCCCGGGATCAGCACCCGTACGTCGTGCAGGTGGGCCATGGCACGGGGCAGGGCAGCAGAAACGTCGCCCAGGCCGCCGGTTTTCACAAGGTCGGCAAATTCAGAGGTGACAAACAGGACTTTCTTGCGATTCGGGTTCTGACTCACGATCGGCCGTGCAGTGTTGGGCAGGT
>NZ_JBARTQ010000153.1:0-1972 GCF_049645325.1 Pseudomonas sp. | reverse complement strand
GCCCAGGCCCAGGCGCAGCAACAATGACAGCGCGCCGTTGATCAGGATCAGCGAGGCGGCGATGCCCATGTCCAGCGCGGTAAGGTTTTGGTAATTCATGGCTGGGCCGCTCCGTCCAACACCCCGGCACTCATCTGCAGGTGCACCGAGCTCATGCGCCGAGCCTGTTCAAGGTCGTGCGACACCCAGATATAAGCACGGGATTGATCACCGGCGAACCAGGCCTCGATCAGCGCTTCAACGTCGCGGGAGGACGTGGGATCGAGGGCGGCGGTGGGCTCGTCGAGCAACAGCACTTCGGGGTTCAGTTGCAAGGTGCGAATCAGCGAAACCACCTGGGATTCGCCGCCGGACAGATCACCGGCGTTTTTGCCGAGGAAGTCCGGAGTTTTACCGGCGTGCCCCAGCAGCGCGGTGACGGCGGCCAGATCGAAGCTGCGCGCGCGCAGCGTCTTGAGGCTGAACGGAAAACGCAGGTTGTCTTCCACCGTGCCTTCGATCAGTGCCGGGCGCTGGGACAGGTAACTGATGTGGCTGCGGTAGTGCGGAATCTGCGCATTAACAATCGGTTGGCCGTTCCACAAAATCTGCCCGCAAGTGGGCGCATCGAGCAATGCCAGCGCCCGCAGGAACACGCTCTTGCCGGAGCCTGAGGCGCCGGTGATAGACACGCGGTCGGCGCGGTTCAAGGTGAAGTCCGTCGGCTGCAGCAGCGGCACCTGGCGCCGTTCATCCATGCGCGTGAGGGCGCGGGTTTCTATCAGTGCGTTCATGGACGCGATGTTCCTATTGATCCTGTGAGCGCAATGGTGCGGCAGGTGCACGAAGATTTCATGAAAAAATTCAAACTATCGCCACTCACGTCGTTCACACCTTCACGTGCCACGTAAAACAGGAGGCGACATGCACTACCGACAACTGGGCCATTCGGGCCTGCTGGTATCCGAAATCATCCTGGGCACCGTGCCCTTCGGCGGTCGCGCCGAGTTCGAAAAATGCGGCGCGGTGGACGTGCCCCTGGCCAAGCGCATGTTCGACATCGCGTTCGACGCCGGGGTGAATATGGTCGACACCGCCGACCTCTACTCCCACGGCCTCGCCGAAGAAGTAGTGGGCAAAGCCCTGGGCAACAAACGTCACGACATCCTGCTGGCCACCAAGGGCCGCAGCCCCGTGGACAAGAACCCGAACAACTCCGGCTCGTCGCGCTACCACCTGATCCGCGCCTGCGAAGCCAGCCTGAAGCGCCTGGGCACCGACCACATCGACCTCTACCAACTGCACAATTGGGATGGCATGACGCCGATCGAGGAAACCCTTGAAGCCCTGCGGCTGTTAGTCGGCTCGGGCAAAATCCGCTACTTTGGCACCAGTAACTTCACCGCCTGGCAGATGATGAAAACCCTCGGCAAAGCCGAGCTGCACGGCATGCTCAAACCCATCACCCAGCAGATTTACTACACGCCGGAATCGCGCGAAGCCGAGTACGAGCTGCTGCCGCTGGCGCTGGACCAATCCATCGGCACCCTGGTGTGGGGCCCGATGGGCGAAGGCCTGCTGACCGGTTCGACCCGGCGCGGGCACAAACCGCCGGCCAACACCCGTCAGGGCAGTGGCTGGCCGGAACCCTACGTGCACGACCAGGAACGCGCACTGGACATCATCGAGACCCTCGCCGCCGTCGGCGATGAACATGGCGTGTCGGTCGCGCGTACGTGCCTGGCCTGGCTCAAGGACCGCCCGGGGATCACGTCGCTGATCGTCGGCGCGCGCACCGAAGAGCACCTGCGCGATAACCTTGCCGCCACTGAACTGAAACTTACCGAAGCGCAGTCTGCACGCATCGAGGCCGTCACCCGTCGTCAGCCGCTGTACCCGTACTGGCATCGTTTCACCGCCGGGATCGACCGTTTTGACCCGGCGGAGCAGCCATTCCTCGCCGAGCATCAAAAAACCATGGATGCGCGCAAGG
>NZ_JBARTQ010000152.1:0-18371 GCF_049645325.1 Pseudomonas sp. | reverse complement strand
GTGGGAGCGGGCTTGCTCGCGAAGAGGCCTTCAAATCCACCCATCAGCCTAGCCTGGTTACCCGCGCCCGCAGGTATTCCACCACCGCGCCCTGCTCCCCGGCAAACTCGATGCGCGCGCCTTTGCTTTCACGCTGGAAGGCGTACATCGGGTCGTAATATTCGCGCAGCAACCCTTCTATCCACACCCGATGCAACTCCACGCTGCCATTGCGAGCCTGTTCTGCCAAGGCTTCCTGCAAAATCACCTGCAACCGCTGGAAGCGCTCGCCACCCAGGCGTTTGTGGATATTGGCCAGACTCTGGGTCATGCGCTCGGCAAACAGCGCCTGGCCGTTTTCGCCAAATACCTGAATGAATTCGGCGCAGAGATCGACCACGTAATCACGCAGGATCCTTTCGACGCGCCCTTCCACACTGTCTTCCAGCCACACCATCGGGAATGTTTGCATGCCTTTGTGCAACGGCAATGGCAACGCGCAACTGCCGATCATGCGGCTCTCGTCTTCAACCACAAATTGCTCGATGCCGCCGGCGCGCTTTTTCAGCAGGTCCACTGCCAGGCGGTTTTCGAAGTCAATAGTGGACGGCTGCGCCGTGGCGCGCTTGCCGAAGCTGGAGCCCCGATGGTTGGCATGGCCTTCCAGGTCCAGCGCATTACGCAGTTGAGCCAGCACTTCAGTCTTGCCGGTGCCGGTCATGCCGCCCAGCAGCACGAAATCACACTGGTCAGTGGCATGCTCGACCGTGTCCAGCAAAAAGCTGCGCATGGCCTTGTAGCCGCCTGCGACGCGGGGGTACTCAATCCCCGCCTCGGTTTTCAACCACTGCTGCACGATCTGGGAACGCAGCCCGCCGCGAAAGCAGTACAAAAAGCCGTCAGGATTGGCCTGGGCGAACCGCGCCCAGTGCTCGATGCGTTCGGCCTTGATCGTGCCTGACACCAACTCGTGCCCCAGCACGATGGCGGCTTGCTGGCCCTGCTGTTTGTAACAGGTGCCGACTCGCTGGCGTTCGTCGTCGGTCATCAGCGGCAGGTTGATCACGCCAGGGAACGCGCCCTTGGTGAACTCGATCGGCGCGCGGGTATCCATCATCGGCCGGTCGTTGAGGAAGATGTCGCGGTAATCGGTGATGTCAGTTGCCATCAAAACACCTCTACCGCGTGGGTCTGTCGCTCAACCAGTTCGCCGATCGGCTCAAGGTTCAGGCCCAGTTCGGTGGCTACAGTGTGAAACTGCGCATCGCCTTCAGGCGTGACAGCGATCAGCAGGCCGCCGCTGGTCTGCGGGTCGCACAGCACGCGCTTGTGCAGCTCCTGCAGGCGCCCGAGCTTGCTTGAATAGCTGTCGAAGTTGCGCAAGGTGCCGCCGGGCATGCAGCCCTGGTCCAGGTAGTCCTCAACCCCTGGCAGGCGTGGGACTTTTTCGTACTCGATGCGGGCAGTGAGACCACTGCCGTCAGCCATTTCCACCAAATGGCCCAATAGGCCGAAACCGGTGACATCGGTCATGGCAGTAACGCCGGCCAACTTGCCGAAACGGCTGCCAGGCTTATTGAGGGTACACATCCAGTCACGGGCCAGGCCGATGTCGGCCTCGCGCAACTTGCCCTTTTTCTCGGCCGTAGTAAGGATGCCGATGCCCAGCGGCTTGGTCAGGTACAGCTTGCACCCGGCGGTGGCGGTGTCATTGCGCTTCATATGGCGCTTTTGCACGATGCCGGTCACGGCGAGGCCGAAGATCGGTTCGGGGGCGTCAATGGAGTGTCCACCGGCCAGCGGGATACCGGCGGCGTCACACACCGCGCGGCCGCCACGGATCACTTCGCGGGCAATTTCCGGCGCGAGCACGTTCACCGGCCAGCCCAGAATGGCGATGGCCATCAGCGGATCGCCGCCCATGGCGTAGATATCGCTGATCGCGTTGGTCGCGGCAATGCGGCCGAAGTCGAAGGGGTCATCGACGATCGGCATGAAAAAATCGGTGGTCGAGACCACGCCACGTTCGTCGTCGATGGCGTACACCGCCGCGTCGTCGCGTGAGGCATTGCCCACCCACAGGTTGGGGTCCAGGTTCTGTGCGCCGCTGCCGGCGAGGATCACTTCCAATACCTGGGGCGAAATCTTGCAGCCGCAACCCGCGCCGTGGCTGTACTGGGTGAGGCGAATCGGCTCGTTCATGGTGGACCTCAAGGTAACAAGTGGGCGGATTCTAACAGACAGCAAAAAGCCGGCTGGACTCTTGGGAGTTCAGCCGGCTTTTTGGTGTACGCCGTTACTGCCTTGCAGCAAGCAATCGCTGGTGACGATTGCGTCGTGCAATGTTCAGGCACTCGATCGCGGCCGAGAACGCCATCGCCGCATACACGTAGCCTTTTGGCACGTGGGCACCGAAGCCTTCGGCGATCAGCGTCATGCCGATCATGATCAGGAAGCCCAGGGCCAGCATCACCACGGTCGGGTTGTCGTTGATGAACTTGGCCAACGGCTCGGCCGCAACCAGCATCACGATCACCGAGACCACCACGGCAATGATCATGATCGGCAAGTGCTCGGTCATGCCCACGGCGGTAATGATGCTGTCGATGGAAAACACCAGGTCGAGCAACAGGATCTGGCCGATGGCCGCGGCAAAGCCGATGGTCACAACGTTACCGACACTGGCCTTCTCTTCGGGCTCCGGGTCCATGCTGTGATGGATTTCGGTCGTCGCCTTCCACACCAGGAACAGGCCACCGGCGATCAGGATCATGTCTTTCCAGGAAAACGCCTGACCGAAGATTTCAAACACAGGTGCTGTCAACTGCACGATAAACGCGATGGTGCTCAGCAGGCCCAGGCGCAGCACCAACGCCATGCTGATACCGATGCGCCGGGCCTTGGCGCGGTGTTTCTCAGGCAATTTGTTGGTGAGGATCGAGATAAAGATCAGGTTATCGATGCCCAGCACGATTTCCATCACGATCAAGGTGGCCAGCGCGATCCACGCGGTGGGGCTGGCAGCCAGCTGTAAAAGGTAATCCATAGGTCAGTCCTGACGTGGCGATGCTTGGGAATTAGGTTTCTTTGGTGTCGGATTCAGAGGCGTTTTCGGCTTCCTCTGTTTCCTTCTTGGGGCTGATCAAGCCTTGGGTCGCCTCACTCAGCGCCTGCTCGGCGGCCTTTTGGGTGTCATCAATGGCTTGCTTGGCGGACTCGGTGGCTTTGCCCATCACCTGCTGCGCACTTTTTTCAACCTGATCACAACCGCTGATGACCACCAATGAAAGCGCAAGCAACGACATTGCGCCCAGGGAATTGAGTTTCATGATGTATTCCTCGTTAGAACCATTGGGTCCAAATAGTGGCCCCTCGATAGCGAGGCATTCTATGCAGGTGAACAGTTCAGTAAAATTCGTATTTTTCTCACGTATACTTCGGTTTTCACGAAGTTTAGGTCGCCATGCTCAATTATCGACAACTGCATTACTTTTGGGTGGTCGCCAAGACGGGCAGCATTGTGCGTGCCTGTGAACAACTGAACCTCACGCCCCAGACCATCAGCGGGCAGATCAGCCTGCTGGAGCAAACCTTCGGCGTTGCACTGTTTCAGCGCGTAGGACGCCAGTTGGAACTGACTGAAGCCGGACGCCAGGCGCTGCCCTACGCCGAGCAGATGTTCCAGACCGGCAATGAATTGGAGGCAATGTTGCGCGCGCAGCCCGATGAACAGCAGATTCTGTTCCGGGTTGGCGTGGCGGATGTGGTGCCCAAATCCATCGTCTACCGGCTCATCGCGCCAACCATGGAGTTGAGCGAGCCGATCCGCATCACCTGCCGCGAGGACAAACTCGAACGTTTGCTCGCCGACCTGGCAATTCAACGCCTGGACCTGGTGATTTCCGACAGCCCGATGCCTACGCACCTGGACATCAAAGGCTACAGCCAGAAGCTGGGGGAATGTGGCATCAGCTTCTTCGCCACCCAGGCACTGGCTGACAACCATGGCGGCGATTTCCCACAGTGTTTGCATGGCGCGCCGCTATTGATTCCGGGGGCGGAGACGGTGGTGCGCAGCCGTTTGCAGCGCTGGTTCGCCGAGCAACAGATTCAACCGAAGATCATCGGCGAGTTCGACGACAGCGCCTTGATGCAGGCATTCGGCCAATCCGGCAGCGGGATCTTTATCGCCCCCAGCGTGATCGCCGATGAGGTGGTGCGCCAGTACGGCGTGGCGCTGATCGGCCAGACCGATGCGGTCACCGAGTCGTTCTACGCGATCTCGGTGGAACGCAAGGTCAAGCACCCTGGCATCGTGGCGATTACCGAGGGTGCCCGGCGCGAATTGTTTACCGCCCTGCCCTGATGACAGTGTGGGAGCGGGCTCAGGCGTTGGCCGCGACCGGTTGTTTGGCGGTCATCAGCCACAGCGCCAGCAGGATCGACACCAGGATAAACCCTGAGGCCGCAAAGCCCAGGCTGCCCAGGCCGAAGGTGTCGATCACGTGCCCGCCGACCATCGCCCCCAGGCCGATCCCGAGGTTGGCGCCGGCGATGTTCAACGACGCGGCAAATGCTGGCGCATGGGGCGCCGCCTTCATCAGCCGCACGTGGCTGACCAGGAACATCGCCGCCTGGGTCACGCCCCACACAGCCATCGCCGCCGCCAGGCCGATGGTGGAATGAATGGCAGGCACCAGCGCCACCATGCCCGCGATCATAAAGCCGCAGAACACCATGGACGCAATCAACGGGTGCCGATCCACCGCACGTCCACCAAGGGAGTTGCCGATCAGGCCGACCGCGCCAAAACCCATCAGGCACCAGCCGACCAGCGTGCCATCGAACCCGGCCAGGCGTTCAAGGATGTCCGCAAGGTAGGTGTAGGCGGTAAACATGCCGCTGAAGACCAAAATCGACAGCAGGATGTGGCCCTGCATCACTGGGTTGCGCAGGATCTTGAACTGCGAGCGCAACGTTGCCTGATCGTTTTTCGGCGGGGTGACCGGCAAGTACACAAACAACAGCAATGCCTTGGCTAACGCCACCACGGCCAGGATGGCGAACGCGCTGCGCCAGCCGAACATATCGGAAATCAGCGTGCCCACCGGAATGCCGAACACGGTGGCGCAGACAATGCCAAAGCCGATCTTCTCAATGGCTCGCCCGGCGTATTCCGGGCCGACAATATCCACCGCCGTTTCACTGGCCAGGGCCCAGAACACCGGCAAGCCGAGCGCCGGGATCAAGCGCGCCAGGGCCATCACCCAGATAGTCGGCGCCAACGCCGCCACGGTATTGGCCACGCCAAACATGATCAGGATGGAAATAAACAGGCGCTTGCGTGGGAAACGCGCGAAGTACGCCGTCAGAAACGGGCCGAAGGCAGCCACAGTAAAGGCGAACAACGTTACCAAAAGCCCGGCCTGGGACACGCTGACATTCAGGTCGCGGGCAATCGCCGGTAACAGGCCGACGATAATGAACTCTGTGGTCAGCACGGTAAAACCGGCAGCCGACAGCAGCAGGATGGGAAACAGCATGAAAACTCCGCAAACGACGACATCAACGACAACCCGAAGGGCTCGCTGAAGGATAGGAAAAGTGAGAGAGCAGAATCTTAACAGAGTGTGTCCGGATCTGGCCAAACCCTACGGGCGCAGGTGACGGAATGCCGCACCAAAACAGGACGCTTCCTACGGCATGTTAGACTTCGTGCCTGCTTCCTACAGCGCTTTCGCCTGCAATGCTGCGCCCTATTAAAAAAACCAGAGACAACTGTTTATGACTGCTGCCCCCTCCCTCTTTCAGCGCCTGACACGCGTCAGCCTGGTCACGCAAATCGTCATCGGCCTGATCGCCGGCATTCTGCTGGCCTTGCTGTTGCCCGAAGCGGCCAAGGCCACCGGGTTTATCGGCAAAGTGTTTGTCGCTGCGCTCAAGGCCGTGGCGCCGATCCTGGTGTTCGTGCTGGTGATGGCGTCGATCGCCAACCACAAACACGGGCAGGAAACCCATATCAAGCCGATCCTGTTCCTGTACCTGCTCGGCACTTTCGCCGCCGCCGTGGTCGCGGTGGTTGCCAGCGCGCTGTTCCCTTCGACGCTGGTGCTGGCCACCCATGACGTTGCCGTCAGCGCTCCCGGCGGCATCGGTGAGGTGTTGCAGAGCCTGTTGCTGAGTGTGGTGGACAACCCGGTCAGCGCGCTGATGAACGCCAACTTTATCGGCATTCTGGCCTGGGCCATCGGCATGGGGATTGCGATTCGCCATGCCGGCGAAACCACCCGTACCGTGCTGGATGACCTGTCCAATGGCGTCACGCTGATTGTGCGCGTGGTGATTCGCTTCGCGCCGCTGGGGATCTTCGGCCTCGTAGCCTCGACCTTGGCTACGTCCGGCTTCGGCGCCCTGCTCGGCTATGCGCACCTGTTGGTGGTGCTGATCGGCTGCATGCTGTTCGTGGCGTTGGTGGTCAACCCGGCCATCGTGTTCTGGAAGCTGCGCCGCAACCCCTACCCGCTGGTGTTGATGTGCTTGCGCGAGAGCGGCATCACCGCGTTTTTCACCCGCAGTTCGGCGGCGAACATTCCGGTGAACCTGGCGCTGAGCAAACGCCTGGGCCTGCATGAAGACACTTACTCGGTATCCATCCCGCTGGGCGCCACCATCAACATGGCCGGCGCCGCCATCACCATCACCGTGCTGACCCTGGCGGCCGTGCATACGTTGGGCATCGCCGTCGACCTGCCCACCGCCGTGCTGCTCAGCGTGGTCGCGGCGATCTGCGCGTGCGGTGCGTCGGGCGTGGCCGGCGGTTCGCTGCTGTTGATTCCCCTGGCGTGCAGCCTGTTTGGCATTCCCAGCGAGGTCGCCATGCAGGTGGTGGCCGTAGGCTTCATCATCGGTGTGCTGCAGGATTCGGCGGAAACGGCGCTCAATTCTTCCACCGATGTGCTGTTTACCGCTGCGGCGTGTTTGGGCCAGGAAGAACAGGCGGCTTAAACGTCAGGCGAAAAAAAGCCCGGAGCGGTTCTTTCCAGAACCGCACCGGGCTTTTTTATGGGCTTAGAAAGCGCCCATGTAATCGCGCTTGCCCACTTCTACACCGTTGTGACGCAGCAGCGCGTACGCGGTGGTCACGTGGAAAAAGAACTGCGGCAGGCCGTAGGTCAGCAGGTAGGACTGGCCGCTGAAGCGCTTCTCTTTAGGTGTGCCTGGGCGGGTAACGATCTCGATGCCTTCCTTGCCGTCGATTTGCTCAGGCTTGATGCTGTCGACAAACGCCAGCACCTTGGCGATCAGTGCTTGCAGGTCGGCGAAGGTGACTTCGGTGTCTTCATATTTCGGCACTTCGATCTCGGCCAGACGCGCGGACACGCCTTTGGCGAAGTCCACGGCGATCTGCACTTGGCGCACCAACTGGAACATATCCGGGAACAGACGCGCTTGCAGCAAGGCGTTGGGTTCGATGTTCTTGGCGGTGGCGTGGGCTTCAGCTTTGTTCAGCACATCGCTCAGGGCGTTGAGCATTTGCTTGAAGACCGGGATGGAAGCGGCGTACAGGGAAATAGTCATGACAGTCTCACGGTAATGGCAGGGTTGGAACCAGCCGCGATTATAGACCTGCCAGTCGCTTGTCTTTTATTTTTTCAGGATTAGGCTAGAGGGCTTACTGCATAGGGAAAGCGCGATGACCGCCGAGCACGACACCGACACCCCTGAGCCGCGCCTGAACAGCACGGAAATCCGCCTCCTGGGCTGCCTGATCGAGAAACAGGCGACCAACCCGGAAACCTACCCGCTGACCCTCAACGCCCTGGTACTGGCCTGCAACCAGAAGACCAGCCGCGAACCAGTGACGAACCTCAGTCAAGGCCAGGTTGGCCAGAGCCTGCGTGTGCTCGAAGGCCAAGGCTTTACTCGCCTGGTGATGGGCAGCCGCGCGGACCGTTGGGAGCACCGCGTGGACAAGGCGCTGGAGCTGGTGCCGGCCCAGGTGATCCTGATCGGGCTGCTGTTTTTGCGAGGTCCGCAAACCGTCAATGAACTGCTGACCCGCAGCGGGCGCATGCATGATTTCGAAGACGCCGAACAGGTAGTACACCAGTTAGAGCGCCTGATTGCACGGGGGCTGGCACTGCTGGTGCCGCGCCAGGCAGGGCAGCGGGAAGACCGTTACACCCACGCAATGGGCGACCCGGCGGATATAGAGGTAATTCTGGCGGCGCGCGGGAATCCGGTGGAGCGAGGCGTGGCGGTGGGTGTTTCTGTGGACCGCATTGAAGAGCTGGAAGCGCGGATTGCGGCACTGGAAGAGCGTCTGGCTCAGCTGGAACAGGCCTGACTCGGTAAAAAATGTGGGAGCGGGCTTGCTCACGAAGACGGTGGGTCAGTCGGTATATCCGGTGACTGACACTCCGCTTTCGCGAGCAAGCCCGCTCCCACAATTAGACTTGCGTGGGTCTTTAACTTCGGGCAAAGGCTACTGCCGCCTCAAACTGCTCATCAGTCGGCCGCACGCCGGTGTAAAGCACAAACTGCTCCAACGCCTGAATCGCGATCACTTCCAACCCGGTGATCACTCGCTTGCCTTGGGCTCGCCCACGTACGATCAACGGCGTTTCGGCGGGGATTGCCACTACATCAAAGACCGTGTCGGCGGCGTCTACAGCTTCGGCGTCAAAGGCCAACTGGTCGGCCTCCGCGCCACCGGTCATACCGATCGGCGTCACGTTGACCAACATCTGCGGGCGCAAATCACCCAGCTCCGCCTGCCACTCGTACCCCAGGCTCTGGGCCAACGCGCGGCCTGCCGTCTCATTGCGCGCCACAATCACGCCGTTGGCATAACCGCCGTCGCGCAAGGCACTGGCCACCGCCTTGCCCATGCCGCCGCTGCCCCGCAGGGCGAAGGTCGACTCTTTCGGCACCGCGTGTTTTTTCAACAGTCGTTCGACGGCGATATAGTCGGTGTTATAGGCCTTGAGATGGCCGTCGGTGTTGACGATGGTATTGAGGGAGGCAATGGCCTTGACCGAAGCGTCCAGCTCGTCCACCAGGGCAAGGCTGGCTTCCTTGAATGGCATGGACACGCCGCAGCCACGAATGCCCAACGCCCGGATACCGCCGATCGCGCCGGGCAAATCCTGGCTGCTGAAGGCTTTATAGTAGAAGTTCAAACCCAACTGTTCGTACAGGTGGTTGTGAAACCGCAGGCCAAAATTTCCAGGGCGCGCCGACAATGACATGCACAGTTGGGTGTCCTTGTTGGGGTGCATCTGCATGGGTAACTCCTTGAAGTAAGCAAATCGGTACAGACCTTACACAACCTTTACCTTTGGGCCGTGCTGTTTTCCAGAAATACGTTGTCTTAAAAGTATCCCCGCGACAATCCTTGAGTCTATTGATTGCAGACCACAAGCGCAGGGGCTAACCGAGGAATGACCATGATCCGTAAAATCCCCAAAATCGCCTTGCTGATCGGCGCACTCGCTATGGCAGGCCAAGCCTCCGCCCACGGTGGTGGTTGGGGTGGCCCGGCCGTTCTGGGTGCTTTGGTCGGCGCAGCCGTAGTCGGCTCCGTAGTTGCCAGCCAATCCCAGCCGGTCTACGTGCAGCAACCGGTGTATGTCCAGCCGCAACCGGTGTATGCCGCGCCTCCGCCGGTTTACTACGCGCCACCACCACCGGTGTATGTGCAACAACAGGTTTATTACCGCCCGGCGCCGGTCTATTACGGCCCACCGCGTGGCTACTACGGCCCTCCCCACGGCTATTATGGTCGCGGCTGGTAACAGGCAGTTGAGATGACAGGACCAGGCCTCGCCCACACGCGAGGCCTTTTTTTTGCCCGGAAAGTCCGAATTCAAGTGGCCGATGTCGCTGTGAGGACAACGCCCGGGCAGTAATCCCACATCATGACAGTCCAATGTCTACTTGCTCGATTGAGGCTCGGCCTGTCATGTTTACGTCACGAAACAGTCTCACCATCGAAGCGGTCCACCCAATAACAATTAAGGACGACTGACCATGCCCACGCAAAACCCGCACCGCACCGCCGGCCTGTGTACGTCCAGCAAGGTCTACAGCGCCCTGACCGAACTCAAGCACCTGGAAGGCCACCGCAGCGCTAAATTCCTCGCGTTGCTGGCGGAAAACCTGGTGCGCAAGGGCCTGCTCAGTGAACAGGAAGTGGTGATCATGCTGGACCAGGTCGTGGATTGACGCGTGGCGTTGATGTCGACTATCGAGACAGGTGATTTTTCCTCAAGACTGCAAGACCGTAAGGTGACCTCCATAGCGATTGGAGGTATGTATGCCCACTGTTCAGATCATGTCCGTCATCGGCAGCGCAGTCCCCGCCCCTCTTCGGGAGCTTGGGTTGCTGGCCTGCTGGTATCTGGTGCGCGATGGCGAGCCCATCAGCGGCCCGCTCACCTCGCTGTCCGCCGCTGAGGAACAACTGCAGAATGCGACGAACTACAGGCTGCACGCCTGACTTCGCGCGTGATGAAAACTAAGGCAGCGGCAGCTTGACCCGCGGTTTGCTTTCGACAAACAACGCCCAGCTCGACATAAACAATGCGGCCACCAGCGGCCCGATCACGAACCCGTTGAGGCCAAACACTGACAGGCCGCCCAGGGTTGAGATCAGGATCAGGTAGTCTGGCATCTTGGTGTCCTTGCCCACCAGAATCGGGCGCAGCACATTGTCTACCAGCCCGATCACAAAAACGCCGAACAACCCCAGCACCACACCCTGCCAGATCGAACCGCTCAGCAGGAAGTAGGCGGCCACCGGCCCCCACACAATCCCCGCGCCCACCGCCGGCAGCAGGGACAGAAACGCCATCAATACCGCCCAGAGCAACGCACTGGGAATATCCAGAAACCAGAAGATCAACCCGCCGAGCGCGCCCTGCGTCACGGCCACCAGCACGTTGCCCTTGACCGTGGCGCGCACCACGCGGTTGAACTTGAGCTGCAAGCGGCGCTTCTGCGGCTCGGCCAGCGGCACCGCTGTGCGCACTTTGCGCACCAGCTCCGGGCCGTCGCGCAGCAAAAAGAACAGCAAGTACAACATGATGAAAAAGCTCACCAGGAAATCAAACGTGCCCTGGCCGAAGCTGAACGCCTGAGTGGCAAAAAACTCGCTGCCCTGCATCGCGCTCTTGACGATCTTTTCCCGCAGCCCTTCCAGGTTGCCCATGCCAAAACGGTCGAGCAGGTGCTGGAAGTAAGGCGGCAGGAAATTCTTGAACTGTTCGATATACCCGGCCACGTCCAGCTTGCCGCTTTCGATGTTTTTGTAGAGCGTCGCGCCCTCTTGCACCAACAATACGCTGGTGATGATCACCGGCAGAATCGCGATCACCAGGCACACCGTCAGGGTCGACAGGGACGTCAGGTTGCGGTTCCAGCCGAACCGTTGCTGCAGGCGTCGCTGCATCGGGGCAAAAATAATGCCGAGGATCACCGCCCAGAACACCGCGCCATAAAACGGCAGCAATATCCAGATAAAGGCGATGGTCACCAGGGCCAGCAGCAACAGCAGGGTTTTGAATTGCAGGTTGGTTTGGTTCATGTCCGGTCCATGTCAGAAAAGCAAAGGCCCTGTGTAGGCCCTGTTGCTTAGTCCGCTGCGAAACCTGGGAGTGCCCTTGTTTATCGAACAAGCATAGACCGCCTGTATCAAGGCCTTGAAACCTGCGCTTTCGCTTCGCTCAGAAGCGTCTGGATCATTTGCTCCTGCGCGTCGTAGCGGCCCTCGCCAAAGTGGCTGTAACGTACCTGCCCGGTCGCATCAATCAAGTAATGGGCAGGCCAGAACTGGTTGCCGAAGTTGCGCCAGATCGCGTAATCGTTGTCGAGAGCCACCGGGTAGGTGATGCCCAACTTGCGCACGTGGTCCTCGACGTTGCGGGTGATGTGCTCGTAGGCGTATTCCGGCGTATGCACGCCGATGACCACCAGCCCTTCTTGTTCATAACGCTTCGCCCACGCCTTTACGTAAGGCAGAGCGCGTCGGCAGTTAATGCAGTCGTAGGTCCAGAAGTCCACCAGCACCACTTTTCCCTTGAGCGCCTCGGTGCTCAGTGGCGGCGAGTTGAGCCATTCAAACGCGCCCGCCAGCGACGGCATGGCCCCTTGAGTAGGTGCGCGGTTCGCCTCCGCCTGGGTTTCATTACTAACCGCCACGCCGCCGAGCAGCGCGAACGTCAGCAGCAAGCCGGCAAACACAACGGTGATGGGGCGCATGGTCATTACCTCGTCGATACAAAGGCCCCATTGAAAACCCTTGAAGTGTCGCGCCTGTGTCGAACCCGGCGTGCCGATACAAGGCGATACAAAATCAATAAAGGCGACCTGGATCAATAACAGCCGCTGCTCGCTCCATTACCCTCGCGACCTTTTGCGACCTGAACCCATGCCTCCCCTCCTTGCCCCCGAACTGCTCGCCCCTGCCGGCACCCTGAAAAACATGCGCTACGCCTTTGCCTACGGCGCCGACGCCGTCTATGCCGGCCAGCCACGCTACAGCCTGCGCGTGCGCAACAACGCGTTCGACCACGCCAACCTCGCCCTCGGTATCCAGGAAGCCCATGCACTGGGCAAACGCTTCTACGTGGTGGTGAACATTGCGCCGCACAACGCCAAATTGAAGACCTTTCTCAAGGACCTGGCGCCGGTAATCGCTATGGGCCCGGATGCGCTGATCATGTCCGACCCGGGGCTGATCATGCTGGTGCGCCGCCATTTCCCGCAGATGCCGATCCACCTGTCGGTGCAAGCCAATACGGTGAACTGGGCGAGCGTGGAGTTCTGGCAGCAGCAAGGGATTTGCCGGGTGATTCTGTCGCGGGAATTGTCCCTGGAAGAGATCGACGAAATTCGCCAGCACGTACCGGCCATGGAACTCGAAGTGTTTGTGCACGGCGCCTTGTGCATGGCCTATTCCGGGCGCTGCCTGCTGTCGGGTTACATGAACAAGCGCGACGCTAACCAGGGCGCGTGCACCAACGCCTGCCGCTGGAAATACCAGGCCACGGCTGCGGTGGAAAACACCACGGGCGATATCGTCCAGGCCTATCAACCGACCCTGGGCATTGGCGCGCCCACCGACCAAGTGTTCCTGCTGCAGGAAGCCAACCGCCCCGATGAACAGATGCCCGCGTTCGAAGACGAACACGGCACCTACATCATGAACGCCAAGGACCTGCGCGCCGTGCAGCATGTGGAGCGCCTGACCCACATGGGCGTGCATTCGCTGAAGATCGAAGGCCGCACCAAGTCGCACTTTTACTGCGCGCGCACCACCCAGGTGTACCGCCAGGCCATTGATGATGCGGTGGCCGGTCGCGCGTTTGACCGCCACCTCATGACCGACCTCGAATCCCTGGCCCAGCGAGGCTACACCGAAGGTTTCCTGCGCCGACACGTGCACGACGAGTACCAGAACTACCAGAACGGCAGCTCGGTCTCGGAACGCCAGCAGTTTGTCGGGGAGTTGACCGGCGAACGTCGGGGCGAGCTGGCCGAGGTCAAGGTGAAAAACCGCTTTGCCGTGGGCAATCACCTGGAATTGATGACCCCCGCCGGCAACCTTCAGTTTGACCTGGCCACCTTGCACAACGCCAAAGGCGCAGCCATCGACGTGGCGCCGGGTGATGGGCACACGGTGTACCTGCCGCTCCCGGCCGAAATGGACCTGCGCTTTGGCCTGCTGATGCGCGACCTCTAACGAGCCGCCGCGCAGAATTGACGGATGGCTTCGCAGGCCTGCAGCAACGCGTCGTCGTCCAAGGCATAGGCGATACGCAGGTACGGCGCCAACCCGAATGCGCTGCCAGGCACCACGGCCACATTGGCTTCGTCGAGCAAGGCGTGGGCCACATCCTCGTCGGTGTGCAGCAGCGTGCCGGCGGGCGTGGTGCGCCCCAGCAAACCGGCGCAGGAGGCGAAGGCGTAGAACGCACCAGAGGGGCTCGTGCATTCCAGACCCGGCGTGGCGTTGAGGAACGACACGACGAGGTCACGACGCTTCTCGAACACCGCCCGCGACGCCCGCACAAAGTCCTGCGGCCCGGTCAACGCAGCCACGGCCGCTTGCTGGGAAATCGCACTGGCCCCCGAGGTCTGCTGGCCCTGGAGTTTTTCCATGGCCTCCAGCAACCAGCGCGGCCCGGTGGCGAAACCAATGCGCCAACCGGTCATGGCGTAAGCCTTGGACACGCCATTCATGGTCAGCACCCGCGGCGCCAAGCGCGGTTCGACCTGCGCCAGGGTGTGGAAGGTTTGCCCATCGAACAGCAGGTGTTCGTAGATATCGTCCGCCAGCACCAGCACGTGCGGGTGCGCCAACAACACCTCGGCCAGCGCGCGCAGTTCCTGTTGGCTGTACACCGCGCCCGTGGGGTTGGACGGCGAATTGAGGATCAACCAGCGGGTGTTGGGGTTGATCGCCTGTTCCAGGGCGGCCGGGGTCAGCTTGAAACCGTCCTCGGCGCCGCACGCCACGATCTTCGAGGTGCCGCCGCACAGCTCGACCATTTCCGGGTAACTGACCCAATACGGCGCGGGCACGATGACTTCGTCGCCCTCGTTCAAGGTCGCAGCCAGGGCGTTGTAGATCACATGCTTGCCACCATTGCTGACAAGGGTGTCTTGCCAGCTCACGTCCAGACCGTTTTCGCGACGGAATTTGTCGGCTACGGCTTCACGCAGGGCACGCACGCCGGCAACTTGGGTGTAGCGCGTGTGGCCGTTGCGAATGGCGTCTATTCCCGCTTGGCGGATATGTTCCGGTGTGTCGAAATCCGGCTCTCCGGCGCACAGCGAGATGATTTTCGCCCCTTGCGCGCGACGTTCGGCCACGCGATCGATAATGCGGTAGGTGGCGGAAGGCTGGGCCTGGGCCACGCGCGTGTTCAGTCGTTCGATGTTCACGAGCCATTCCTTTGCAGCGTGTGATAACCCAGGGATTCGCGGGCCTGCTTGAGCGTCTTGCCCGCTTCGATCTGCGCGCGGATCTGTGACTCCACGGCTTCGATCTGGCGTGCTGTGTGCGCCACGTCGGCAGCACGCGCGCGCGGCACCACGAGCACGCCATTAGCGTCCGCCACCACGATGTCCCGCGAACACACGCGCGCTCCGCTGATCGCTATCGGCTGGTTCACCGAAAGCACTTCCACACGGTCCTTGCCGGTGCGCATGTAGCGGCCCCTGGTGAACATCGGGTAACCATCACCGAGGGCTTTGCTGACGTCGCGGCACACGCCGTCGATCACCGTGGCGGCAATCCCGCGTGCACCGGCGTACTGGGTCATGATGTCGCCCCACACGGTGCAGTCAGTGCGACCGGCGTTGGCGATCACCACCACGTCACCCGGCAGTACGTCCTCGATAAAGTCGCCCACTGAACCCGGTGGCAGGTTGGCGGGCACGTATTGCACGGTAAACGCCGGGCCGACCACGGTGCCGCGGTAGTTATCCAGCGGCGCAATGCCCAGGCACTGGCCGGGAATACCGAGCTTGTCCATGGCGTCCGAGACGCCCGGCGTATCAAGCCCTTCGAACAGGGCGACAAGTTGCTGATCTTCGGTGTTCATCGGGCAGGCTCCACGCGGATGGCTTCAAATTGGCGGTCGTGCATCACATCGGCGACCGAGCGGCCACTGCGCACGGCGTCGACCATGCCCGCTTCACGGGCGGCAATACGCTCGCCGAGGTCGAGCACCTGTTCGATGCGGGCAGCAGGGATAAACACCGTGCCGCAGCGGTCGGCGATGACGTAGTCGTCTTCCGACACGTTGACGCCGCCGACGCTGAGGGTCACACCGGAATCGACCTGCACCACACGGTTACGCGCGCTGATCATGGTCACGCCACGGCCGTACACCGGGTAGCCGATGGACGCACTGCCATCGATGTCGCGGCTGAAGCCGTCGATCACCGAACCGCGAATTTTCTTCGCGACGGCGGCATTGGCAATGATGTCGCCCCAGCACGAGACGCCTTCAAGGCCACCGGCAATCACCAGCACGCGGTCGTCAGTGGTGATGGCGTCAATCACCGGGGAAATCAGGTGCACGCCCGGCGCGGCGTCGGTCTTCGCTGCCAGCTTGACCGTGCTGGCACGGCCCACCACCTTGGGGCAGTCCCACAACGGGCGAATACCGACAACGGCGCCCGGCAGTTGCAGGAAATCGAGGGCGTCGGAAACGGTGTTGGTGTCGAGTTCAGCGAGGCGCTGAAGCGGGTCGGGAAGTGGCATTGCAATGAGCCCCTATTGTGGTTGGGGCTCAAGTCTCACTGAGGGGTTGTGACAGGTATATTCGTATTAACGTTAGGCAAACATACGCCAAAGCTATGGCTGATCAGATGCGGAATTGCCCCACCAACTGCCCCAGGCGCTGGCCCAAGTCGGCCAGGCTGCGCGAAGTCTGGGCGCCCAACTGGGTCTCATCCGCCACACTGTCCACCGCCACGGCAATCTGATGCACGCTGCGGTTGATCTCTTCGGCCACCGCAGTCTGTTCTTCAGCGGCGCTGGCGATCTGCGCGTTCATCGAATTGATGGTGCCGATCAACTGGGCCATGGTGTCCAGTGACGCCCCGGCTTCGTTGGCTTTGGCCGACGTACCGTCGCCGGCATCGCTGGAACGGCGCATGGCATCGACGGCGGCGACCGTGCCTTTTTGCAGGCGGTCGATCATGCTCTGGATTTCCTGGGTGCTGGACTGGGTGCGGCTGGCCAGGGCACGCACTTCGTCGGCAACCACGGCAAACCCGCGCCCTGCCTCCCCGGCCCGCGCGGCTTCGATGGCCGCGTTAAGCGCCAGCAGGTTGGTCTGTTCGGCGATGGAGCGAATGACCCCCAGCACGCTGACAATCGACGACACATCCTGCTGCAAGCTGTCGAGGGACACGCCGCTGCTGCGGATGTCGTTCACCAGCGCATGGATCTGCGCGATGCTGCCGTCCACCACGCGCTTGGCGGCCTGGCCTTCGGCATCGGTCTGTTGCGCAGCGACGGCGGCGCCTTGGGCACTGCGCGCCACTTCATGCGCCGCGGAGGACATCTGGTTGATCGCGGTGGCCACCTGGTCGGTTTCGTGGCGCTGGCGCTCCATGGCAGTTTCCGAACGCTGGGCTTGCTCGGACACCTGGCTGACCAGGCCGGTGAGTTGCGCCGTCATCTCGGTGATCTGGCGCACCAGGCCGTGGATCTTATCGACAAACCGGTTGAACGCGCCGGCCAGATCACCCAGTTCATCCTGGCTGGTGATGGCCAGGCGACGGGTCAAGTCGCCCTCGCCTGCGGCAATATCGTCGAGGTTGGCTTTCATCAAATGCAGCGGGCGCAAAATGGTATTGGCCAACAGCATGCCGACGGCAGCGATCACCAACAGCACCACCACGGCCACGCCGAGGATGCTCAGCAGCACGCCTTCCATGCGTTTCTCGACCTTGGCCTCGACCACCGCCACCTGGGCTTCGATGCCGTCCAGGTTCACCGAGGTGCCGATCACCATGTCCCATTTGGGCAGGTATTCGGTGTAGCCCATTTTCGGTACAAGTTCGGTCTGGCCCGGCTGGGTCGAGCTGTATTGCAGGTAGTGGGTGCCGTCCTTGCCGACCTTGACCAGGTCGCGATTGACGTAGACGCCGTTGGGGTCGCGGTTGTCCTTGAAGCTTTTGCCCACGCCGTCGGGGCTGTTGCCCTTGAACAGGCGGATGGTCTCGGAGTCGTAGCCGAAGAAATAGCCGTCCTTGCCGTAGCGGGTGCTGGACAGCAGCTTGACCACCTGGGCCCGCACGGCGTTGTCGCCTGGGGCTGCCGCGTCGTAGAGCGGCTTGATGGTGGTCATGGCCACTTCGACATAACTTTGCAGGGTGGCCTTGGCGTCGTTGAGCAGGCGCTGGCGGGTTTCATCCACCTCGTTGCGCGCCTGGCCCTGGAGGATCCACACGGTGGTCAGGCTGATGACGACTGCAAACAGCAACACCGGCACGATGGCGAGGGACAGGACTTTGGCCTTCAGGCTCAGACGCATGGGTTTTCTCTCTTATTAGTGGCGACTTGAGAGGTTAACGGCTGGTTGGTGGATATCTGTAGGCGTGGGGTTGGCGGTGGTTTGGGGGTGCTGAGTGCATATCCGTTGTTTGGGGGATGGCTTGGATTGGTTTCGCCCTTACGGCGAGTCACTTTGGAAAAGCACCAAAGTAACCAAAGTGCTCTTGCCCCTCCACTCGGCACCTCGCCTAGGCTCGGTGTGCCCTCACTCCGGCTTGAATCCGTGGGCCGCCGTGACGGGCCATCCATGGCCCAACACGGCTAACCCGGCGTCCTGCCGGGTTACCCACGGATTCAAGCCTGCGTTCGGCCA
>NZ_JBARTQ010000151.1:0-4406 GCF_049645325.1 Pseudomonas sp. | reverse complement strand
CGGTAAAGCCAAGCCAGATACCACCCATAAAAGTGGTGGCCAAGGCTCCGGCGGCAATTTTGCCAATGACCGCGAAAAGGCTTCTGAAGCCGGCAAAAAAGGCGGCGCGCACAGCGCCGGCGGCGGTAACAAGAAGTCTTGATTGATGCACCACCGGGGCCCGGATTTTCCGGGCTTCGGTCTGAATCAGGGGGATTGAGTCATGAAGACCAGTGTTTCCCAAAGGATGTTGATTATCGTCGGTTTGTCAGTCCTGCTGACCAACCCAGTTTGCACCGCGTTCGGCGACAGCATTGCCCCCGCAAACTCGCTGAGCGGCAGTGGCGCCGCCGGTTCTGCGCTGCCTCCCGGCACGTACCCGAGCAGCCCGTCCGACAGCGACAAAAAGGCCGAGACACCGCCGAAAGAGAAAGCCTCCACCAGCGGCACTTCAAGCAAACAGCCAGCCAGCAAAAAACCCAGGAAAAAAACCCAACGCAGCGGTAGTTAGCCCTCGGCGTGCTGGTCGAACTGCTCGCGCGCCTGGCGAAACGCCCCGCCGTTATCCACCACCCAGGTCCACAGCGGAATCATGTGGACCAGTAACTGCGTGCCGAGCGCCGTCAGCGCGTATTCGACCTTGGGTGGCACTTCGTGAAAGTCATGACGCACGACCAAACCATCGCGTTCCAGCTGGCGTAACGTGCGCGTCAGCATGCGCTGGGTGACACCCTGCAGGCGCCGGCCAATCTCGGCGTGACGCAGGCGCCCGGACACGCCCAGCACATGCACGATGCCCAAGGACCACCGGTTGCCGGCGTGGGTCAGCACTTCGCGCTTGAGGCCGTCGTCGTCCGCACTCAGCGCATCACAGGCCCCTTGCGAGCGCCGGATGATCTCGTCGTTATCCATGTTCCTCTCCCGGTATCACTGGTGTGCCTTCTTATGCGCGGCGATCAATTCTGCAAGCATGCCACGACTTTCAACACAGACGGAGAACCCAATGACCCCCTCTTCCTTTCTGGTGCTGGGCGCCGGTGAACTGGGCATGGCCGTGCTGCGCGCACTGGTCACCCAGGCCGCGCCACACTCAACGCGCATTGCGGTATTGCTGCGCCCCGCCAGCATGCAGTCTGCGGCGGCGCAAACCCTGCGTGAACTGGGCGTTGAACTGGTAGCCGGTGACCTGCAGAACGACAGCCAAAGCACCCTTGCCGCGCTCTTCTCACCCTTCACCACGGTGATCTGCTGCACCGGTTTTGCCGCAGGCCCCGGCACTCAACGCAAGCTGGCGCAGGCGGCCATCGACGGCGGCGTGCAGCGTTATGTGCCGTGGCAGTTCGGTGTGGATTACGACGTGATTGGCCGTGGCAGCCCGCAGGATACGTTCGACGAGCAACTGGATGTGCGCGACCTGTTGCGCGGGCAACACGGCACGCAATGGCTGATTATCTCGACCGGAATGTTCACCAGTTTTCTGTTTGAGCCGTCGTTCGGCGTGGTCGACCTGGCCCACAATACGGTGCATGCCTTGGGCGACTGGGACACCGCCGTGACCGTCACCACGCCCGAGGACATCGGCCGGCTGACGGCGCAGATCGTGCTGGCAGAACCGGCACTTACCAATCAGGTGGTGTACACCGCTGGCGATACCCTGACCTACGGGCAACTGGCCGATACCGTCGATTCGGTGCTCGACATTACGCTCAACCGCGAGCGTTGGTCAGTGCCGAGCTTGCTGGCGGACCTGGCCAAAAACCCCGACGACACCCTGCAGAAGTACCGCGCGGTATTCGCCCAAGGCAACGGCGTGGCCTGGGACCGCGCCGTGACCTTCAATGCTCAGCAGCACATCGCCGTCACCGACGTTGAACGCTGGATTCGCCAGAACCTCACGGCACCGGCAACCACCCGCTGAAGCCACCGTGCCTGGTCAGTGGGCTCCAGGCGAAGTCCCACGCCGCTGCCGGCAACCTCTGATGCTCGGCGCCTGCAACCGCAGCGTCTTTCCAATCGAAAACCCTTGAACCTTGCCAGGCCAGGACCACGCCCCGGGCCTGGCTGTCATCGGTGTGTATCCAACAGGCCGCCGCAGCCGCCATAAACGCTTCGATGGGTTCAGCGTCAATCTGCGTCTGGTACGGCGACGCCAGCAGCCAACGGCACACGTTCAGGTGATAGGTCCAATCCAGCGGCGGTTGGTGGTGATAGGCCCAGATCATGAAGCTGCGAAACAGGTTCAGCCCCTCGGGCGGGTCGAGTTTGAGCAGCGCCGGGCAGATGTCGAACAGCGTGTGCCAATACGGCAACAAACGCGCGTCCAGGTGCACGAAGCAACGCGAATTGCTCGGGTATTCAAGCGCCGCCGGTTCCGCACGCAGGCGACGGGACGCCTTGCTGACCAGGCGACGAGCGCCTGCAGGCAATACAGGGTTCATGAAATGCACTCACAGTCGTGACGATAGAACGCCTCCTGATCACAGGAAGCCCAAGGCACACGTCAGAATGCGGGGGAAGCGCGGGGGTTGGCCGAGGGCCAGGAATAGCGCGGAGGCGCCTTGTTGCGCTGCTCATGGGCCGGGCGTGGGGTTTGCCCAAGGCCCAACAGCCAGGCCAGGCCGATCAGGAACACGATCGCCACGGTCACGGCGGAGCACACCGGGCAGGCAAAGTAGTTCGAGATGTTGCTGGAAGACGGGTTAGTCAACCCTTTGTCGGAAAGTGGCCGCTGGCCGCCTTCGACAGAACAGAACTGGCCGCCGATGCCATTGAGCTGCAAACCCATCATCTCGCCATGGCCCAAACCGCAGACGAACACGTTCATCAGCACGCAGAAGTACAGGGTCCAGGCGATCAGCGAACGGTCGGAATGGCGCAATTTCATGGCGGCGACTCTACCACCGAAGGCCCAAAGGGATGAAGCACGGCGCGCCCCTGTGGCAGAACGTCGCAGATTACGCGGGCTGGCCAGGGTTGGTAGACTGTGCGCCCTCCTCGTTACTCCTATTCAAAGCCTGATGTGTAGCTCCAGAGCAATGCAGGCGTTTCACAGGATGCACAGTTGATGAGTACGTTATTCACCCGCCGCAAAGTGCTGACCGGTATGGGCCTGTTGGGCCTGGGCAGCCTGCTGGGCGGCTGTGACTACAGCCCCAAGCTGAACTTCAAGTACGGCAAGGACCTCAGTGACAAGATCATGGGCCGCACCTTCAAGCTCAAGAACACCGACGGCGAAACCGTCACCCTGAGTTCGTTCCGTGGCCTGATGCCGGTGGTGTTCTTCGGTTTTACCCAATGCCCGGCGGTGTGCCCGACCACCCTGGCGCGCGCCGCCCAGGCCAAGAAGCTGATAGGCCGCGACGGCAAGATCATGCAGGTGGTGTTCATCACCCTCGACCCCGAGCGCGACACGCCGGACATTCTCGACAAGTACGTCAAGGCCTTCGACCCCAGCTTCGAAGCGCTCTACGGCACCCCGGAAGAAATCGCCGTGGCCGCCAAGGAGTTCGGGATCTTTTATGAAAAGATCCCCGCCGGTGATACCTATACGCTGTCTCACACGGCCACCAGTTTTGTCTTCGACACCCGCGGCAACCTGCGCCTGGGCCTGTCGGCATCCCTTACCGCTAAAGAGTGCGCAGAAGACCTGCTCACCGTCATGGAGGTCTGCTAATGACTGCCGTTCAACACCTCAAGCGCATCACCTTTGGCCTCACTCTGCTGGGCCTCGCCGCCCACGCCAGTGCCCAGGTGCAAGTCACCGACGCCTGGGTGCGCGCCTCGGTGCCGGGCCAGCCTTCGAGCGGGGCCTTCATGACGGTCACTGCCGACAGTGACAGCAAGTTGCTCAGCGTGGCTTCGCCGCTGGCCAAGGATGTGCAGATTCATGAGATGAGCATGAAAGACGACGTGATGCGCATGGGCCCGGTGGATTCGGTGGCGTTGCCTGCGGGCAAGGCGGTCACGCTTGACCCGAATGGTTACCACGTGATGCTGATGGGGTTGACTCGGCAGATCAAGGAAGGTGACCAGGTGCCGCTGACGTTGACGGTGGAGGACGCCAAGGGTGGGAAGCAGTTGGTTGAGGTTGTGGCGCCGGCGCGTGGGCTGGATGGGGTGGATCACAGCGCGATGCATTGAGCGGCCGGGGGGGGGGGTTTGGGCTTTTTTGGGTGTATATCCGTTATTTGGGTGATGGCTTCAATGGGTTCCGCTCTTACAGCGGGTCACTTTTGAAAGGAGCCCAAAAGTAACCAAAAGGCTCTTGCCCCTCCACTCGGCACCTCGCCTCCGGCTCGGTGTGCCCGCACTCCGGCTTGAATCCGTGGGCCGCCGCCACGCGCCATCCATGGCGCGGGGCGGCTAACCCGGCATCCTTGCCGGGTTACCCACGGATTCAAGCCTGCGTGCGGCCATCGTGGTTAACG
>NZ_JBARTQ010000150.1:0-29829 GCF_049645325.1 Pseudomonas sp. | reverse complement strand
CTTTTCGAAAGTGACCCGCCGTAAGGGCGGAACCCATACAAGCCATGACCCAAATAACGGATATGTACACCACAGACCAACCCCCGACCCCCAATGCTCAGCCCCACTACCACCGTAAACACCGTGTTGTTCGTGTTTCGCGAACGCTCGTTGCCAACTGACGGTTGGATTTCTCCTGCGCCTGTCCTCTAGCCTTGGCCGCACATTCCAAGAATAAGAGGTACACCCCATGACGGCTCCCTTGAGCGGTATCAAGGTGATCGAGATCGGCACCCTGATCGCTGCGCCGTTCGCCGCCCGGCTGATGGCCGAGTTTGGCGCCGAGGTGATCAAGATCGAAGCCATGGGCCAAGGCGACCCGCTTCGCAAATGGCGAAAGCTGCACGAAGGCACGTCGCTGTGGTGGTACCTGCAATCGCGCAACAAGAAGTCCCTGGCGCTGGACCTCAAGTCCCCGCAAGGCCTGGACCTGATCAAACAACTGCTCGGCGACGCCGACGTCCTCATCGAAAACCTGCGCCCCGGCGGCCTGGAAAAACTCGGCCTGGGCTGGGACGTGCTGCACGCCCTCAACCCCAAGCTGACCCTGGTGCGTATTTCCGGCTACGGCCAGACCGGCCCTTACCGCGATCGCCCGGGCTTCGGAGCCATCGGCGAGGCGATGGGCGGCATTCGCTACACCACCGGCAACCCGGATTCGCCACCGGCGCGGGTGGGCGTGAGCCTCGGTGACTCGCTGGCATCCTTGCACGGCGTGATCGGTGCGCTGATGTCGCTGCTGCGGGTCAAGACCGGCCAGGGCGACGGGCAGATTGTCGACGTGTCCCTGGCCGAAAGCGTGTTCAACCTGATGGAAAGCCTGGTGCCGGAATACGACATGCTCGGCCATGTGCGTGAGCGCAGCGGCGGTGCCTTGCCCGGCATCGCGCCGTCCAACACCTACCTGACCGCCGACGGCGCTTATGTGGTGATTGCCGGCAACAGTGACCCTATCTACAAGCGCCTGATGAATACCATCGGCAGGGCTGACTTGGCCGACGCGCCGGAGTTCGCCCACAACGATGGTCGCGCGGCCAAAAGTGGCTTGCTCGACGCGGCCATTACCCACTGGACCAGCAGCTTGCCCATCGAGCAGGTGCTCAGCGCCCTGGAAGCCGCTGAAGTGCCGGCCGGACGCATCTACTCGGTGGCCGATATCGTCAGCGACCCGCACTACCAGGCGCGTGACATGCTGCTCACTGCCGAACTGCCCGGCGGTGTGTCGGTGAAAATGCCCGGCATTGTGCCCAAGCTTTCCGAAACCCCGGGTGGTGTGAACTGGCAGGGCCCGACCCTCGGCCAGCACACTGATGACATCCTTGGCAGCCTGGGCCTGACCGGCGCCGACATTCAACGTCTGAAAACTTCGGGAGTGGTGCAATGATCACTGATTATTCCGACCCGCTGATCGTGCAGGAAGTCTCCCCGCGCGATGGCCTGCAAATCGAGCCGACCTGGGTGGAGACAGCCGACAAGATCGCGCTGATCGACCAGCTTTCCCTTGCCGGGTTTTCCCGAATTGAGGCAGGTTCATTCGTTTCGCCCAAGGCGATTCCGGCACTGCGCGATGGCGAGCAAGTGTTTCAGGGCATCGAACGCAAGGCCGGTGTGATCTACGTGGCGCTGATCCCCAACCTCAAGGGCGCCCAACGTGCCATCGAGTCCCGCGCCGATGAGTTGAACCTGGTGATGTCCGCCAGCCAGACCCACAACCTGGCCAATATGCGCATGCGCTGCGAGGCCTCGTTGGCCGCTTTCGGCGATATCGTCAGCTTTGCCGGCGACCATCCGGTGCGCCTCAACGGCAGCATCGCCACCACCTTCGGTTGCCCGTTCGAGGGCAAGATTGATGAGGACCGCGTGCTGCAAATCGTGGAGGCCTATCAAGCACTGGGCATCCAGGGCATCAGTCTCGCCGACACCACCGGCATGGCTAACCCGCGACAGGTCGAGCGTCTGGTCAAGCGTGTGTTGCAGCGGGTGTCGGCCAGCGACTTGACCTTGCATTTTCACAACACCCGAGGCCTGGGTTTGTGCAATGTGCTGGCCGCCTACGAAGCCGGGGCCCGGCGTTTTGACGCGGCCCTCGGCGGCTTGGGAGGGTGCCCGTTTGCGCCGGGCGCATCGGGCAATATCTGCACCGAAGACCTGGTCAACCTGTGTGAGGAAGTCGGAATTTATACCGGTATCGACCTGCCGCACCTCTTGCACATGTCCCGGCGCTTGCCCGCTTTGCTGGGGCATGAGCTGCCCGGCCAAGTGGCCAAGGCCGGGCGCAATTGCGACCTGCACCCACCACCGGCTTACATCGCCACGCTGTAACGCCGCACCAGACAACAAAAACAATCGGACGCCTGTGAGCAGTCCTCTGGAGAAAAGTCATGAGCACTAATACGTTAGAGGCCGGCACGCGCCCGGCCGCTGAAATTGATGCCGAAAAAGCCCTGGTCAGCAAGGTCGCCTGGCGCCTGATGCCGCTGATCATGGTGTGCTACCTGTTCGCCTTTTTTGACCGCATCAACATCAGCTTCGCCAAGTTCCAGCTGCAAGCCGACCTGAGCCTGAGCGACACCGCCTACGGGCTGGGCGCCGGATTGTTCGTGGTGGGTTATGTGATCTTCGAAGTGCCGAGCAACATGATGCTCTACAAGGTCGGTGCGCGGCGCTGGATCGCGCGGATCATGATGTCGTGGGGGCTGGCCACGGCGGCCATGGTGTTTGTCACTGCCGAATGGCAGTTCTATGGCCTGCGTTTCATCATCGGCGCGATGGAGGCGGGTTTTGCCCCCGGCGTGCTGTATTACCTGACCTTGTGGTTCCCGCAGCACTTTCGCGGGCGCATCACGTCGATGCTGTTCCTCGCGTCGGCATTCGCCGGGCTGGTGGGCGCGCCGTTCTCCGGCCTGGTGCTGGAGCACCTCGACGGCGTGCTGCAGATGCGCGGCTGGCACTGGTTGTTCCTGCTCGGCGGCTTGCCCTGCATTGGCTTGGGTTTCCTGGTACTGACCTTGCTCAAGGACCGCATCGAAGACGCCCACTGGCTGACGGCGGAGGAGAAAACCCTGCTGTCGAGTCGCATCGCCAAACATGAGCCGAACCAGCACGGTGGTTCGCTGTTGTCGGCGATCCGCATCCCGGGTTTCCTGATGCTGGGCTTCATTTACTTCCTGATCCAGGTGGCGTCCTACGGCCTCAACTTCTGGGCGCCGCAACTGATCCGCAGCGCCGGTACCCAGAGCCCGGTGATGATCGGCCTGCTCACGGCGATTCCCTATGTGTGCGGTGCGATCAGCATGGTGGTGATCGGTCGGCTGTCCGACGCCACCGGCGAGCGGCGCAAGTTTGTCTGCGGGTTGGTGGTGCTGGGCGCCATCGGGTTTTTCTGCGCGGGGATCTTCGCCGACCACACCACGTTCCTGATCATCGCCCTGGGCATGTTGGGCGCCGGCATCATCGCCTCGATCCCGACCTTCTGGACCCTGCCACCTAAACTATTGGCTGGCGCCGGTGCAGGCGCGGCGGGTGGTATCGCGGTGATCAACACGCTGGGGCAGTTCGGCGGGATTGTCAGCCCGGTGATGGTGGGGCGCATCAAGGACCTCACCGGCAGCACCACCCCGGCGCTGTATGTGATCGGCGTGTGCGCCCTGCTGGCGGCAGCGCTTTTGCTCTGGGGCTTGCCGCAAAAGCTGCGCACCCTCGACAAAGGCTGATCAACCGGCGCTGACTAACTCGCGGGCAGGCATGGCGCTGAACTGAATCAACGCCACGCCACCCATCAACAACAACGCCCCCAACACTCGGGGCGTTGTCAGTTGGCGCTCCACCAGCCCGAACAGGCCGAAGTGATCGAGCATCAGCGAGGCAATAATTTGCCCGGCCATGGCCAGGGCAATAAAGCCGGAGGCGCCGAGCTTGGGCAGTAACATTAACGCCAGCGAAATAAAGCACACGCCAAACGCACCACCGGCCCACATCCACAGAGGCGCCTTGCTGATAAACCCCAGGCTGGGCAGTGGCAGGCGCAGCGCCAAAATCACCGGCAGCAGCACGACAATGCTCACCAACAGCGAGGCGAGGGTGGCCCACAACGGGTGACCGAGCCCACGGCCGAGGTTGGCGTTGATCGCACTTTGAAACGGGACTACCGCGCCGGCGATCACTGCCAACGCCAACAAACCCACCCAATGCAACGTCGTCATTTCAAGTCTCCCAGAGGTTTTGCTGGACTCTAGGCTATTCGTCGCGCAAATTTAAATTCCAATTTCTTATGCCGAACATGCAGCTGATGAATGATCTGCGCCGCATCGACCTTAACCTGCTGGTGATCCTGGACGCCTTGCTCAGCGAGCAACACGTCACCCGCGCCGCCGAGCGCTTGCACCTGAGCCAGCCGGCCGTCAGCCATGCCTTGGCGCGCCTGCGTGAGGTGCTCGGTGATCCATTGCTGGTGCGCCAAGGCGGCAAGTGGGTGCCGACGGCACGGGCTCTGGAGTTAACGGCGCCGCTGGCTGACGCCTTGGCCCAGGTGCAGGCGTTGTTGGCGCCCAACCGTTTTGACCCGGCATCGGCCAAGCGCCGGTTTCGTGTGGCGATGTCTGATTACAGCGCGGCGATTTTCCTCCCGGCATTGGTTCGGGTGCTGCGTCAGGAAGCCCCAGGCATCGACCTGCAAATCATCCAGGCCAGCCGCGAAGGCATGGTAGACGGCGTGCTTAATGGCGATATCGACCTGGCCGCCGGTGTGTTCCCCGACATGCCCGCCGAACTGCGCACCACGCCGTTATTCGAGGAGCATTACACCTGCCTGGTGGACCGCAACAGCCTGCCCGAAAACGGCACGCTGGACTTGCCCACCTACCTTGCACGCCCCCATGTGTTGCTGGAAATGCGCGGCAGCGGCACGCCGGAAATCGAGCGGGCATTGACCGCCATTCGTGAACGCCGACATGTAGCGATCAGCCTGCCGCACTGGGGCGTGGCACCGCAGTTGATTCAGGGCACAGACCTGGTCCTGACGGTGTCGTCGCGCGGGCTGCTGACGGTCGACCATCAGCAACTAGTGGCGGTGCCGCCACCGTTTCATATCCCGTCGTTCGCCGTTGAGTTGGCGTGGCATGCGCGGCGGGGAGGGGATTCGGGGTTGCAATGGCTGATTGGGCACGTGCAGGGTGTCGTGTCTGAAGATCAACGCTAACAGGATGAAAACTACATGCTTTCAGGCTTCAACCACCTGACCCTGGCGGTCACCGACTTGGATCGCAGCCTCGATTTCTATGACGCGCTGTTGCAGTTGAAGCTCGACGCCACGTGGGACAACGGCGCTTACCTCTCATTGCCGGGCTTGTGGCTGTGCTTGTCGGTTGACCCACTGCGGCACTCGGCCCCGGCCGCCGACTACACCCATTATGCGTTCACCGCCGATGCGCTTGATTTCAGCGCGCTGGTCACGCGGCTGCGCGCCGCGGGTGTGCAGGAATGGCGTGACAACCGCAGCGAAGGCGCCTCGTTCTATTTTCTCGACCCCGACGGCCACAAGCTTGAAGCCCATGTCGGCGACCTGGCGTCACGCCTGCACGCCTGCCGCGCCGAGCCTTACGCGGGCATGAAGTTTTACCCCTAGCGCTGGAACGTGCAGAATCCCTCCACTTCTCAACCGTCTGTCAGAGTCGCGCCCATGACCCCTTCCTTGCTGCTCGCCGTCCTCGCTTCGGGTTTTATCTACGGTATTACGCCTGGTCCGGGCGTCCTGGCTGTGTTTGGCATTGGTGCTGCGCGCGGCCGTCGTGCCGGCGCGGGTTTCCTGTGTGGGCACTTGCTGGGCGATGTGGTGTGGTGCAGCACCGCGCTGATCGCGATTGTGGGCGCGCGTGAAGTCGGCAGCAGCGCGTTTGATGTGCTCGGCGTACTCAGCGGCCTGTACCTGTTCTGGCTCGGCTGGCGTGCCATTCGCACTCAGCGCCGCAGCAGCGATGCACCTCAAGGCGCCGCGCGGCACCCGTTCTGGCACGGCATTCTGTTCGGCCTGACCAACCCCAAGGCGTACCCGGTGGCAGTGGCCACCTTCACCGCGCTGCTGTCGAGTCGCGCCGAATTGCTGACGTGGGCGATGCTGCCGTCGTTGATCTTCCTGAGCTTCCTCGGCGGCGTGCTGGCGTACGCGATCCTCATCGGGGTGGTCGGTGCGCAGCGCGTGCGCACGGTGTATCAGCGTCATGAAGTGTTGATTACCAAACTCTGCGGCGTGATGTTCATCGGCTTCGCCATCAATGCCTTGGCGCACGCGTTGCCAGGCCTGTTTGGCAGCAAACCGGCCTGAAGCGCGGATGACCGTTCGTCGCACTGGCGAGTTTTTTCTAAACCTTTGCCGCGCTGAAAATTCGAATTCAGGGCGGGGTGTCATCCCCCGCACTTATTTTTGCCCTGGAGGAACTCATCATGAGCCGTATGGCTATCCGGTTACGCACCGCCAGTTTTGCGATGCTGCTGGGCCTCGGCGCCAGCAATGCCTTCGCCCAGTCGCCTGCTGAATTCATCGAACAGGCTTCGGCCAAAGGCATGGCCGATATCGAAACCAGTCGCATGGCCCACGCCAAAACCTCGTCCCAGGAAATCAAGGACTACACGATTGAGGTTATCAACGAGCGCACCCTGGCCAACCAGCATCTTGCGGCCATCGCCAAGAAGCTCGACCTGCCGGTGGCGCCACGCGAGAAGATCGTCGACAAAGCCGAAACCCTGATGCCCGCACTCAAGGATGGCGATTCGTTTGACGCCGCCTACACCGCGCAGCAGGTCAAGGAAAACGAAGACGCCATTGCCCTGTTCAAGCAGGAAGGCGCCGCGTCGGATGTACCTGAGATAAAAGCGTTGGTGGACGAAACCCTGCCCAAGCTGGAAGAGCGTCTGCAAAAGGCCCGCGCTTTGGCGTCGACCTACGGTAAAGGTCACCAAGGCGACGGTTGAGCCTTGATTTGATACCAAAGAACGGCGGTTGGAAAGCGCTCCAACCGCCGTTTTTTTACGCCTGGTTCAGGTCTGTTTTGGCTTTTGCAGCGTCATCGGTGGCATCGCCACAATTGCTGTTCAGGCTGACCGTGCCGGCGTCGCCGATACTGCGATATTGCTGGCGCAGTTTTTCAAGCTCTTTGCGGTCCAGGCCATCCAGGCTCAGTACAGCATTTTGCGCGTCCTTGGAGACGCGCAGCAGTTCGTCGATCTTGATGTGCAGGATGTCGTTGTCGCGGTTTTGCGTGTTCTGGATCAGGAACACCATCAGGAAAGTGATGATGGTGGTCGAGGTGTTGATGATCAGCTGCCAGGTGTCGTTGTAGTGAAAATACGGCCCGCTCAGGCTCCACAGGAATATCAGCGCGACGGCGGCGTAGAACGTCCTGGCACTGCCTGCCCAGCGGGACAGGGATTGCGAGATGGCGGAGAATTTCATGACCGTTTTCCTTGAATCAGGTGGGTGATGAAAGTATGGACCGCAGAGGCGCTTTGAAATTTCTTTTAACAATTGAGCTGATGAACGTCAGGGTCAGTTTTTGTCGCTGGTGCTTTTAGAACGCCAGTTCCGCCTGGCCTGTGCCTTCCAGCGCCAACAGGAATTGCTTGGCCTCCAGCCCGCCGGCAAACCCGGTCAGCCCGCCTGATGCACCGATGACCCGATGGCAGGGCGCAATGATCGAGATCGGGTTACGCCCATTCGCCGCGCCCACCGCGCGTACGGCTTTCGGGTTGCCGATTTGCGTGGCGATCTGGCTGTAGCTGCGGGTTTCGCCGAAGGGGATGGTCAGCAGCGCCTGCCAGACTTGCTTCTGGAATTCGGTGCCCACGAAGTCCAGCTCCAGCGCGAAGTGGTTGCGCGTTCCGGCAAAGTACTCGTTCAACTGGCGTTTGGTTTCCAGCAGCACCGAATTGTCGTTGGCTTCGTACAACTGACCAAGGCGTACTCGGTTGGCCCGCTCTTTCTCCCACAGGATCGCGCTGAGTTTGCCGTCGCGTGCGACCAGGGTCAGTTGGCCGACGGGGGAGGCCATGAGTGTGTATTCGTAGGGCATGAGCGGGCGCCTGATGGGGTGGGTGTTGTTCCAATCTAGAACAACAGGGCCCACTGAAAACTACGTTTCTTGCGCTTGAATTCGGGTCGGGTCATCGGTCTTGCTGCAGCACCTTGAGCGCTGCCGAGGCCAGAAAACCCGAGCGGCTTTTCTCTTCCGGGTGATGCAGAACATAGTCATCAATCCGGTTCAGCAGGTAGCCCGGCAAGGTGATGTTGAGCTTCTGCGCCTTGCCCAGGTATTTGGTGACATCAATGTCGACCACCGCCCAGGTACAGCCGGCGTACTGCGGGTTGGCCGCATGCAGGGTGACTTTCTGCGCGTTGGGAATCGGCGCGCCGTCTTCCGCCAGGATCTCGAAGTGCCCTTCGATGGCCTCACGGGCCATGGCCATGGCGTCGTCCAGGTCGTCACCGGCCGAGTAGCAGCCTGGAATGTCCGGGACTTCTACGCCCCAGGCGTGGTCGTCGTCACCGGTTGAAATGGCAATGGGGTAAAGCATGTCGGTTGTCCTCCGGGGACGGTTAACTCAGCAGAGCTTGTTTCAAAATGCTCTTGGCGGTCTTGTCCAGCAGGTCCTTTTTTGGATGGGGAATCGTCACCAGCCCCGGCTTCGTCGGGTGCTTGAAGTGATGATGACTGCCTCTGGTGCGCACCAGGTACCAGCCGTCCGCAACGATATGCCCTATCAAATATCGGCTATCCACATCACCTCCTTGTGGCGTGTGTTGGTGGTGACTATAACCACTAAAAATAAAAGATCAACACGCTGCCTGTCGATGGCCGATGACCGGCTTTTCGGTAGCGCGTGAAGGAAGTGTATGAGCGCGCAGCCATAGCGTTGCGCAGAGGTATTGCGAGGTTTTGCGGGGGTGTTACCGGGTGTGTAAAGCCTCTGTAATGACGGCGAGAAACGCCTCAACCAGCACACTTTTTGTTTCAGTTGGGGTCAGGACCAACAACTGCGCACAGGCATCCGTCTCTACCAACGGCCGGTAAGTCACGCCCTTGTTCATCAAACTTTGTGTGCATGCCGGTACCAGCGCCACGCCTTGGCCGGCTGCCACCAGTGCGATGATCGAGGTGATCTGCCGCCCCGTCGGCCCCGCCCGCAGAGGTTGGCCGTGATGGCGGTAAAGCTGCTCGATGGACTGGTTCAGCCCCGAACCATAATCCTGCGGAAACAGGATCAACGGGTAGACACTGAGCTGTGCCAGGCTGACCTGAGCCTGGCTCGCCAGCGGGTTGTCACTGGATACCGCTGCCACCAACGGCTCGCCGCCCAGCGACAGCGCTTGGACCTTCGCGTTGTGTGGCAGCAAGCGACTCAAGCCGATGTCCAGCCGCCCATCCGCCACCTGCGCACCCAGGCTGCCGGAGGCGCATTCCACCAGCGTCAATTGCACATCGGGAAAGCGCTGGGCAAATGCCTGGATGGTCTGGCTGAACAGGTCTGACAGGGCGATTGAGCTGACATAACCCACGGACAGTTGCGCGGCGGTCCCGGCGGCCAATTTGGCGGCGACCACGCGTGCCAGTTCCACTTGTTCCAATACGCCACGCGCGTATGGCAAGAACGAACGGCCCTGGGCAGTCAGGGTGACCGAGCGGCTGGTGCGATCAAACAGCTTGAACCCCAGCTCAGTCTCCAGCGCGGAAATCTGCCGAGTCAGCGGCGGCTGGGCCAGATGCAGGCGAAGTGCCGCACGGCCGAAGTGCAGTTCTTCGGCGACCATCAGAAAGTAACGCAGCTTGCGTAGGTCGAGCATCCTGTTCCCTGGGTATTGATCGGTTCGAAATCGGTATTGGTTTAAGGCGCGTCCGCCATTCTATAAAGACCTCACAAAATAAAACGAGAGGTTTCATGAAACCGCGCCTGCATTGTGCCCGCCTTGCCCTGTTCCTGTGTGGCTGCGCGGCGTTTCTCAACCTCTATGCCACCCAGAGCATTCTCCAGACCTTTGCCGCGCAGTTCGCGATCAGCGCCAAGGCGGCGGGGTGGAGCATTACGGTGACGACGTTGGCCGTGGCGATTACCGCGCCGTTTGTCAGCCGGCTGACGGGGCGTTTCGAGCAACGCACGGTGATCTCTGTGGCCGCATTGCTGCTGGCGGTGCCTGCGCTGATGACGGCCTACGCCGACAGTTTTGCCGAAGTCCTGGTGTGGCGGTTTGTCGAAGGCATGCTGATTCCGGTGGTATTTGCCACCAGCGTGGCGTACATCGGCGACCGCTGGAAGGGCGGGACGGTGACCGAAGTCACCAGCCTTTATGTGGCGGGGACGGTGCTGGGCGGGTTCGCAGGGCGCTTCGTTACCGGGGTGATGACGGCGTATGTGGGGTGGCGCGAAGCCTTCGAATTGCTCGCGGTGTTGAGCCTGATGGTCGGCGGTTTTATCCAGTTTCTGTTGCCTGCCAACCGGCTGCGGGCCGAGCGCATTAACACCTCGTATTCGGGCCTTTTTCGCCCACCCTTGTTGGCGGCCTACGCCGTTGGTTTTTGCGTACTGTTCTCCCAGGTTGCGGCGTTTACCTACGTCGGCCTGTACCTGAGCTTGCCGCCATTCAGCTTGGGGCCGGCGCCCCTGGGCACGCTTTACACGGTGTTCCTGCTGGCACTGGTTGTGATCCCCATCGCGGGCCGCCTCAGCAAAGCTCGGCCCCATGCCGAACTTTTGAGCGTTGCCGCCGTGCTCGGTGTGACGGGCTCGGCGCTCACCCTGTTGCCGTCCCTGTGGTGCATCGTCGTGGGCCTGGCACTCAGTTCCACCGGTGTATTTCTCGCCCAGGCCGCCGCTAACGCGTTCACCGCCGCCACCGCCGGCGACAACAAGGCGGGTGCCGTCGGTGTGTACCTGACGTGCTATTACCTGGGCGGCAGCTGCGGTGCCATCCTCCCGGCATTGATCTGGGCGCTTTGGGGCTGGGCAGGCTGCGTCGTGTTGATTATCGCCTTCCAACTGTTGAACCTGCTGATCGCCCTGACCGGCTGGAAGCGCCCTAAACCAGCGTTGGTCCCGACACCATGACCGACACCGTCGCCGTGCCTGCTTCTGAAACACCCCACCGCCATCGTGCCTTGATCGCCGGCTGCAGCGCCCATGCCGTGCACGATGGGCTCACCGACGTCATCTATGTGCTGCTGCCAATCTGGCAGGCACAGTTCGCGTTGTCTTACGCTCAGATCGGGCTTTTACGCGGCGCCTATTCCGGGATGATGGCGGTGTTCCAGCTCATGGCCAGCCGCGCCGCCAAGCGCTGGGGGCGCGTACCGATGCTGGTGGGCGGCACCGCGCTGGCGGGCGTCGCTTACTTATTGGCAGGGCAAGCCAGCGGGTTGGTCATGTTGCTGCTGGCGCTGTTACTGGGCGGGCTGGGCGCCAGCACCCAACACCCACTGGCGTCCTCAATGATCACCGATGCCTACGAGGACGGTGGCGGGGTCAAGCAAGCGCTGTCCCAATACAACTTCTCCGGTGACATTGGAAAAACCCTGATCCCGGGGCTGATCGGCCTGTTGCTCACCGTCATCAGTTGGCGTGCCAGTGCCACACTGCTTGGGTTGTTGGGGTTGGCGGCGGCGGGGTTGCTGTGGTGGCTGGTGCCTGCTCAAACGTCCGAAACAACCTCTGGAAATAAGGCCAAAGCCTTCAGCGGCAGCGGCTCCATTGCCGGCCTGCGCGCCTTGATTCTCACCGGCACCCTCGACAGCGCCGTGCGCATGGGCTTTCTCACCTTCCTGCCGTTCCTGCTGCAAGCCAAAGGTGCCGGCACCGCCGGGATCGGCCTGGCGCTGACGTTGCTGTTTATCGGCGGCGCGTTCGGCAAGTTGCTCTGCGGCTACCTCGGTGCCCGCATCGGCATGATGAAGACCGTGTGGCTGACGGAAACCAGCACGGCCCTGCTGATAGTGGCGGCGGTGTACCTGCCGCTGAGTGGGCTGATGCTGATGTTGCCGGTAGTGGGGCTGGCGCTCAACGGCACGTCATCGGTGCTCTACGGCGCCGTGCCGGACCTGGCGGGAGCAGGTAAGCGCGAGCAGGCCTTCGCGGTGTTCTACACCGGCACCATCGGCGGCGGGGCGCTGGCCCCCGTGGTGTTTGGCGGGGTGGGCGACGCGTTGGGCGTGCCGGTGGCGGTGATGGTGTTGGCGGGGCTGTTGTTGCTGACGTTGCCGTTGGCGTGGGGGTGCAGCGTGGGATAGCGCTGGAAAGTTAACGGGCTCTTTTCGTATGGAAAACTCAGTTGTGTCCTACGTCATGACACAGGTTGCCTGGCTGTAGAGTTTGCGCTTTGCAAATCCCGGCGCCTGTTTCGTACGCCTATTAAGGTGGGAGTGATGGAGAAAAAGCTGTTCAATCGTCTGGTCGAAAGCATGACCCAGATGGACGAGATCGTACGGGGCGAGCGCTCACCCTCTCGCGAATTTTTTGTGGACGCCTTGAAGGTGAAAGAAATTCGACACGCTACGGGTTTGTCACAAGCACGCTTTGCGAAGGCGATCGATGTGCCTGTGGGGACGCTTCAAAACTGGGAGCAAGGACGACGTGAACCAGAAGGCCCGGCGAGGGCACTATTGCGGGCCTTATACAATGATCCTGAGCATGTATTGGCCGCTCTGGGGCAGAGATGAACCGCTGAGGTGCTCAGCAGCATCGTGTTGTTTCGCATCTTGCGGCATTGCCTACACAACACGCAGACACCGCCAAGCACTTTAAACGGCTGAAGTCAGCGAAAACGGAATGCGCAACGCCCCGACAGGCCCTTCACGCACCCCGCACATTTCATCGTGGACGCAGTGCTGCACCAGCACGCAGGGAAAGGGTGGAACCCGTTGCAGGAGGTTGCGCAAATGTGTGGTGGAGCCGATACGCATCGGCTTGGCGTTGTCGTCCACAAGTGTCATCTCGACATGGTCGAGCCTGACCCGCGCGATGTAGAAGCCGCCCTCCAGCGACAGCAACTCCAGTTCGCGTATCTCGCCCTTCACGGCCAGTTCGGTGAGCAGGTGCATATTCATGATTTACCCTCGCAGTGGGTCACTCATTGGCGACGAAAGAACAACGTGACCTGGCCCCATTCGACGCCGAACTTGGTCATGCTCGAACGGTTGATCAAGGTGTCCTCGTCCATCAGGTACATCCAGTCATCAAAGCTGACTTCGTAGACTGAGCCGTCCACCGGCAGGTTGAGCCGGTAGCGCCAACGCAGTGCGTTACCCGCCACTTCGCCGATGGCCTCACCGACCACATCCCCGGCCCGCCCGCGCCACCGCCCGGGGCCATCCGGCGTCAGCGTCCACACCCGTTGCTGGCGCGTGCCATCGCTGTACAGGAAGCGTTCGTCGAGAATCAAGGCGCTGCCCTCGCGGTGGCTGACGATATTCACCTCAAAGCGCTTGGCCACTTCGCCGGAACGCTTCTGGAAAATCCCCCACGCCTTGACGGGCTTGCTGAAGAAACGCTCCAGGTCCAACTGCGGCTGCTGGTCCGCGTAGTGGTCCACCCCGACGTTGCTGCAACTGCTCACACTCAACACCAGCAACAATGAAACCAGTAGACGTGTCATTGCCCGGCTCCTAGATCGCGCACGGCGAAGCGCCAGCGCCAGTGCTGATACTTGTACAGAAATATTGATTTGTACAGGTTTTGGCAAAGTAAATAGCTGATCCACCAAATTCCACCCATAAAAAAACCGGCCACCAAGGGCCGGTTTTTTTGTGCGTCTCCCGGCAGAACCCGTATGACGCAAGCGCAAAATCTGAGTGGAGCGGGTAGAGGGAATCGAACCCTCGTCGGAAGCTTGGGAAGCTACTGTTCTACCATTAAACTATACCCGCTCAGAGCGGCTGACTTTGTACCAGATGTTCACCGGGATTTGAAGTTTTTCTTCGAAAAATGTGCGGGTTACCTGCATCGAACCGGGCGCCAGCTTGTGTGGGAGCTGGCTTGCCTGCGATAGCATCACCTGAGTGTGACTGACACACCACGGCGCCTGCATCGCGGGCAAGCCCAGCCCCCACCTAAGCGGATGCTTATCCTGTCCGTCATTTCAAATCGCAAAAGCATGCTGCGTCTGGCCCTGGTGATAGCGCAACCGGTTGACCTGGCGCTGCGGTTTCAAAAAGCCCACCACTGCATCGCGGCTGTCCCGACAGGCGGCTTTGTGCTCCATGTCCAGAAAATGCCCGGTTGCCTGGATGGTGCTGAAGCTGCTCTTGGCCACGTGCTGGCCAAACAGCTTGGCATCCTCGGCGCTGGTGTACTCGTCCCACTCGCCATTCAAGAACAGCACCGGGATATCGATCTGCCGGGCCGCCTTGAGGTAGCACAGCCGATCGCTGTTGAGCACGTGGCTGATGTGGAAATGCATCTGCCCATATTCATGCTCGGCCAGGCTGCTCACGTGTTTGTAATTGAAACGCTTGAACAGCGACGGCAAGTGTTTGCCGATGGTGCTGTTGACCAGGTGGCCGACGCGGTCGCGGTCGAGGCTGCCGAGGTAGTCGACGCCACGTTCGAGGTAGTCACGCATCGGCGCATTGATCACCGGGGAAAACGAACTGATCACGGCCTTTTCCACGCGCCGCGGGCGCTCGGCGAGGGCGACCAGGGTGGCGGCGCCGCCCCAGGAGAATGACAGCACGTGCTCGGCGGCAAAGTGGTCGATGAGTTCCAGGAGGAGCTGGCCTTCGACTTCCTTTGTCAGCATTTGCTCATGGCGGTTATGGATTTTGGAGCGGCCAGCGTAGGGCTGGTCGTATAAAACCACATTGAATTGCGGGTACAGGCTTTTCACGGTTTGGGCGAAGGATGCCGTGGTGGCCATGGAGCCGTTGACCAAAATGATGGTCTTGGCAGCTGCGTCCGCGCGATAGAACTCCGTGTAAACCCGATACTGACCCTGTATATCCAACACAGCGATTTCTGGCCTCATGTCGTAAGACTCCTGGCAAGCGGGTAGTGCGCGCAGATCACTCTGCACGAGCTTTATGACAGGTAGGCATACGCCTGGAAGATGATCGCCCATGTCGGTCCGATAGCGGCTGGCCGACGGCTGTTGTTGTGGCGGGCTGTTTGCCTGAGAGGCCCGTGGATCAAGCGCGGGCGGGGCAAGGTGTTTCTTGGAGGTTATAGGCGACTCGCCAGTCATATTTAAACTGGTGATTTTGATTCAAGCAGCAGAGGTGCCACCTCGCAAGGCGACAAACTGGTTTTTTGCCATCACCGGCCGAACGGTCGTCAGACCTGTCGGATTTCGTCGTCGGTCAGCGCCCGGTATTCGCCCGGCGCCAGTGCCGCATCCAGCACCAGTGGCCCCATTCGCTCACGGTGCAGGCCGATGACCTTGTTATCAAAATGCCCGAACATGCGCTTCACCTGGTGATAGCGACCTTCGACGATGCTCAAGCGCGCCGTCGTCGGCCCCAGCAATTCCAGCTCGGCGGGTTGGGTGGTGAGGTCTTCAAAGGCGAAGTACAGGCCCGCCGCAAACGTCACCGCGTATTCCGGCCCGATGGCCTGCTCGGTTTCCACGCGGTAAACCTTGGGCAGTTTGGTCTGCGGCTGCGTCAGGCGTCGCGACCATTGGCCGTCGTTGGTGATCAGCATCAGCCCGGTGGTGTTGAAGTCCAGGCGCCCGGCGATGTGCAGTTCGCCCTTGTCCGGCTCCTCCAGCCAGTCGAGGACGGTGGGGTGTTGCGGGTCGGACGTGGCGCTCACACAGCCTTGGGGTTTGTACAGCATGAAATAACGCGCCGGTTTCCCCGCCTGCAGCACGTCGCCATCGACGCACACACGGCTGAACTCGCGCACTTCATGGTGTGGGTCGCTGACGGCCACGCCATCGACGCTCACTCGGCGCTCTACCAACAGCAAACGCACTTGCTGGCGATTGAAGCGCGGCAGGTTACTGAGGAAACGATCTACGCGCATTACGCTTGTTCAGCCCCACGCAGTTGCGCGTCCACCTGGGCGCAACGCGGGCACAGGCAGGCTGTGTTGCGCAGCGCGTCCGGCAGCGCTTCGAGCACCGCCGGGTCGATGGTGACGCTGTAGCACCAGCAGGCTTGGTCGGCGGTGCGCGGGTCGGCCAGCGAGCAGTCGTTGCGGGCGCCGCAGGCGGGGCAAAGGGTTGGTGTGGTCATCGGTCGGTTCAGGCGGTATCGGGCAGGGCCCCGGAGTTCCCTGCACGATACAGCGCCGCCCCGCTATTGCAAGCTGCGCAGGTAGGCGCGCCAGCCGCCGAAGTGGCTGATGTCCACCGCGCCGCTCAGGCCGTAGGGTTCGCAGATGAAACCCGTTTCCCAACGGCCGTCCGCCAGTTGTACCTTGCCCAGGCCCAGTGGCGCCGGGATGCCGGTAAGGAACGAGCCAAGCTCACTGCTCGGCAGTTCCCACACTTCTACGTCGATGGCCACGCCGCCCTCGCTCACCCGCAGCATGCCGGGGCGATAGGGCGGGCCGCCGGGCAGGGCGAACAGTTGGTAATCCGGCGAGCTGTGGGTGCGCTCCAGCAAGTGCGCACCGCGGCGCAGCAGTTGGCCGTTCAACCCCAGCCCTTGCAGGTGCGCGCCACACACCACCAGCCGTGTGACGTCATGGCTGGTGGTGCTGGCAGTCGTAGCCATCGCCGCGTCCTGCTGGCGTTGCAGGGCGTCCGCCACGCCCAACAGGTATTGATCGGTAAAAGCACGGCCAAACAGTGTCACGCCCCAGGGCAAACCGTTGGCCATAAACGCGCTGGGCACGGCGACGGCCGCGTAGTCCAGCAGGTTCATGAAGTTGGTGTAGTAGCCCAGTTCGGCGTTGCGCAGCACCGGTTCGGCGCGCAGTTCTTCAAGGGAAACCGGTCGACCGATCGTCGGCGTCAGCACGCAATCGAGCCCTTGCAGCAAACGATCGCAGTGCGCTTTCAAGGTTTGCAGGCGGTATTGAGCACGGAAGGTGTCGACGCCCGTCACTGCGGGTGCCTTGGCCAACACCGCACGAATCACGGGCAGTACGGCGTCGGGGTCGCGCTCCATCAATGCCCCCGCGACGCTGTAGCGCTCGGCCACCCACGGCCCGTCGTAGAGCAGGCGCGCGGCTTCGAGGAACGGCGACAGGTCCAGGCTGACCGGCTCGCCGCCCAGCGCGATCATGCGGGCGATGGCCTGCTGAAACAGCTGTGGGCCTTGTGCGCAGCCGAAGAATTCCAGGTCTTGCGCGCGCGGCACGCCAAAGCGAAACGGCCTCGGCGCACCAAAGGCCGAAGCGTCATTCCACGCCGGGTTCTGGCGGCTGTAGGCATCGCGCGGATCCAGTGTGGCCGTCAGCGCCAGCAACTGGCTGGCCTCGCGCGCCGTGCGGGTGAACGTGGTGACGCAATCCAGCGTACGGCACGCCGGCACCACGCCCGCCGTCGAGATCAGGCCTTTGCTCGCCTTGAGCCCCACCAGGTTATTCAGCGCCGCCGGCACCCGCCCCGAGCCAGCGGTGTCGGTGCCCAAGGCAAAGCTCGCCACGCCCAGCGCGACAGCCAGCGACGACCCGGCGCTGGAGCCGCCCGCCGGGTATTCGCGCAGCACACTGTTGGGGCAGGCGCCATACGGCGAGCGGCTGCCATTGAGCCCGGTGGCGAACTGGTCCAGGTTGGTCTTGCCCAGCGGCACCGCGCCCAGGGCGATCAACTGCTCGACAATCGTCGCACTGCGCTCGGGCACATAGGCAAAGGCCGGGCAGGCCGCCGTGGTCGGAATGCCGGCCAGGTCGATGTTGTCCTTGACCGCAAAAGGCACGCCAAACAACGGCAACTCAGAAGGCTCACGACCGTCCAGCGCGGCCAGGTATGGCTCCAGTTCTGCCAGGCTGAGCAGGTGGATGAACAGGTGATAGTCGGGGTTCAATTGCGCGGCTTTTTCACGCAGTTGCACCAGCAAAGTGCGCGGCGTGGTGTCGCCGCTGAGGTAGGCATTGCGCAGGGTATCGAGTTGCAGATTCATGGCTTGTCCGCCTGTCGAAAAAGAAAAGTCAGTCACGTTCCAGCACCACCACCCGCTGCCCGGCGCTGATGCCGCTGCCGGGTTGCACGGGGATCTCGCGCACGGTGCCGGCGAACGGCGCCACCACCGGAATTTCCATTTTCATGGACTCCAGCATCACCAGCACATCACCGCTGGCGACCCGCTCGCCGGCAGTAACCTGGACCTGCCAAAGGTTGCCGGCGATAGGGCTGTCGACGCTGCATTCATTGGCGCGTAACGGTGTGTCCGCGCTCAAGGGCGCTGCCGGTTCCTCGCTGTCGAAATGCGCCTGGCCACTGGCGATCCAGCGCTCGCGCTCGGCATTGAAGGCGTGGCGCTGATGCGCCCGAAACGCGTCGATACCGGGTGCTTCCCGCGCCAGGAATTCCTGGTAGTGCGCCAGGTTCAACTGGCTGTGTTCGATGTTCAGTTCAAAGCGCCCGAGGGGAAAGTCTCGACGAATGCGCTGCAGTTCTTCAGCGCTCACCGGGTAGAACCGAATCTGGTCGAAAAACCGCAGCAACCACGGCTTGCCGTCAAACGCCGCCACTTCCCGGTAGCGGTTCCACATCTGCAAGGTGCGGCCCACAAACTGATAACCGCCGGGGCCTTCCATGCCATACACGCACAGGTAAGCACCACCGATGCCCACTGAGTTTTCCGCCGTCCAGGTGCGGGCGGGGTTGTATTTGGTGGTCACCAGGCGGTGGCGCGGGTCAAGCGGTGTGGCCACCGGTGCGCCGAGGTAGACATCCCCCAGGCCCATCACCAGGTAGCTGGCGTCGAACACCGTGTGGCGTACTTCGTCGAGGTTGGCGAGGTCGTTGATGCGGCGGATGAACTCCAGGTTACTCGGGCACCACGGCGCGTCCTTGCGCACGGTGGTCATGTATTTTTCGATGGCCAGTTGGCAGGCCGGGTCATCCCAGGACAACGGCAAATGCACGATGCGCGAGGGCACTTGCAGGTTTTGCGTGGCACACACGCGGGTCCATTCGCGGCTGACCAGCGCCAACAAATCGGCCAGGGGCAGTTGCTCAGGTTGGTAGTGGATTTGCAGCGAGCGGATGCCCGGCGTCAGGTCGATCACGCCCCGCAAAGCGCGGGCCTGGAGCGCCTGCATCAGCGCATGGGCGCGAAAGCGCAGCACCAGGTCGAGTTCAGGCGCGCCGATTTCCAGCAGCAGGTGAGTGTCGCCGGCGAGGCGGGCGACGAGGCGCGTGTCGGCGTCGCCGATGTCCAGCACCACAGGTGAAATGATCTGACTGGGGTTGAGGTTAATGCGCCCACATTGATCCCAGTTCAGGGCGAGCGCGCGGGCGGTGGTGAGATCGACTGGCTCGAAGCGGAGCGTGTCGCCAGCCTTCAGTTGCCCCAGCTGCCACAAGTCGGCCTCGATCACCGTCACAGGGCACACAAACCCGCCCAGGCTTGGCCCATCCGGCCCAAGGATCACCGGCATGTCGCCGGTAAAATCCACAGCCCCGATCGCATAGGGGTTGTCGTGAATATTCGACGGATGCAGCCCCGCCTCGCCGCCGTCCGTGCGCGCCCACACAGGCTTGGGGCCGATCAACCGCACGCCGGTACGACTGGAGTTGAAATGCACTTCCCATTGGGTGGCGAAAAAGGTGTCGATGTACTCGGGCTTGAAGTATTCCGGTGCGCCGTGGGGGCCGTAAATCACACGTAATGCGCGCACGGCTGCCAGCGGTTGCGGGGTCAATTCGCGTCCGGCGCTGGCGTCTACCAGCGGCGGCAGATGCAACACATCTCCGGCGCGCAAAGCCCGCCCGCCGTGCCCGCCAAACTGGCCCAGGGTGAAGGTGCTTTTGCTGCCCAGATAGTCCGGCACTTGCAGCCCACCGCGCACACACAGGTAGCTGCGCGCGCCTGCCCCGGCGATAGTGCCAAGGCTCAGGACCGAGCCCGGTTCAATCAGCAGGGCGGTGTTCATCGGCACCGCTGCGTCATTGAGCAGCAACGCAATATCCGCTCCTGTCACCGCGACCACCGCTGCGCAATTGAAACGCAGCAGCGGCCCGCTCATGGTGATTTCCAATGCCGCTGCGCCATCGCTGTTATCCAGCAGACGGTTGCCAAGGCGCAGCGCGCGACTGTCCATCGGCCCGGACGGCGGCACGCCCACGGCCCAGTAACCGAGACGGCCAGGGTAATCCTGCACGCTGGTTTGCGTGCCTGCGCTGAGCACTTCGAAGGTGTTGGCTACATAGACCAGACCGTCCAGGCAGCGCGTCCATGGGTGGCCACTGGCGAAAGGCGCGGCGAGCAGGATCTGGCGCAGGTAATCGCGATTGGTTTCGACGCCGTACAGCTGGCTGTCGCTCAGAGCCTGATGCAACGCCAGGCGCGCTTGTTCGCGGGTCGGTGCCCAGGTGATGAGCTTGGCGATCATCGGGTCGAAGTAGGGCGGGATCTCGCAGCCGGCCTCCACCCAGGTATCGATGCGCAAACCCTCGGCCACCGGGAAGTCCACACGGGTCAACAGCCCCGGGCTGGGCTGGAAATCCTTGCCCGGATCTTCCGCATACAGCCGCGCCTGAATCGCATGGCCGTGTGGCTTCAGATCCAATGTGTTCAGCGGCGGCAATTCACCGGCGGCCAGTTGCACCATCCAGCGCACCAGGTCCACGCCCCACACTTGCTCGGTAACGCCGTGCTCCACCTGCAGCCGCGTGTTCACTTCGAGGAAATAGAAGCGGCCATCGGCGCTGTCAAAGATGAACTCCACGGTGCCGGCGCTGCGGTAATTCACCGCCTTGGCCAGGGTGATTGCCGCCGCGCACAACGCCTCGGCCATGCCGTCGGGCAGGTTCGGTGCCGGGGTTTCTTCGAGGACTTTCTGGTTGCGCCGCTGCACGGAGCAGTCGCGCACGCCGAGGGCGATCACCTCACCTGCGCCGTCGCCGAACACCTGCACTTCCAGGTGGCGGGCGTGCTCGATGTACTTCTCGATAAACACGCCGGCATCGCTGAAGTTGTTCTGCCCCAGGCGTTTGACCGCCTCGAAGGATTCGCTCAACTCAGCCGCGCTGCGGCACACGCGCATGCCAATACCGCCACCCCCCGCGGTGCTTTTGAGCATCACCGGATACCCCACGTGGTCAGCGGCCAGCAGCGCCACCTCCAGGCTGTCGAGCAGCTCAGTGCCTTCCAGCAGTGGGATCTGGTGCTGCTTGGCCAAGGCGCGGGCGGTGTGCTTGAGGCCGAAGACGCGCAGTTGCTCTGGCGTCGGCCCGACGAAGGCAATGCCGGCGCTTTCGCAGGCTTCGGCAAACGCGGCGTTTTCCGACAGAAAGCCGTAGCCAGGATGAATGGCGGTGGCGCCACAGGCTTTGGCCGTGGCGAGGATTTTTTCCACCGCCAGGTAGGTGCCCGTCGCAGCACCTTCGCCGAGGCTGTAGGCCTCGTCGGCTTGCTGGATATGCAGGCTGGCCGCATCGGCTTCGGCGTACACAGCGATGCCTTTGACCTGCAGCTCGCGCAAGGTGCGCAGGATGCGGCAGGCGATGGCGCCGCGGTTGGCGATCAAGAGTTTTTCGAACATGGCAGAACCCTGCGGGCCGTCCCGCAAAGTGAAGGTGACGCTACGGTCGTCCGCAGCGCAAATTCCGAAATCAGTGGAGATCCAAAATGTGGGAGCGGGCTTGCCCGCGATGGCGGTGTATCAGTCACGCCATTGGTCGACTGACGCACCGCCATCGCAGGCAAGCCAGCTCCCACATTTTTGAACCTCAGTGTTTGTTAAGGCACTGCCCGCTGCGCGCCTGGCACAGCGCGAACAGCCATTGGCGCAACCGCTTTATTTTCAGTTCCATACCAGTAACTCCGCAGGGGTTGGGTTGTAGCCATTGCACGGATTGTTCAGTTGCGGGCAGTTGGAAATCAGCACGATCACGTCCATCTCGGCGCGCAGGTCCACGTACTTGCCGGGGGCGGAAATACCGTCTTCGAAGGTCAGCCCGCCATCTGCTGTCACCGGCACATTCATGAAGAAATTGATGTTCGGCCCGATGTCGCTTTTACCCAGGCGCCCGTCATGGGCACAGGCGCGCAGGTAGTTGTCGCGGCAGCTGTGCATGTAGCGTTTTTCCAGGGCGTAGCGCACGGTGTTGCTCTCCTGGGCGCAGGCGCCGCCGAGGGTGTCGTGGCGCCCGCAGGTGTCGTCGACGATGGTCAGCATTGGCTGGCCGAGGTTGGAATACAGCACGCTGCCGGTACTCAGGTAGACGCTGTTTTGCCGACGCAACGTGCGCTGCACGTCGTAGCGCTCGCGCGGGTTTTGCAGGCTGTAGAACAGCGTGTCGACGGCCTGGTTGCCTTCAAGGTCGAGGATGCGCAAGGTCTGGCCGGCCTTGACCTCCATCAGCCAAGGCTCGCCAGCGGCAATGGTGGCGCGGTACACGGCCGCGTCCGGTTGTTTCAGTGCGATAGACATGGCAGCTCCTCAGGCAAACAGACGGTCGGTGTTGATAAAGCCGCGCTCATTTTCCGGGCGCGACGTGCGGCAGTGTTCAGCGACGCTTGGGTCAGCATTCATCCAGCTCAGTTTCAGCGGTTGCGGGGCGTAGTTGGGGTTGGGATCCATCGGGTGTTGCAGGGCGGTGAGCACCACCAACGTGTCCATCGGCGCGTAGAGTTCGATGCAGTCACCGGCTTTGGAATTGCCCGGCACAAAGTGCAAGCCACCGTGTTCGTCCACGCTGACGCGGCTGAACAGGTTGAGGGTCATCAGCAAGTCGGACAGGCCCAGGCCCCACTTGCCCAGCTCCACCAGCAGGTTGTCGGTGCCATTGCGGAAGAAGCCGTTGCGCAGCTCCTGATAACGGCCTTGACCGTATTTTTCGGCCACCTCGGCGGCGCACAGCACGCCGCCGATGCTGTCGCTCCAGCCGCAGGTGTCGGCGGTGATCGCGGCCAGCACGCGGCCCATGTCCGAGTACAGGCAATGGCCGGCGGTGAGCTTGGCGGTGTGTTGGCATTTGAGGCTGTCGGGCAGGTTCAGGCGCTCGGTTTTTTCGTTGGCATTGAGCAGGGTCAGGCTAACGTTAGCGCCGCCACGGATGTCGGTAAGGCGCAGCAGTTGGCCGCGTTTGAGCACAAAGGAACGGTGGCCGCCGCCGGGCAGCATTTCCTCGGCGAAGGGCGGGAACAGTTGGGTGGAATCGGTCATTTGGAAGTCGCTCCAAGTTCGGCGGCGATTGCCTTGCGGCGCTCGCTGTTCAAAGGAATGTCGTAGGTGATGCGGGCGCCATATGCGCCGGGGGTATGGGGGTCGACGCGGACTTTGTCGAACACCAGCAGGCGGGTGCCGAGGCTGAAGCCTTCGCTCAGGTCGTGGGTGACCATGAACACTGTCAGCCGGGTTTCGCGCCACAGCGCCAGCAGCAACTGGTGCATGTCTTTGCGAATGCCCGGGTCGAGGGCGCCGAACGGTTCATCCAGCAGCAACACGCGCGGTTTCATGATCAAGGCCTGGGCGATGGCCAGGCGTTGCTGCATGCCACCGGAGAGCTGCGCCGGGTACTTGTCGAGCGCGTGGCCGAGACCGACCTTGTGCAGCAATGCGGCGGCGTGCTCGCGGGTGTCTTTTTTTGCTTTGCCGAACAGTCGACCCAGTAACGGCGAGCGCGGCAACTCAAGGCCGAGGGTGACGTTGTCCAGCACGCTCAAATGCGGGAACACTGAATAACGCTGGAACACCACGCCACGGCTGGCATCCGGCTCGGCCGCGAGGGCCTGGCCGTCCAGCAGGATCTGGCCTTTGCTCGCGGTTTCCTGGCCCAGCAACAGGCGCAGGAAGGTGGATTTGCCGCAGCCGGAGGTGCCCACCAAGGTGCAAAACTCACCCTCGGCCACCTGCAGGTTCAGGCCTTCCAACACCACTTGGTCGCCATAGCGCTGCCACACGTTGTTGACGCTGATAAAGCTCATGCCCGCGCTCCTTCGTACCAGGGGAACGCGCGCCGGGTCAGGGCCTTGAGGCCCCAGTCCATCAGCCAGGCGAGCAGGGTGATCCACACCACGTAGGGCAGAATCACATCCATCGCGAGGTAACGGCGCACCAGGAAAATCCGGTAGCCCAGGCCGTCAGTGGAGGCGATGGCTTCAGCGGCGATCAGGAACAACCACGCCGAGCCCAGCATCAGCCGTAACGAGATCAGCAGGCGCGGCAGTAATTGCGGGAGCACCACGCGCAGCATCAAGGTCCAGGTGGAAGCACCGAGGGTCTGCGCCTTGACCAGCAATTCGACGGGAATTTCCCGCGCGCGTTGTTCCAGGTCACGGGCCAGGGCCGGGGTGATGCCGATGACAATCAGCATCACTTTGGATAACTCCCCCAGGCCAAACACGATGAACAGGATTGGCAGGATCGCCAGCGGCGGCACCATCGACAGCACCGTCAGCAGCGGCGACAACGGCGCGCCAAACAGCGGCAGCGTCCCGGCGGCGATGCCCAGGCACAGGCCGGCGAGGGCGCTGATGCCCAGGCCGATGGCCAGGCGGCGCAGGCTTGATGCGCTGTCTTGCCACAGCACGTATTCACCGGTGCGCGCATCGGCGCTGAACGCCAGGCGTTTAACCGCGTCGCCCATTTGTACGGCGCTGGGCAGCAGCTTGTCGTTGGGGTTGTCTGCCAGGCGCTCGGCCGAGCCCACGAAGTAGGCGAGCAGCAGCAAAGCGAACGGCAGCAGCACCAGCAGCAGGCGGCTGGCGCGTTCCGGGTGACGGTTGATCAGGCGCATGGCCGGGTCCTCTTACAGCGTGCCGTCGGCGGCCATCTGCACGTAGCTGGGGTCGAAATGCAGCTTGAGGTTGGCGGTGTCGCCGCTGGTCACGCCGTTGGCGAAACTCATGCCCACGGCGCTGGTGTCCTTGGCCCCTTCGCCGAGCAAGCCGTGCTCAAACGAGAACTCGGCGACCTTGCGCATGGTGGCGGGCAACTGCGCGCTGGTAGCGAAGGCCAGCGCTTCCTTGGGCGTGGCGAACAGCTTGGTGGTGTCCAGTTGCGACTGGAACCCCTTGAGGTCGGTGCCGGAGGCCTTGGCCATGTGTTCCAGGGCGTCGGTGCTGGCGGCGTTTTTCGCATTCATCAGCGCGACCACTTCAAACCAGGCACCGGTCAGCGCCTTGCCCAGCTTGGGGTTGTCTTTAAGGGTCTGGGTGTTGACCACCATCATGTCCATGATTTCGCCGGGGACTTTGCTGGAGTCGAACACTTCGCTGACGCCGGGCTTGGCCTTGATCTCGGAGAGCATGGGGTTCCAGGTGGTGACGGCTTGCACCTGGTCGGTGTTGAAGGCGGCGGCGATGTCGGCGTCGGAGGTGTTGACCACTTTCAGGTCTTTCTCAGTGAGGTCGGCTGACTCCAGCGCGCGGGCCAGCAGGTAGTGGGAGACCGAGAGTTCCACCAGGTTGACGTTCATGCCCTTGAGGTCGGCCACGGTTTTGCCGGTGCCCTTGATCACCACGCCGTCGTTGCCGTTGGAGAAGTCGCTGACCACCAGTGCGGTGCTGTCCACACCACCGGCGGCGGGGATCGTCAGGGCGTCCATGTTGGTCATGGTGCAGCCGTCAAACTGCCCGGCGGTGTACTGGTTGATGGATTCGACGTAGTCGTTGAGCTGGACCATGTCGATCTTGATGCCGTACTTCTTCGCCCATTTGTCGAGGATGCCTTGGCTGCCGGCATACTCCCAGGGCATCCAACCGGCATAGATGGTCCAGCACACGCTGAAATGGTCTTTGGGGGCGGCTTGGGTTTGAACGCTCAGCACGGCGGCAAAGGCGGCGGCGAGCAAGGCGGGTAAACGCAGTAGTGGCATGGGGCTTCTCCAGTTGAACATGGGCGAGCAGGAGCAACGCGGCACCGTAAACGGTGGCTTGTCTCCCGGGCTTTTATCCCGCCGTGTAACCTCAACTGGAGGTCGCCAACTCTCGGACCAGCCACTCGCATCAAGCGAGCCGGAACCCTAGTCAGCCATTGCAAATTGTGGTGCCGCGAACCTGTAATGAATCCTGCACGGTGGGAGGCAAAGCGAGAGTCGTGCCAAGTCAGCGGCGGGCTCGTAGAACGCGGGTTTGCGCAACAGAGGTGATGCGCAGGCGCACAGGTGTGCGTTGTGCTGGTGCGCAGTTGCACTGCAATGAGGCGATCGATTCGTCTGAAACAGGTGTTTCAACCTGTGTCAGAAACGCACCAGATTCTGTTTTTGATGTCAGATATTTCGTCATTCGGTGAAATCCGAATGCCGCCCTCCAGCGTCGCTGGAGGTGCTCTTCCGCGGTCCAGGAGGCCGCCATGTATCGACGACTGCTGCTCACCGTTTTACTCGGTCTGACCCTTTCCGCTTGTGTGCCCTATTACGATGGAGGCGCGACTTACTATCGATCAGAGGTCTACACCGCACCGGCCCCGGCCTATTACTACGGCGGCCCGGCCTATTATCAATACGGGCGCAGCTACTATGCGCCGCCACCGCGCTACTACTCGGCGCCGCGGTATTACCAGCCGGCACCGCGCTACTACCCTCGGCCCGCTTACAGGCCGTACCCGAATCAGGGCTGGGGCGGGCATTGGGGCAATGGCGGGCCAGGCCGTGGATCCGATCACGGAGGAGGTCGCGGCGGTCATCGTTGACAAATCTGGATTTCAAGCGGCGCTACAGGCGCCGCTTTTTTATGTGTACCGTTTGTCGATACTGTCAGATTTAACAGCTATCGTAAGGGCTTCAGATAGGCTTCACTGCGGTTTCGCCGTTGTGCGTTGCCAAGAGGCCAGTGGGTGTATGGGATTTCATATGATCAAACAGTCAGCGTGCCTGCTTGCCCTGATGGCAGGCGGCATCGCGCAGGTACACGCGGAGCAGGGTTGCCCTTATCCATCGTCGGTCAAATATGAAAAGGGTTATTTCATCGCCTCGAACGGGCAGTCGTCATGGCAAAGCCCAAAGGTCGATGTTCCCGACTTCGCCGACCGGTTCATTGGTGCGCTCTTCACCCCGGGCAAAGGCCAGGAACGGGAAAACGGTTACCTGGACAAGTGTGTGTACCTGATGGGCAACGGGCAGGTGGTGGCGCTGAGATACGACATGCCGGAAAGAATCAACACCATGTCGCTGACGAGCACCCTGTATTGGGAGCTCGCCAACGATGCGCTGAAGCAGGTGGTCTATATCTGCGAGGATCGGCAGCCGGACAACTGTGCCTTCACGGTCAGGAGCCGTAACTGATGTTCTGTCAATAATCGGACAGGTCTGCCAAAGGGTTCCTGCCTTCCCACGCCTTGGCGAAGTGCGCCTGTACCACCGCTTCCGGGACGCTGTTGACATCGGGCCAGTGCCAGTGGGGCGTCTGGTCCTTGTCGATCAGGCGCGCCCGTACCCCTTCGCTGAACTCCGGATGGCGGCAGCAATTGAGGCTCAAGGTGTACTCCATCTGGAACACCTCGGCCAACGACAAGTGCCGGGCACGCTGGATCTGTTCCCACACCAGGTGTGCGGTCAGCGGGCAGCCTTCACTGAGGGTCTTGCCGGCGCGACTGAACAGCGGGTCGGCGTGGTCGCGCAACAAGCTCAAGGCGCGCCAGGCACAGCTTACGTCGCCGACATCCAGCCATTCGTCGATCTGTGCTCTGCGCGGTAACCATTGTGCTTCGGGTTGTTGCCCAGTGGCTTCCTGGTCCAGCGCCCTGAGCAGGCTGTTGAGTTGTATCGCGGTCTGTTCCTGCCAGTTCAGTTGCAGCAGGCCTTCGATCAGCTCTTCTTGCTGGTCGTCACGCAGAAAACGGTCGGCCAGGCCGAGGTCCAACGCATCACGACCATTGATGTGCGCGCCGGTGAGGCCCAGGAACAGGCCGAGCTTGCCGGGCAGCCGTGACAGGAACCAGCTTGCGCCCACGTCCGGGTACAGGCCGATGCTGATCTCGGGCATGGCCAGGCGGCTGCTCGGTGTGACGATGCGCACCGCCGCACTTTGCAGCAGACCCATGCCGCCACCCAGCACGTAGCCATGGCCCCAGCAAATCAGCGGTTTCGGGTAGGTGTGCAGGCGATAGTCGAGGCGGTATTCCGCGGCGAAAAACTGTGCGGCCAACGGCGGCACCACGTCTGGGTGTTCACGGCAGGCTTGAGCCAGGCTGCGTACCTCGCCGCCGGCGCAAAAAGCCTTGGCGCCGTTGCCGCGCAGCAGCACGCAGGTGATGTTCGGGTCTTTGGCCCAGGCATCCAGGCGTTCGCCCAGGGCCAGGATCATCGGTAATGACAGTGCATTGAGGGACTTTTCAGCGTCCAGGCTGGCGATGCCGAGGCGGGCACCGCCGCTGCCGGTCAACTCTTCGAAGTGCAGGTTCATCGTGACCTCAATCGAGACAGTGAAGGTTCAGTATGATCGCTTCAACGGAAAGTGTCGGTTGTGTGTCAGATCAATTGACAAGCGGGGTCGGCTTTCCTAGGGTTCGCCCATTCTTTTTTACGCGATGACCCCACCATGACCGAAGGCGACCGTATCAAACTCGAACCCAGCTGGAAACACGCCCTGCGGGATGAGTTCGACCAGCCCTACATGGCCGAACTGCGTGAGTTTCTGCGTCAGGAACACGCTGCCGGCAAAGAGATCTACCCGCCGGGACCGCTGATTTTCAACGCGCTTAATTCCACGCCGCTGGACAAGGTCAAGGTGGTGATCCTCGGCCAGGACCCGTACCACGGCCCGGGCCAGGCCCATGGCTTGTGCTTTTCGGTGCAACCGGGTGTGCCGACGCCGCCGTCGCTGGTGAATATTTACAAAGAGCTCAAGCGTGACCTGAATATCGACATCCCCAACCACGGTTGCCTGCAAAGCTGGGCGGATCAGGGCGTGTTGATGCTCAACACCACCATGACCGTGGAGCGCGCCAACGCCAACGCCCATGCGGGCAAGGGCTGGCAGCACTTTACCGATCGGGTTATCCAGGTGGTCAGCGAGCATCAGCCGCACTTGGTGTTCCTGTTGTGGGGCGCTCATGCGCAAGGCAAGCAAAAGCTGGTGGATGCGACCAAGCATTTGGTGCTGACGTCGGTGCACCCGTCGCCATTGTCGGCGTACCGTGGGTTTTTGGGGTGTGGGCATTTCAGCCGTACCAACAAGTTTCTTGAGCAGAATGGCGAGGCGCCGATTGAGTGGCGGTTGCCGCCAATCTAGAGCTCGCAGTGATCTGGGGCTGGCTTGAGTGGCGATGGCGGTTTATAGCCGATGCGTAGATGGGGGGTATATCCGTTATTTGGGTGATGGCTTCTATGGGTTCCGCCCTTACGGCGGGTCACTTTTGAAAGGAGCCGGAATGCCGGCCCAGCCAAAAGTAACCAAAAGGCTCTTGCCCCTCCACTCGGTGCCTCGCTGTGGCTCGGCATGCCCGCACTCCGGCTTGAATCCGTGGGCCGCCGTGACGGGCCATCCATGGCCCAACACGGCTAACCCGGCGTCCTGCCGGGTTGCCCACGGATTCAAGCCTGCGTGCGGCCATCGTGGTTAACGGGGCGCCTGAGATCAACATCAAAATCAAGATCTACAGCACGGCGGCCTGAAAGCCGACCTGAGTGGTTGAAGCAGAAGCAGGGCAACAGCAGAGCAGCACAACTTTTACCTGGTGAAATGAGATTTACTGTGGGAGCGGGCTTGCTCGCGAAGGCGGTGTGTCAGTCAACAGATTCATTGGCTGATACAC
>NZ_JBARTQ010000149.1:0-6454 GCF_049645325.1 Pseudomonas sp. | reverse complement strand
GCAGTGACTGGCATACCGCCTTCGCGAGCAAGCCCGCTTCCACATTGACTGCGTTCGACTCGGGTGATCGCCATGCTTGAATCCATCCCCATCAAACGCCTGGTCACCCGCCTGCTGATCCTGGTGGTGGCCATGTTCGCCTTCGGCTTCGCGCTGGTGCCGATCTACGACGTGATGTGCAAGGCTTTCGGCATCAACGGCAAGACGGCTGGGCAGTACGAGGGCGAGCAAGTTGTCGACCCGACGCGGCAGGTGCGCGTGCAGTTCTTGTCCACCAATGCCATCGACATGGTCTGGGAGTTTCATTCCAAGGCCGATGAGGTGGTGGTCAACCCGGGTGCCGTCACCGAGATGCTCTTTGTGGCCTACAACCCCACCGACAAAGCCATGACCGCCCAGGCCGTGCCGAGTATTTCCCCGGCCGAAGCGGCGATGTATTTCCACAAGACCGAATGTTTTTGCTTCACCCAGCAAGTGCTGCAGCCAGGTCAGCGCATCGAAATGCCGGTGCGTTTCATTGTCGACCGCGACATGCCCAAGGATGTGAAGCATTTGACCCTGGCGTACACGCTGTTTGATATCACTGCGCGCCAACCGCCGGTGGCTGTTCACACCGGGGGCTAGCTACTGTTTGCCCCCTCAATCAGGAGAGCGAATACATGTCGTCTCATGATACGTACTACGTACCAGCGCAAAGCAAATGGCCAATTATTGCGACGTTGGGCATGTTGACCACCGTGTACGGTTTGGCTGTGTGGTTCAACGACCTGAAAGCCGCGCGCCCGGAATCCCACGGCCCGTGGATCTTTTTCGTCGGCGGCCTGTTGCTGGCCTACATGCTGTTCGGCTGGTTCGGCGCGGTGATCAAGGAAAGTCGTGCCGGCTTGTACAGCCCGCAGATGGACCGCTCGTTCCGCTGGGGCATGAGCTGGTTCATCTTTTCCGAGGTGATGTTTTTTGTCGCGTTTTTTGGGGCGCTGTTTTATGTGCGGCACATGTCGGCACCGTGGTTGGCCGGTGAGGGCTCCAAAGGTGTCGCCCACATGCTTTGGCCGAATTTCGAATTTGCCTGGCCGCTGCTCAACAACCCCGACCCGAAATTGTTTCCTGCACCCAAGGGCACCATCAGCCCGTGGGGCCTGCCGCTGATCAACACGATTCTGCTGGTGAGTTCCAGCGTGACCATCACGCTCGCCCACCATGCGTTGCGCAAAGGTCATCGGGGCGCGTTGAAAATCTGGCTGGCGATCACCGTGCTGCTGGGTTGGACCTTCCTGGGCTTCCAGGCCGAAGAGTACATGCACGCTTACAAGGAACTCGGCCTGACCCTCGGCTCGGGCGTGTACGGCGCGACGTTCTTCATGCTCACCGGTTTTCACGGTGCGCACGTGACCATCGGCACCATCATTCTGTTTGTGATGCTGATGCGCATCCTGAAAGGGCATTTCAATGCCGAGCACCAGTTCGGCTTCGAAGCGGCCAGTTGGTACTGGCACTTTGTCGACGTGGTGTGGATCGGGCTGTTTTTCTTCGTTTATGTGCTGTGAGGCGTCTTACCACGGCGCGTGAGACACCAGCTGGCCGCTGAAAAAGCCCCAGGCGATCAACGCCACGGTGATCACGGCCAGCACCACGCGCACGGTCAAGGCCGTGACGAGGCGGTTGGAGTTGCCCTCGTCCTTGACCAGAAAGAACAAGCCACTGAACAGGCTCACGACAGTCGCGATCAGCATCAGGGCAATGGCTGCTTTGAGCATGGTCAGGTTTTCCATTCGGATGGGCGGGCAATGAAAACAAGTATAGCCAGCGCCATAAAAGACTTTCGCCCGGGGCTCGCACCCACGCTGGTGGTGCTGGTGCTGCTGCCATTGATGGTAGGGCTGGGCTTTTGGCAACTGTCGCGCGGCCATGAAAAACAGCTGCTGGTGGACAGCTATGCCGAACGTCGCGCGGCGGACCCTGTCAGCAGTGTGCAGCTCAATGACATGCCTGACCCGGCGTTTCGTCGTGTGCGCCTGCGCGGTCAATTCGATGCCGAGCACAGCGTGTTGCTCGACAACCGCATGCGCGACGGCAAGGCCGGTGTCGAGTTGCTGCAACCCTTCCATGACCAGGCCAGCGGCCTGTGGCTGCTGCTCAATCGCGGCTGGCTGCCCTGGCCTGACCGGCGCACGCCACCCGCCTTCAACACCCCGGACCAGCCGGTGAACCTTGATGGCTGGGTCTACGTGGCCCCCGGCGAAACCTTCCAACTGCACGCCGACCCAACGACTACACAGTGGCCGCGCCTGCTCACCGCGCTGCATCCCGCTGCGCTGTGGAGTGAGCTGGGCCGCAGCGGTTTTGCCTACGAGCTGCGCGCCGAAGCTGGCCCCGGTACGTACGACACCACCTGGGCGGTGGTCGCCATGGGCCCGGAAAAACACTTGGGGTACGCCGTGCAGTGGTTCGCCATGTCGCTGGCGCTGCTCGCGCTGTACCTCTACCTCGGCTGGCACAACAAAAAAAAGGAGACGCACCATGGGGGCGGCCACGAATCCACTCAACATGTCTGAGGTGCCGGATCGGCGTAAGGGCCGCTGGCAACTGATCCTGATCCTGATGATGGTGATCGGCCCGATGGCGCTCGCCACCTTCATGTACAAGCTGCAGTTCTGGGTGCCGGACAGCCGCAGCTACCACGGCGAAATGATCGGCAATGGCCAGACCCGCGGCGACATCGGTGTGCAGTCGGACGAAGATCGCTGGCAGTTGCTGGTCACCGCGCCCGCCGCCTGCGCCGCCGAGTGCCAACAACTGGTGTACCTGGCGCGCCAGCTGCAAATCAGCCTGGGCCGCGACGCCTCCCGCGCCAGCCACGCATTGGCCAGCGCGCAACCCGTGAGCACCGCCTACGAGGCCAAGCTCACGGCTGAATACCCGCAACTGCAACGCTACCCGCTCGACCTGTCGACCTTCACCAAGGACGCCGCCGCGCCCGGCGATGCGCAGCTGTGGATCGTCGACCCGCACGGCAACCTGGTGCTGCGCTACGACGCCAAGGTCAAGGGCAAGGACTTGCTCAACGACCTGCGCCAACTGCTGAAACTGTCGAACATCGGATAAGGGCATCGTCATGGCCAAACCTGGATTTCGCCTCGCGTTGTTTGCCACCTTGCTGGCGCTGATCGTCGTGCTGCTCGGCGCCTACACGCGCCTGACCCACGCCGGCCTTGGCTGCCCGGACTGGCCAGGCTGCTACGGCTTTATCAGCGTGCCGCAAAGCGAAGCCCAGTTGGCGCATGCCGAGCTGCATTTTCCCGACACGCCCGTGGAGGCCGACAAAGGCTGGGCCGAAATGACCCATCGCTACTTTGCCGGCACCTTGGGGGTGTTGATCGTGCTGTTGGCGGCGCGTGCGTGGAGCCATCGGCGCGACCCGGGCCAGCCGGTGAAATTGCCGCTGTTTGTGTTGGCGGTGGTGTTTGCCCAGGCGGCCTTTGGCATGTGGACGGTGACCTTGAAACTGTGGCCGCAAGTGGTCACGGGCCATCTGCTCGGCGGGTTTGCGACCTTGAGCCTGCTGTTTTTGCTGACGCTACGACTGTCCGGCGTTTTGCCCGCATTGATCGTGCCCAAGCGCCTGCAATATTGGGCGACGGCGGGGCTGGTGCTGGTCATCGGCCAGATTGCGCTGGGCGGCTGGGTCAGCTCCAACTATGCGGCGATGGCGTGTATCGACCTGCCCACCTGCCACGGCCAATGGTGGCCGGCGGCGGACTTTGCCAACGGCTTTCACGTCACCCAACACATCGGCCCCAATTACCTCGGTGGCCAGCTCGACAGTGACGCGCGCACCGCCATTCACTTGACCCATCGCATGGGCGCGGTGCTGGTCACGCTGGTGCTGCTGGGGCTGGCGTGGCAACTGCGCGCGGTGGGTATGACGCGGCTCGCAGGGTTGTTGCTGATCGCCTTGGCCGCGCAAATCGGCCTGGGCTTGAGCAATGTGTATTTTCACCTGCCGCTGCCGGTTGCAGTCGGCCATAACGCCGGCGGCGCTGCGTTGTTGTTGACGCTGGTACTGGTCAATTATCACGCGCGTACCAGCCTGGTCCGGGTGCGCAACCAGTTGCCGTTCGGCTGGCGGTTCATCCCACGCAAACACGTATCGGGCCTCATCACCCTTAAAGGAGAGATGCCATGGCGACCTTGATCGGCGCGCGTCACGGCCAGGCGATCTGGCGTGACTACCTGGAGCTGACCAAGCCGAAAGTGGTGGTGTTGATGCTCATCACTTCGCTGGTGGGCATGTTCCTCGCCACCCGCGCCGGGGTGCCGTGGGCGGTGCTGATTTTCGGCAACCTGGGCATCGCGCTGTGTGCTGGTGGCGCGGCGGCGGTCAACCATGTGGTGGACCGGCGGATTGACGCGGTAATGGCGCGCACGCATAAGCGGCCGATGGCGGAAGGGCGCGTGTCACCGTTTGCCGCGTTGGCTTTTGCTTTGTTTCTGGCTGTTGCAGGTTTGGCCCTGCTGCTGGCGTTTACAAACCCCTTGGCGGCGTGGCTGACCTTGGCTTCGCTGCTCGGATATGCAGTGATCTACACCGGGTTTCTCAAGCGCGCGACGCCGCAGAATATCGTCATCGGTGGCCTCGCCGGCGCGGCGCCGCCACTGCTGGGCTGGGTCGCCGTCACCGGCCATGTCAGCGCCGAACCCTTGCTGCTGGTGCTGATCATCTTCGCCTGGACCCCGCCGCACTTCTGGGCCCTGGCCATTCACCGCAAGGAGGAATACGCCAAGGCTGACATTCCCATGTTACCCGTCACCCACGGCGAGCATTACACCAAGGTGCATATCCTGCTCTACAGCTTCGCCCTGCTGGCGGTGAGCCTGATGCCCTACGTGATCCACATGAGCGGCCTGCTGTACCTCGCGTGTGCGCTGGTATTGGGCGGGCGCTTTCTGCAATGGGCTTGGGTGCTGTACCGTGGCGCTCAGCCGCACGCGGCGATCAACACCTTCAAGTACTCTATCTGGTACCTGTTTTTGCTGTTCATCGCCCTGCTCGTCGACCACTACTTACTGTTGAACCTATGACTCGAACTCAAAAAACCGTCTTTATCCTGGTGGCCATCGTCGCGTTGATCATGGGCCTGACCGTCAACAAAGTGCTCTCGGGCAAAGGCCAGGGCGACCCCACCGCGCTGATCGACGCCGGCATCATCCTGCTGCCGCAAAGCCGCCAGCTGCCGCCGGTGACCATGACCAACCAGGACGGCCAGCCAGTGGTGGTCAATGAGCTTAAGGGCAAGTGGAGCCTGCTGTTTTTCGGTTACACCTTCTGCCCGGACATCTGCCCGACCACTCTCGCCCAGTTGCGCCAGATCAAGAGCGAGCTGCCCAAGGAGGCTGCTGATAAGTTGCAGGTGATTTTGGTCAGCGTTGACCCGAACCGCGACACCCCGGCGCAGCTCAAGCAATACCTGGGCTACTTCGACCCGCAATTCGAAGGCCTGACCGGCGCGAATGTGGACGATGTGCAGAAGGTGTCGAACGCGGTGAGCATTCCGTTTATTCCGGCGGATATTACTAAGCCGAACTACACCGTCGATCACAGCGGCAACCTCGCGCTGATCGGCCCGGATGGTACGCAGCGCGGGTTTATCCGTGCGCCGTTGAACAACCAGAAGCTGGTGGTGCAGCTGCCTGTGTTGCTGAAGCGTAACTAAGCCGATCACCAAGCCAGCCAGCTCCCACATTGGCTTTTGTGTAAGGTTTGAACAGTGTGTCGTCGGACATTTCCTGCACGTTGTGGCGCTGTGCGTGAACTTGTTGGGGGCGCTTGGGGTGGCTAGTCTTGGCCCTGTCACTGCAAATTCAGTGACAGGGTGTGGAAGCCCTTATATCGTTAGGCGCACAAAGCGCCACCTAGTGTCAGGCGTTTTTTTCTGTCTGTGTTTTATGGTGGTTGTGCGCGGGGCGCTTTCGAGTGCGCCGGGTGCCTAACGTCCCGGTCTTCCACACCTGCGTACAGCCGCCACCCATTACGTGGAAGTAGTGCTTGGCGGTCCCTTGATACGTTAGGAGCCAGACCATGCAAGCGCTTACCCCTGATCCACCCATTACTGCCAAAGTCTTCACCCGCCACCATCACCAATTGCACGCCGCGCTGATCGACAGCCAGCCCTGGTTCAGCGCCGGTGATATCGGCCACCTGATGGGCCTGCACCTCAATCCCGCGTTACTGCGCAAACTCGATCCTGATCAACAACAGATTCTGCCGCTGATCACCCACGGTCATGCCGCGCCGACCTTGATGGTCAGCGAGTCAGGCGTCTATGCGCTGCTTATCTATCACTATTACCCGGAGAACCGCTGCCTGCGGCAGTGGCTGACCCATGAAGTGGTGCCGGTACTGCGCCGATAGCAAAAGCGACACATAGCAAATGTGGGAGCGGGCTTGCTCGCG
>NZ_JBARTQ010000148.1:0-4054 GCF_049645325.1 Pseudomonas sp. | reverse complement strand
ACGCATAACCTGAGGCTGTGCTCCATTTAATGTGAAAGCTGGCTTGTGTGGGAGCTGGCTTGCCTGCGATAGCATCACCTCGGTCTGTCTGATAAACCGAGGTGCCTGCATCGCGGGCAAGCCCGGCTCCCACATTGACCGAGTTCAACCACAAGATTCTCGCCCAATAATAAGAAACCGGAGAACAACTCATGTCTTTAAGCGTGTTCGACCTGTTCAAGATTGGCATCGGCCCCTCCAGCTCTCACACCGTTGGCCCGATGCGCGCCGCCGCCCGATTCGTCGAAGGCCTCAAGCGCGACAACCTGCTGAGCGCCACCGCCGGCATCAAGGTGGAACTCTATGGGTCGCTGGGCGCCACCGGCAAAGGCCACGGCAGCGACAAGGCCGTGCTGCTGGGCCTGGAAGGCGAACACCCGGACACCGTGAACACTGAAACCGTGGCCGCACGCCTCGCGCAAATGCGCAAGGACGGTCGCCTGAATTTGCTCGGCGAACACAGCATTGCGTTCAACGAGAAAGAACACCTGGCGATGATTCGCAAACCCCTCGCCTACCATCCCAACGGCATGATTTTCCGTGCCGTCGACGCCGCCGGCATCCAGATTCGCAGCCGCGAGTATTACTCGGTCGGCGGCGGGTTCGTGGTGGATGAAGACGCCGCCGGTGCCGACCGGATCGTCGAAGACGCCACGCCCTTGACCTTCCCCTTCAAGCACGCCAAGGACTTGCTCGGCCATTGCAGCACCTACGGGCTGTCGATCAGCCAGGTGATGCTGACCAACGAAAGTGCCTGGCGCCCGGAAGCGGAAACGCGCGCCGGCCTGCTGAAGATCTGGCAAGTGATGCAGGACTGCGTGGACGCCGGCTGTCGCAATGAAGGGATCTTGCCCGGCGGCCTGAAGGTCAAGCGCCGTGCTGCTGCGTTGCATCGTCAGCTGTGCAAAAACCCCGAATCGGCGTTGCGCGACCCGTTGTCGGTACTCGACTGGGTCAACCTTTATGCGCTGGCGGTCAACGAAGAAAACGCCAATGGCGGGCGCGTGGTCACGGCGCCCACCAACGGTGCGGCCGGGATTGTGCCGGCGGTGCTGCATTACTACATGCGCTTTATTCCAGGCGCGAACGAAGACGGCGTGGTGCGCTTTCTGCTCACCGCCGCCGCCATCGGCATTTTGTACAAGGAAAACGCGTCGATCTCCGGCGCCGAAGTCGGCTGCCAGGGCGAGGTCGGCGTGGCCTGTTCAATGGCGGCCGGCGCGTTGTGCGAAGTGTTGGGCGGCACGGTTTCCCAGGTGGAAAACGCCGCCGAGATCGGCATGGAACACAACCTCGGGCTGACCTGCGACCCGATTGGCGGGCTGGTGCAAGTGCCCTGCATCGAGCGCAATGCGATGGGCTCGGTGAAGGCGATCAATGCGGTGCGCATGGCGTTGCGCGGCGATGGGCAGCATTTTGTGTCCCTCGACAAGGTCATCCGCACCATGCGCCAGACCGGCGCCGACATGAAAAGCAAATACAAGGAAACCGCCCGTGGCGGTTTGGCGGTCAACATTATCGAGTGCTGACGCCCAAAGGCGCGTCGGCACGTTTTTCAGGAGCTGAATATGTCCACCGAAACCCTGTTGAAAACCCCACTGCACGCGCTGCACATCGAGCTTGGCGCACGCATGGTGCCCTTCGCCGGCTATGACATGCCGGTGCAATACCCGCTGGGCGTGATGAAGGAACATTTGCACACCCGTGATCAAGCCGGGCTGTTCGACGTGTCCCACATGGGCCAGATCCGCCTGACCGGCGCGAATGCCGCCAAGGCCCTGGAAACCCTGGTGCCCGTCGACATCATCGACCTGCCCGTCGGCATGCAGCGCTACGCCATGTTCACCAATGACGAGGGCGGCATTCTCGACGACCTGATGGTCGCCAACCTGGGCAACGACGAACTGTTCCTGGTGGTCAACGCCGCCTGCAAGGATCAGGACCTGGCCCACCTGCGCAAACACATCGGCGACCAGTGCAGCATCGAGCCGCTGTTCGAAGAACGTGCCCTGCTCGCCCTGCAAGGCCCGGCGGCAGTGAAGGTACTCGCGCGCCTGGCGCCGGAAGTCACCAAGATGACGTTCATGCAGTTCGCCACCCTGCGCCTGCTGGGCGTGGACTGCTATGTCAGCCGCTCCGGCTACACCGGTGAAGACGGCTTTGAAATCTCCGTGCCTGCAGCCAACGCAGAAGCGCTGGCGCGCAGCCTGCTGGCCGAGACCGAAGTACAAGCCATCGGCCTGGGCGCGCGCGACTCGCTGCGCCTGGAAGCCGGCCTGTGCCTGTACGGCCACGACATGAACACCGAGACCACACCGATCGAAGCCAGCCTGTTGTGGGCGATCTCTAAGGCCCGTCGTGCTGATGGCGCACGCGCCGGTGGTTTCCCTGGCGCTGATCAGATCTTCACTCAACAGCAAGCCGGTGTAAGCCGTAAACGCGTCGGCCTGCTGCCCCAGGAACGCACGCCGGTGCGTGAAGGTGCGGAAATCGTCGATGAGCACGGCACCGTAATCGGCACCGTCTGCAGCGGCGGCTTTGGCCCGACTCTCGGCGGCCCGCTGGCCATGGGTTACCTGGACAGCGCCTTTATTGCACTGGATACCGAAGTGTCTGCGTTGGTGCGTGGGAAAAAGGTGCCACTACGTGTAAGTAAAATGCCATTCGTGCCACAACGTTACTATCGTGGTTGATTGACTGTTCCTATAAGTAACGCGGTTGCGTTAGCGTGCACTAAACTGTAACGCAACCGCCATAAAACAGTGCATTGACGATAGTCAATGTAATAGGTGAAAACCTATAACAAGTGACCAACTCTATCGAATAATGTGGATCCACAGCGTGTACAAAAGTGTAATCAACCCGAGCAAAACCTGGGCTTTTGGCAGGGCTTGTTTTTTCTGCATTAGTTGGCGTAAAGTTTGATCACTGTGTTTGCATGGGTCGCTTTGAACCTGGACCTGGGCAGTAGCCAACGTTTGCTACAACCCGTTCGACGTCTCTTACTTTCCTGCAACTCAGCCCAGTACTCTTTCATGTGAAAGGGGCTGTCATTAATTTTTAGCGTCAAGGAAATAAGAAAATGGCTGATCGTCAGAGCGGTACCGTCAAGTGGTTTAACGACGAGAAAGGGTTTGGTTTTATCACTCCAGAAAGCGGTCCGGATCTGTTCGTGCATTTCCGCGCTATTCAAGGCAACGGCTTCAAGAGCCTGAAAGAAGGCCAGAAAGTGACGTTCGTTGCCGTGCAAGGCCAGAAAGGCATGCAGGCTGACGAAGTACAAGCAGAAGGCTGATCCCTCCTGCGACAAAAAGCCTCTGATGGTGACATCAGAGGCTTTTTTATGCGCGATTGTTCGTAGAATGGCTTTTTTCTCCAGAGAGCCCGGCCATGTCCAAACCCCTGCTGAGTCCCCAAGGCGAGTTTCCCGCCGTTGGCCTGGGCCGCCGTCTGGCAGCGATGTTCTATGACTTTCTGTTGTGCACCGCCTTGCTGATCGTCACGGCGTTTATCTACAAGCTGGTGTGGATGGGGTTTATCGGCGAAGCCAAAATGCGCGCACTTACCGAGTCCGGAGCGCTGGACGGTGACCCGCTGTTGTCGACGATTTTGTTTTTTGTGCTGTTTGGGTTTTTTGCCAAGTTCTGGACGCATTCGGGGCAGACGCTGGGGATGCAGGTGTGGGGTGTGCGGGTGCAGAACGCTGATGGGTCGCGGATCAGTTTGTGGCAGGCGTTGTTGCGGTTTGTGGTGTCGATTGCGTCGTGGTTGTGTGTGGGGCTGGGGTTTTTCTGGTCGTTGGTTGATAAGCAGAAGCGCAGTTGGCATGACATTTATTCGGATACGCGGTTGGTTCGGGTGCCCAAGAAGGTTAAGTAGGGTTGGGGTGGGTTGTGGGGGGTATATCCGTTATTTGGGTGAGGGCTGCCTATGGTTCCGCTCTTACAGCGGCTCACTTTTGATAGAGCGCAAAAGTAAGCAAAACGCTCTTGCCCCTCCACTCGGCACCTCGCCT
>NZ_JBARTQ010000147.1:0-2781 GCF_049645325.1 Pseudomonas sp. | reverse complement strand
CAGTAGAAGTGTTTTTGATAATTGTCATTTTTTTTGGAGCTGTCTGTTGTGTCTTATGAGCCCGTATTAGAGCTGTTAAACCAATAATGACACCCATCGCTAAATAGTCAAACGAAAGAGCTGGGTTTCGAACTGAACCTGGACTTCAAAGAAGGTTTGGACGATGAAGCGGTTGACGCTTTCCTCGAAGCATTCCTGACTGAAGCGATGGACGGCAATGGCCTGGACTACGTCGGCGGTGATGACTTCGGTCTGGTTTGCAAAGCCACCCGTGGTTCGGTCAACGAAGAACAGCGTGCCGCTGTTGAAGCGTGGCTGAAGGCTCGTCCAGAGCTGACCCGCGTTGAAGTCAGCGCCCTGTTGGACGCTTGGCATCCAGAAAAGCCGATCAACCCGGCTGCTTGATGTCATGAAAAAGCGACCCTTCGGGGTCGCTTTTTCGTTCCAGGGCTTTAAACGTTCAGGCCTTGCGCCAATTCAGAATCAGCAGCGTCAACACCCCCGCGACAATCCCCCAGAACGCCGAACCGATGGAAAACAACGTCAAGCCTGACGCGGTGACCATAAAGGTGATCAGCGCCGCTTCCCGTTCCTTCGGCTCATTCATGGCGATGCTCAGGCCATTGATGATCGAGCCAAACAACGCCAACGCCGCAATCGAGAGCACCAGCTCCTTGGGCAGGGCAGCGAAGAGTGCTGCCAACGTCGCGCCAAACACCCCGGCAATCCCGTAGAACACGCCGCACCATACGGCCGCGGTGTAGCGTTTGTTGCGGTCTTCGTGGGCGTGGGGCCCGGTGCAGATCGCTGCGCTGATCGCCGCCAGGTTGATGCCGTGGGAACCAAATGGCGCGAGCACCAGAGACGCCAGGCCAGTGACCGTGATCAACGGCGAGGCGGGCACGGTGTAGCCATCGGCGCGCAATACTGCGACGCCAGGCATGTTCTGCGAGGTCATCGCCACGACGAACAGCGGGATGCCGATACTGATGGTAGCCGCCAGCGAGAAGTGCGGGGTGGTCCACACCGGTGTCGCGACTTCCAGGTGAAAACCGCTGAAGTCCAGCAGGCCCATCAACCCGGAGAGCAGGGTGCCGATCACCAGTGCGGCAAGTACCGCATAACGTGGCGACAGGCGCTTGATGATCAGGTAGGTGAAAAACATCCCCAGTACCAGGCCGGTGCGATGTTGCGCGGCGACGAAAATCTCGCTGCCGATCTTGAACAAAATCCCCGCCAGCAAGGCGGCCGCCAGCGATGCCGGAATACGCTTGACCAACTTTTCAAAGCTGCCGGTCAGCCCGCACAGGGTCACCAGCACCGCGCAGGTGATGTAGGCGCCGATCGCTTCGCCGTAACTCACGCCGCCGAGGCTGGTGATCAACAGCGCCGCGCCCGGGGTCGACCAGGCAATGGTGATCGGCGTGCGGTAGCGCAGTGACAGGCCGATGCTGCACACCGCCATGCCGATGGAAATCGCCCAGATCCACGAAGAAATCTGCGCCGTGGTCAAGCCGGCGGCTTGGCCGGCCTGGAACATCAGCACCAGCGAGCTGGTGTAACCGGTCATCATGGCGATGAAGCCGGCGACGACGGCCGAGGGCGAGGTGTCGGCCAGCGGGCGCAAAGGCGCTTGGGTGGCGTCGGTCATGGCGCGGTGTTCCTTTTACCGGGAGAAAAAGCGAATTCAAGCCTAAACTCAAACGTAACCGGTCATTGCAATACAGCCGGGGCCGCAAACAGCCGTACAGTGTGTTGGCGCATTCGGTTGTGTACAATGTGCCGTGTTTTTAGGTGATACTTGCCAGCAACACGCTGTTGACGTATTACCGTTAATTCGCCGCCGTTCTCCAAACCCGAGTGCCCATGAACGAACAGTTGCAACCTCTCAAGAAACAACCGCGAGCCGGCAAGGCCGGACGCAGCGGAACCCAGGACGATATCGTCTATGCGCATATCTTCGAGGCGATCCTCGAACAACGCCTGGCACCCGGTACAAAATTGAGTGAAGAGGCACTGGGCGAAATCTTCGGCGTCAGCCGCACCATCATTCGCCGCGCGCTGTCGCGCCTGGCCCATGAAGGCGTGGTATTGCTGCGGCCCAATCGCGGTGCGGTGGTGGCGAGCCCTAGCGTAGAAGAAGCGCGCCAGGTCTTCCTGGCCCGACGCCTGGTGGAGCGCGCGATCACTGAGTTGGCGGTACAGCACGCCACGGCCGAACAGTTGGCCGAGTTGCGCCAGATGGTCAACGATGAGCGCGACAGCTTCTCGCGCGGCGATCGCGGAGCCGGTATCCGCCTCTCCGGCGAGTTCCACTTGAAGCTGGCTGAAGCGGCGAAGAACGCGCCGCTGATCAGCTTCCAGCGCAGCCTGGTGTCCCAGACCTCATTGATCATCGCCCAGTACGAAAGCGGCAACCGCTCGCACTGTTCCTACGATGAACACACGCAATTGATCGATGCGATCGAAGCCCGCGACGCGACGCTGGCGGTGAATTTGATGATGCATCACATGGATCACATCGACAGCAAGCTCAACCTCGACGAAGAAAGCGCATCGGATGATTTGCATGCGGTGTTCTCGCATCTGTTGCAGACCAAGAAGCCGGGGCGCTCGTCGGTCAAATTGTAATTTGCCAGGTATACCCGGGAAAAAATGTGGGAGCAGGGCGGGTGTGGGAGCCGGCTTTTGTGGGAGCCGGGCTTGCCCGCGATTCAGGCACCTCGGTCTGTCAGTTAGACCGAGGTGATGCTATCGCAGGCAAGCCAGCTCCCACAAAAG
>NZ_JBARTQ010000146.1:0-7023 GCF_049645325.1 Pseudomonas sp. | reverse complement strand
GGGCTGCGAAGCGGCCCCAAACCAGGCGACCTGGTTCTATCTGGAACTCGGCGGAGTCTTTGTTGGGGCCGCTTCGCAGCCCTGCGCGGCGCAAGCCCGCTCACTACAGGGAGATTTTTCAGCCTTGAAAGTTGTGTAGATACTTATGCTCATCGCGGGCAAGCCCGGCTCCCACAGTTGACCGAGTTGTCTGTAGGAGAAGGTAATCGAATGTGGGCGCTGGCTTGCCTGCGATGAAGTCGACTCGGTGCAATTGACTACCGCCGATTCGCCCACCGCAACCGCAACCACTCCAAATCTTCCGGCCGGGTCACCTTGATATTGTCCGAGCGCCCTTCGATCAGGCGCGGCGCCTGGCCGGACCATTCCATGGCCGAGGCTTCGTCGGTGATCACCGCATCGGCCACCAGGCTGTCGGCCAAGGCGCGGTGCAAAGCGCCCAGGCGGAACATCTGCGGGGTGTAGGCTTGCCAGATCAGGCTGCGATCGATGGTTTCGACCACTCGACCGTGCTTGTCGACGCGTTTGAGGGTGTCGCGAGCCGGCACAGCGAGCAGGCCGCCCACCGGGTCATCCGCCAGCTCGGCCAACAGTGTGTCGAGATCATCACGGCTCAAGTTGGGCCGTGCCGCATCGTGCACCAGTACCCAGTCATCATCACTGGCACCCAGGGCATTGAGTTGCAGCAACGCATTGAGTACCGAACCCGAGCGCTCGTCGCCGCCGTCGGCACGCACGATACGTGGGTCGCTGGCACACGGCAGGTTCGGCCAATAGGGATCATCTACAGCAAGACTGACCACCAGCCCCTTGAGGCCCGGATGATCGAGAAAACAGCCGAGGCTGTGTTCGAGAATAGTGCGCCCGCCCAGTTGCAAATACTGCTTGGGACGGTCTGCGGCCATACGGGCACCGATGCCCGCGGCAGGAATCACGGCCCAGAAGGCCGGTAAATCGTTGCTCATTGGGCCAACTGGTAGAGGGTTTCGCCCTCCTTGACCATGCCCAACTCATGACGAGCCCGCTCTTCAACGGTCTCCGTACCCTTTTTCAACTCAAGCACTTCAGCGTCAAGGACGCGGTTACGCTCCAGCAGGATTTCGTTTTCGGCGTGCTGGTCGGCAATTTGCTGGGTCAGCTCTTTCACCTGCGCAAAACTGCCATTACCGACCCATAGGCGGTACTGCAGGCCAGCCAGCAACAAGAGCAAGACGAGGAACAACCAATTGGGACTGCGCATCGAAATCCGGGTATCCAGTAAAAAAAGACAGCCATGCAAAACTTTTGCAGCAACTAATAGCACGAAGCCTGGAAGAACCAGGCTTGTGCTTGATAGCCATCAGATTAGCGTCGAAATTCACACTGTCGTGTTTTTTCCTACGCAACCCGTCGACTTTTTACCATGCCTTACCATCAAGTAGCGATCAGCCGCGAAACTCGCTGCGACCGTTGTACTTGGCTTTACCCGCCAGTTGCTCTTCGATACGCAGCAATTGGTTGTACTTGGAAACGCGGTCGGAGCGGCACAGGGAACCGGTCTTGATCTGCCCAGCCGAAGTGCCCACGGCCAGGTCGGCAATGGTCGAATCTTCGGTTTCGCCGGAGCGGTGGGAGATCACGGCGGTGTAGCCCGCAGCCTTGGCCATCTGGATGGCTTCCAGGGTTTCGGTCAGGGTGCCGATCTGGTTGAACTTGATCAGGATCGAGTTGGCGATCTTTTTGTCGATGCCTTCTTTCAGGATCTTGGTGTTGGTCACGAACAGGTCGTCGCCCACCAGCTGGATTTTCTCGCCGATCTTGTCGGTGAGGACTTTCCAGCCTGCCCAGTCGGACTCGTCCAGGCCATCTTCAACGGAGATGATCGGGTAGCGTTCGCACAGGCCTTTGAGGTAGTCAGCAAAACCTTCGGAGGTGAACACGTGACCTTCACCGGCCAGGTTGTACTTGCCGTCTTCGTAGAATTCGCTGGCCGCGCAGTCCAGGGCCAGGGTCACGTCGGTGCCCAGCTTGTAGCCAGCGTTGGCCACGGCTTCGGAGATCACTTTGAGTGCATCTTCGTTGGACGCCAGGTTCGGTGCAAAACCACCTTCGTCACCCACCGCAGTGCTCAGGCCACGGGCCTTCAGCACAGCCTTGAGGTGATGGAAAATCTCGGTGCCCATGCGCAGGCCTTCGGAGAAGGTCTTGGCGCCCACCGGCTGCACCATGAATTCCTGGATGTCGACGTTGTTATCAGCGTGCTCGCCACCGTTGATGATGTTCATCATCGGCACCGGCATCGAGTACACACCCGGCGTGCCGTTCAGGTTGGCGATGTGGGCGTACAGCGGCAGGTCCTGGTCCTGTGCAGCGGCCTTGGCAGCGGCCAGGGACACGGCGAGGATCGCGTTGGCGCCCAGGCTGCCTTTGTTTTCGGTGCCGTCGAGCTTGATCATCGCGTGGTCCAGGGCTTTCTGGTCCAGCGGGTCCTTGCCCAGCAACAGGTCACGGATCGGGCCGTTGATGTTGGCTACAGCCTTGAGTACACCTTTGCCCAGGTAACGGCTCTTGTCGCCATCACGCAGTTCCAGCGCTTCGCGCGAACCGGTAGAAGCACCGGACGGCGCGCAGGCGCTGCCGATGATGCCGTTATCGAGAAGCACGTCGGCTTCGACGGTGGGGTTGCCACGGGAGTCGAGAACTTCACGACCTTTGATGTCGACGATTTTTGCCATTGTTGTAAACACTCCAAAGTTGACGAAAACGACGCAGCTGAAGGGAATCTTTTGACCGACCGCAAGGGTGGAACAACGGGGCAGGCTTGCAGGCGACAAGGCTCAGGCCCGCGGGCCTGAGCATAAAGCGTGGGAAAGTCTACCGGAGAAACGGCTGTTACGCGGTCTCTACCGTCGGAAAACTCTTGACCAGTTCGTCCAACTGCTTGAGCTGGGCCAGGAATGGCTCCAGCTTGTCCAGGCGCAGGGCGCAGGGACCGTCGCACTTGGCGTTGTCCGGGTCTGGGTGAGCTTCCAGGAACAGGCCGGCCAGGGACTGGCTGAGGCCCGCCTTGGCCAAATCCAACACCTGGGCACGCCGCCCGCCAGCGGAATCGGCGCGACCACCGGGCATTTGCAGCGCGTGGGTCACGTCGAAGAACACCGGGTATTCGAACTGTTTCATGATGCCGAAACCGAGCATGTCCACCACGAGGTTGTTGTAGCCGAAGCTCGAACCGCGCTCGCAGAGGATCAACTGGTCGTTACCCGCTTCCACGCACTTGTTCAGGATGTGTTTCATTTCCTGGGGCGCGAGGAACTGGGCTTTCTTGATATTGATCACAGCGCCGGTCTTGGCCATCGCAACGACCAGATCGGTCTGGCGCGACAGGAAGGCCGGCAACTGGATGATGTCGCACACCTCGGCGACCACGGCAGCCTGTTCAGGCTCGTGGACGTCGGTGATGATCGGCACGCCGAAGGCTTGCTTGATGTCCTGGAAGATCCGCATGCCTTCTTCAAGGCCCGGGCCGCGATAGGAGGTCACGGACGAACGGTTGGCCTTGTCGAAGCTGGCCTTGAACACGTAAGGGATACCCAGTTTCTGGGTAACCTTGACGTACTCTTCACAGACCTGCATCGCCATGTCGCGGCTTTCCAGCACGTTCATGCCGCCAAACAGCACCATGGGCTTGTCGTTGGCAATCTCGATGTCGCCTACGCGAATGATCTTCTGGGCCATCAGGTTTACGCCTTCTTCTGATGTTGCGTCAGTGCTGCTTTAACGAAACCGGTGAACAACGGGTGACCGTCGCGCGGCGTCGAGGTGAACTCAGGGTGGAACTGGCAAGCCACGAACCACGGATGATCCGGCGCCTCGACCACTTCAACCAGCTTGCCGTCACCGGAGCGACCGGAGATTTTCAGGCCGGCGGCTTTGATCTGCGGCAGCAGGTTGTTGTTCACTTCGTAGCGGTGACGGTGACGCTCGACGATCACGTCCTTGCCGTAGCAATCGTGAACCAGCGAGCCCGACTCCAGCAGGCAGTCCTGCGCGCCAAGGCGCATGGTGCCGCCCAGGTCCGAGGTTTCGGTACGGGTTTCAACGGCGCCGGTGGCATCTTCCCACTCGGTGATCAGGCCCACGACCGGATGGCCGCTGGTGTGGTCGAACTCGGTGGAGTTGGCGTCTTTCCAGCCCAGCACGTTACGGGCAAACTCGATAACGGCCACTTGCATGCCCAGGCAGATGCCCAGGTATGGAACCTTGTTTTCACGCGCATATTGCACGGCGGTGATCTTGCCTTCCACGCCACGCAGGCCGAAACCGCCTGGAACGAGGATCGCGTCAACGCCTTCGAGCAAGGCAGTGCCCTGGTTCTCGATGTCTTCGGAATCGATGTAGCGCAGGTTGACCTTGGTACGGTTGCTGATACCGGCGTGGCTCATCGCTTCGATCAGCGACTTGTACGCGTCCAGCAGTTCCATGTACTTGCCGACCATGGCGATGGTGACTTCGTGCTCAGGGTTGAGCTTGGCGTCGACCACCGCTTCCCACTCGGACAGGTCCGCGCCGTTGCACTGCAGGCCGAAACGCTCGACCACAAAATCATCCAGGCCTTGCGAATGCAGGATGCCCGGGATCTTGTAGATGGTGTCGGCGTCTTCCAGGGCAATCACCGCACGTTCTTCAACGTTGGTGAACTGCGCGATCTTGCGACGCGAGGAAATGTCGATCGGGTGATCGGAGCGGCACACCAGCACGTCCGGCTGCAGGCCGATGGAACGCAGTTCCTTGACCGAGTGCTGGGTAGGCTTGGTTTTGGTTTCGCCGGCGGTGGCGATGTACGGCACCAACGTCAGGTGCATCAGCATCGCGCGCTTGGCGCCGACTTCGAAACGCAATTGGCGGATGGCTTCGAGGAACGGTTGGGATTCGATGTCACCCACGGTGCCACCGATCTCGACCATTGCGACGTCGGCATCGCCTGCACCCTTGATGATGCGGCGCTTGATTTCGTCGGTGATGTGCGGGATCACCTGGATGGTTGCACCCAGGTAGTCACCACGGCGCTCCTTGCGCAGCACGTGCTCGTAGACACGGCCAGTGGTGAAGTTGTTGTTCTGGGTCATGGTCGTGCGGATGAACCGCTCGTAGTGGCCCAGGTCCAGGTCGGTCTCGGCGCCGTCGTGTGTGACGAACACTTCACCGTGCTGGAACGGGCTCATGGTGCCCGGGTCAACGTTGATGTACGGGTCCAGCTTGAGCATGGTGACCTTAAGTCCCCGCGCCTCCAGGATGGCCGCCAATGAAGCGGAGGCAATGCCTTTCCCCAATGAAGAAACAACACCGCCCGTGACGAATATGTAGCGCGTCATGAAAAACCCTAGAAGTCTGCGTTAAAGCGGTCCGAGCCGCCGGGGAAAGCGAAGGAAGGCCGAAGCCCCCGATCACCTGCATTAATCACAGTGCACCTTTCAAAAAAACCGCCGCGTGGTGACAGACCAGCAATGAAACACCGGTACGTTGATCGCTACACATTTTTTGGAATCGCCCAGCAAAGACTGCTTGGTAATCGGCAACGACTGCGATTCAGGCGAATCCACAGAAGTTGTATCAAGAAGGGAGCGTAGTCTACCGGAAAGGCTCTATCAGCTCAAACCTTGATCGCAGGTCTGTGGCATCCAATGTAATTGCCAGCCATCCGACGCACTGTGCCACAGCCCCGCAAGGGTTGGGACAGCCAGCAATTGCTCGCCCTGATAGAGCAGCGGCAATCTGCCACGCATGAACCCCGGCAGCGCACTTTCGTTAAGCAGGCGCTTCAGGTCGCGCCGGCCTCGACCTGGCACTTCGATGATTTCGCCGCCCTGGCGATACCGGACCACCAATGGACCTGCGGGCACCTCGCCGATCAATCTCAACTGACCATTGCCGGGTAACTCTAGTGGGCTTTCGGGCTGGGACCAGCTCACCGGCGCGTCGGAAATGTCCGAACAAATGGAAGGCAGCCACCAGATGCGGTCGCCACAACGATGCAGTTGGCCGTCGGTAAGGCGCCACAGTGGTTGCGCGTCACCCTTGGCATCACGCAGGGAATGCCAACCGGCCCAGTGGTCGCTGTCGGGTAAGCGCGTCAGTGGTGTGAGCCAGTGGCGCAGGACGTTGCGTTGGCGGGCGTCGGAAAGCTCGCGTAATGGAGCCAGGGCCAATGACGGCAGCGTGAGCCAGGGAAACGGCGACGGTTGATCCGCGTCCTGCAGATCCATGGCTGCCAACTCATCGAGCAAGCCCTGGGCTTCGCTCAAGTGCTCGGCAGTACGGGCCAGACTGGCGACGGCTTGCGGCCAGCGCTCGGTCAGCAGCGGGAATACTCGATGGCGCAGGTAATTGCGCGAGAACCGGGAGTCGGCGTTGGAAGGGTCTTCGATCCACTGCAACTGATGCGCGTGGGCATAGGCTTGCAGCTCAGTACGCGAGACATCCAGCAAAGGCCGCACCAAATACCCACCCGCCAAAGGGCGATGCACAGGCATGGCCGCCAACCCTCGCACGCCTGCTCCGCGCAGCAGGCGAAACAACAGTGTTTCGGCCTGATCGTCGCGATGCTGGCCGGTGAGCATCACCTGCCCTGCCCCAGTCACCTCGGTAAATGCCTGGTAACGTGCATCGCGTGCTGCGCGCTCAAGGCTGGCGCCCGACTGCACATGCACACGCATCACCCGCAAGGGCACGCCCAGACGGTCACATACCGACTGGCAATGACTGGGCCAGGCGTCAGCGGCCGCTTGCAGGCCATGGTGGACATGCACTGCGCTGAGTGGCGGGAGGGTTTCGGTTTTTGCCAGCGAGGCCAGGAGGTGCAGCAGGACGGTGGAATCGAGCCCGCCAGAGAAGGCGATATGCCAGACCGGGGCGTTGCGCCACGGGGCCAGGGTTTGCAGGAGTTTGGCGGTTAGAGCCGGCTTCATAGCAAAGTACCGCCATCAATCTGGAATGCGATAACCCAGCATACACAAAGCAAATGTGGGAGCGGGCTTGCTCGCG
>NZ_JBARTQ010000145.1:0-7373 GCF_049645325.1 Pseudomonas sp. | reverse complement strand
CGGCAGCGGCGGCACGGGCACCACCACGGGCGGTGTCGGCGTTACCGGTGGCACGGCGGGCGGCTGCACCGCCACCACGGATGAGCGCAAATACCAGTTGTTTTCAGTGCCGGCCGTGACACCGCCTTTGAACAGCAGGTACTCGTACGCCCCCGCAGAGACTGAACCCTTGAGCGCAAACGCGTCGTTACTGCTCACGGCGCCGTTCAACGCTTGAACCACCTCAATGCCGTTGTTGGCGGTGAAACCCCCGGCGCCACCGAGGTTGGTCACCGCCAGTTGGGTGTGGCCACTGAGCGTGCCGTCAGACACCACCAGCTTGTCGGTGGCCGAGGTGTCGTCACCGAGCACGGTCTGCAGCCAGAGTTGGCCGTTATTGCCCACATAGTTGCCATGCAGCGTGAAGGTGTCGGTGGCGCTGTTGCTGCCGGTGGTCATGTCGATCGTGCCGGCGTTGTTCAGCGTCGCCAGTTGGCCTGCAGTGTAGGGCCGCAGGCTGCCCTGGGTCACGGCGAGTGAACTGCTGCCATCGATATTCAGTGTGCCGGTGCCGCTGGCACTGTCACCGAGGAAAAAATCCCCGGCCAGGTCAAAGCGAGCGTTGTTATTGAGGTTGACCGTCTCCCAGCCGATGTAGCGCGCGGCGGTGCTCGACGTGGTGTTGTCGAAGGTCAGTTGATCGTTGCCCAGGCCGCCATCGATGGACGGCGTGGTGGCCAACAGGCTCTCGCTGAGACCGCGCAGCAGTACCGTGTCGTTACCGTCGCCCATCAACACCGCTGACTTGATCTGGCCGCCGTTGAGCCAGTTGAACGTGTCATTGCCGACGCTGGCGCGGATCTCGCCGTTGATCGTGCCGCCACTCACCGTGATGCTGTCGTCGCCACCGCTGACGCTGATGTTGCCGCCAATCGTGCCGCCGGAAACGATGATGGTGTCGGTACCAAAACCGGTCACCAGATTGCCGAGAATCGCCCCGCCGGACATGTCGTAGATATTGTTGTCGAGCTTCATGTCGACTCGACCGATGGTGCCACCGGTTTGCCGTGCGACATCGCCGTCCTCGAATGCGCCGACAATGGTCCCGCCGGTCATCAGGAAGGTGTCGCGGCCATCGCCCTGGGCCAGCGACTGGATCTGCCCGCCGCTCATTTTGAAGTCATCAATGCCATTGCCCTGTTGCACGGCGCCGGTGATGCGGCCTGAATCGATCTGCACGGCATCCACGCCCGCGCCGAAGGTCACGTTGCCATTGATGGTGCCGGTGCCGCCGGCGGGCAGGGTCAGGCGGTTATTGCCCAGCAGGTCGGTGAGGCCCGGGCTGCTGCCGCTGTCGCAGACGAAGGTGTCGTCGCCCGGTCCCGGTGTGAGTGCGCAGGCTGCTTGCGCTGTAGGTGGTTGCAGGTAGTGCAGTGTGAGGATGCTGGCAGCTAATACGGCTTGATAGCCAACTGACCGTTCTTTCAACATAGCGGTGCCCTGATCTTGATGTCAAAAATTGTACATTCAGTTCGGTTTAGTACAATTTTTGAAAAAGGGCGGAAATTTCTGACGGACGTGCACAGCCTGTAGGCCGCGCATTGCGTGGCCTGCAGTGATGGCAATATGGTTTTTGAGCGGGTGTTCAGTCCAGCTGCTGGCGGTATGGCAGGTCCGGCCCGGTCTTGCCGCAGGTCAGCGCGGCGGCGCGGATGGCGAAGCCGAGCATGGCGTCGATCTGCGCGCGCGTCAGCTGTTGCAGACCCGCCACCGAGTCCAACTGGTGCTCCGTCAACCAGGCAATCAGCGCGGCCTGGAAGGTGTCGCCGGCGCCGACGGTGTCGGCCATCACGACCTTGACCGCTGGTTGCGACCAGGTGCCGTGCTGGCGGCTGAACACCGTCGCGCCATCGCCGCCACGGGTGAGGAACACCAGCTGGCAGCGGTGTTGCAGCCAGCCTTGCAGCACGCTTTGCGGGGACTGGTTGGGGTACAGCAGGTGCAAGTCTTCGTCGCTGACTTTGATCAGGTCGGCGTGCCTGACCAACTCGGCCACGCGGTCACGCCACAGTTGGATATCCGGCTGTGGGTTCAGCCGTACGTTGGGGTCGAGGCTGATCAGGCGCTTGCCGCTTTCGCGCTTGACCAGGGTCAGCAGGGTGTCGCCAACCGGTTGTACCACCAGCGAAAACGAGCCGATATGCAGCCCGCGCACGTCATCGCCCAGCGTCGGCAGGTGCGCGACTTCCAGCTGGCGGTCGGCGCAGCCTTCGCCACGGAAACTGTATTGCGGCGAACCATTGGCCCCCACCGCGACCATCGCCAGGGTGGTCGGCGCGTCGGACTCCACCAAAAATTGCTGATTCACGCCTTCGTCCTTGAGCATCTGCAACAAGCGGCGCCCGAGGAAATCGGTGGACACGCCGCCGAACAATCCGGCCTCAATGCCCAGGCGGCGCAAGCCCACGGCCACGTTGAACGGCGAACCGCCGGCAATCGCCTTGTAATTGACCCTGGAAGCCTGCCCGCTGGCCTCTTCTTCGCTGAAAAAATCAAACAGCGCTTCACCACACACCAGATACATAGTCGTTCGCTCTTAAAGGCTTGCCACGAGCTGCTGATAGCGCTCGTAGGCGTGTTGATAGGCGTTGACATTGTCGGGCACCGGCAGCGTGCGGCTGCCGGGGTCGACACTCACGCATTTGTCGCACAGGTTCGCCAGGGGCTCGCCGGACTGGCTCCACGCCGCCTGGATCGCCGCGCCCAGGGCCGCCGCTTCGCTTTGTTCGGTGCAGACCACTTCGGTGTTCATGATATCGGCGACCATCTGCCGCCACACGGGGCTTTTCGAGCCGCCGCCGATCAAGCGGATGCTCTGGCTTTGCAGGCCGGTCTGGCGCAGCAGGTCGAGGCCGTAACGCAAGCCGAACGTGGTGCCTTCGACCACCGCGCGGCAGAGGTTGGCGCGGGTCAGGTTGGTCATGGTCAGACCATGCAGGCTGCCGGTGGCGTGGGGCAGGGCGGGCACGCGTTCGCCATTGAGGAAGGGCAGCATGCTCACGCCGTCGGCGCCAATCGGGGCGTCGGCGACCAGGGCGTTGAACGCCGCCAGGTCGAGGTCGAACAGCTCGCGAATAACCCCGGTGGCGTTGGTCAGGTTCATGGTGCAGATCAACGGCAGCCAGCCGCCGCTGGATGAACAGAAAGTCGCCACCGACGCCTGCGGGCTGACGTTGGCCTGATCGGCAAAGGCGTACACGGTACCGGATGAACCCAGGCTCATGGTGATCACGCCGGGCGCGATGTTGCCGGTGCCGATCGCGCCCATCATGTTGTCGCCGCCGCCGCTGGAAACGCGGGCGTTAGGGTTGATGCCCAGGCGTTCGGCAATGGCCGGCAGGATCGTGCCCACGCTTTGATCCGACTCGATCAACACTGGCAGTGCGGCCTCCAGGCGACCGCTGGGGTCGATGTGCTTGAGCAGTTCCACGTCCCACTGACGGCTGCGCACATTGAAATAACCGGTGCCTGAGGCATCGCCGTATTCCGCGACCGCACGGCCGGTAAGCCAATAGTTGAGGTAGTCGTGGGGCAGCAGGATGTGCGCGATGCGTGCGAAAATGTCGGGGTGTTGCTCACGGGTCCACAACAACTTGGACACGGTGTAGCCAGGCGCGATGGCCACGCCGAGGCGCTCCAGCGAACCGCTTTCGCCGCCAAGATGCTGCAAAAGGCGATCGTTTTCCGGTGCGGTTTCGGTGTCGCACCACAGTTTGGCCGGGCGCAGTACCTGGCCGCTGTCATCAAGCAGCACCAGGCCGTGCTGCTGGCCGGAGACGCCGATGCCAAGGATGTCCTGGCCATCCACGCCGGCCTGTTGCAAGGCCCGATGGGTAGCTTCGGTGAAGGCGTCCAGCCATTCCTGCGTGTGCTGCTCGCGACGGCCGTTGGCCCCGCTGATCAGCGTGTGCGCGGCGGCGCCCAGGCCCAGAACCTTGCCGCTGGAGGCATCGAGGACGATGGCCTTGGTGCCTTGGGTGCCGCAGTCGATGCCGAGAAACAGGTTTTGCTGGGTCATGATGATTTGCTCAGCAGTAGTGTTTTTGGAGTGTTAACCCGATCTGAATGTGGGAGCTGGCTTGCCTGCGATGGCGGTTTATCAGCCACATCATGGCTGTCTGAACCACCGCTATCGCAGGCAAGCCAGCTCCCACATTTTTTGATCCGGTTCCGTCAGTTGATATTGGCGAGCAGCCGCTCCAGCGTTTTACTCACACCCACATCCTGCAGGCTCTCGAAACACCGCTCGAACGCTGCCACAAACGCAGGTGAATTGGGAATAGCCGTGCCAAAAATCTCTTCCACCCCCAACAGGCGCTTGCTGATCAATGCATCGTCCGTCACCAGCCCCTGGCAGAACTCGGCGCGGGGATCCGGAATGCGATAAATCTCGCCATTTTCATCCACACCCTTCAAATACAAGGCCCATGCCGCCACCACCAAGGCTGCGCGCTCAGTCTCGCGGCCGTCGGCAATCAAGCGGTTGATGGTCGGTACGGTGAACTTGGGAAACTTTGACGAGCCATCCGAACACACGCGCTCCAGCTGGTCGGCAATCGCCTGGTTGGAAAACCGGTCCACCAGCGTCTGCTTATAGTCGGTGAGGTCGATACCCGGCACGGGCGCCAGGTTCGGCGTGACGTCGAGGTCCATGTAGGCGCGCATGTAGGCGACAAATACCGGGTCATTCATGGTCTCGTGAACAAACCGATAACCCTTCAAGAAGCCCAAATACGTCAGCGCCAGGTGGCTGCCATTGAGCAGGCCAATTTTCATCTCTTCGTAGGGCGTCACGTCATCGGTGAACTGCACACCAACCTTTTCCCAGGCCGGGCGACCGTTGACGAACTTGTCTTCCAGCACCCACTGCACAAAGGGTTCGCAGACCACCGGCCAGGCATCGTCGATGCCGTGCTCGTCGTGCAGTTGCAGGCGATGCGCCGTGCTGGTCATCGGTGTGATGCGGTCGACCATGGCATTCGGGAAGCTCACATTGGCCTTGATCCAGTCATGCAGCTCGGCATTGTGCAGGGCAGCGAAGGCCAGCAGCGCCTTGCGGGTGACGGCGCCGTTGTGCGGCAGGTTATCGCAGGACATCACGGTGAACGCTGGCGTACCGGCGGCGCGGCGTTGGGTCAGGGCCGCGCAGATGAACCCGAACACGGTTTTCGGTGCGCTCGGGTGCGCCAGGTCATGCTGGATCTGCGGCAGGTGGGCCATGAACTCGCCGTTGCTGTCGTCGATGCAGTAGCCGCCTTCGGTGATGGTCAGCGAGACGATACGAATCTCGGGGCTGGCCAGTTTGTCGATCAGCGCCTGCGCGCTGTCTTCGGCCAGCAGCATGTCACTGATCGAGCCGATTACGCGCACTTCGGTGTCGTCGGTGTCGCCCAATTCAAACAGGGTGAACAGGTAGTCCTGGCCGGCCAGGTCGTCGCGGGCCTTGCGGTCCTCGGCGCGCAGGCCGACACCGCAGATGCTCCAATCCAGGCCCTCGCCAATGTTCATCAGCGCATCGGTGTAATACGCCTGGTGCGCGCGGTGGAAACCGCCGACGCCGATGTGCGCGATGCCTTGGCGCGTGTCGGCAATGGCGTAGGTCGGCAGCTGCACTTCGGGAGCCAGCTGGGTGAGGTTCTGTTTATTCAGTTTCATCAGGAAATACTCGCGAAATCAGGCGGCAGCGCGCAGTGGGCGGGCCACGGCCACGCCGTCAGCGTCGAACAGATGGCATTGGGTCGGATCCAGGTACAACTGCAGGGTTTCGCCATATTGGCTGGCCATGTCGCCACGGATGCGCAGCGTCAAAGGCTCTTTGCTGGCGGTGATGACGTGGCAGAAGGTGTCGCTGCCCAAGCGCTCGCCGACGTCAGCGGTGACGGTCAGGGTGGCTTGCCCAGGGGTGGCGATTTCCAGGTGTTCCGGACGAATGCCCAAGGTCACTGGGCTGCCGACGCTCAGGGTGGCGCTGCTCAACGGCAGCGTGATACGGCCGCCGGCATCCAGTTCGAGTTCGCAACCCTGTGCCTCAACACGGGTGACCTTGCCCTTGAGGAAACCCATTTTTGGCGTGCCGAGAAAGCCCGCCACAAACAGATTGGCCGGCTGGTGGTACAGCTCCAGCGGCGAACCCACCTGCTCGACACGGCCGCTGTTGAGCACCACCACCTTGTCGGCCAGGGTCATGGCTTCGACCTGGTCGTGGGTGACGTAGATCATGGTCGCTTGCAGTTCCTTGTGCAGGCGCGACAGCTCCAGGCGCATTTGCACACGCAGGGCGGCGTCGAGGTTGGACAGCGGTTCGTCGAACAGGAAGATCTTCGGGTTACGCACAATCGCACGGCCGATGGCCACACGCTGGCGCTGGCCGCCCGACAGTTGCTTGGGCTTGCGCTCCAGCAACGGGCCCAACTCCAGGATGCGCGCGGCTTCGCTGACCTTGCTTTCGACAATCTTCTTGTCGACACCGGCCAGGTCCAGCGCAAACGACATGTTTTTGCGCACACTCATGTGCGGGTAGAGCGCGTACGTCTGGAACACCATGGCCAGGTCGCGCTTGGCCGGGGTGACTTCGGTGATGTCGCGGCCATCCAGCTCGATGGTGCCTTCGGTGACTTCTTCCAGGCCCGCAATCAGGCGCAGCAGGGTGGATTTGCCGCAGCCCGACGGGCCGACGAAGACCACGAATTCCTTGTCATTCACTTCCAGGTCGATGCCTTTGATGATCGAGAAGCCTTCGAAGCCTTTTTGCAGATTCTTGATTTTCAGGTTGGCCATGATGGGCCTCCACATTCAAATTTTTATAATGAAGCCGTTATTTCACGGCGCCGAAGGACAAACCACGCACCAGCTGTTTCTGGCTGATCCAGCCAAAAATCAGGATCGGCGCACAGGCCAGGGTCGAGACGGCAGACAATTTGGCCCAGAACAAGCCTTCGGGGCTGGAGTAGGAGGCAATCAACGCGGTCAGCGGCGCGGCGTTCGACGAGGTCAGGTTCAACGACCAGAACGCCTCGTTCCAGCACAGGATCAGCGACAGCAACACGGTGGAGGCCAGGCCGCCCTTGGCGATCGGCAGCAGTACGCGGACCATTTCCTGCCACAGGGTGGCGCCATCCAGGCGGGCGGCTTCGAGGATGTCCTTGGGAATGTCCTTGAAGTAGGTGTAAACCATCCAGACCACAATCGGCAGGTTGATCAGCGTGTAGATGATGATCAGCGCGATGCGCGTATCCAGCAGCCCCATGCCTTTGGCCAGCAGGTAGATCGGCATCAGCACGCCCACTGGCGGCAGCATCTTGGTGGACAGCATCCACAACAAGGTGCCTTTGGTG
>NZ_JBARTQ010000144.1:0-10753 GCF_049645325.1 Pseudomonas sp. | reverse complement strand
GGCTTGCTCGCGAAAGCGCTGGGTCAGATGGCCAATCAGTTGGCTGAACTGACGCATTCGCGAGCAAGCCCGCTCCCACATAAAGCCAACCTCATCGCGCTTCAGGCCCTGGCTGGCAGCACATCATTGGCAATCATTTCGCCAAACGGGCCTGTGAGGTTGGTGATACCGCGCCCGGCGAGGCTCGCATAGGGTTCCGGCAGCAGCGGGAACACCAACTCGGCAAAGCGATAGGCCTCTTCCAGGTGCGGGTAGCCGGAGAAAATGAAACTCTCGATGCCCAGGTCTGCGTATTCCTTGATGCGCTCGGCCACTTGCTGCGGGTTGCCCACCAGTGCGGTACCGGCACCGCCGCGCACCAGGCCGACGCCGGCCCACAGGTTGGGGGCAATTTCCAGGTTGTCGCGGCGCCCGTCGTGCAAGGCCGCCATGCGGCGCTGGCCTTCGGAGTCAAAGCGCGAGAAGGATTTTTGCGCGGCAGCGATGGTTTCATCACTGATGTGCTCGATCAGTTTGTCGGCGGCTTTCCAGGCGTCTTCTTCGGTTTCGCGCACGATCACGTGCAGGCGGATGCCGAACTTAACGGTGCGCCCATGGCGCGCGGCACGTTCACGCACATCCGCAAGTTTTTCCGCGACGGCGGCGGGCGGCTCGCCCCAGGTCAGGTACACGTCCACCTGCTCGGCGGCGAGGTCGTGAGCAGCGTCTGAGGAACCGCCGAAGTACAGCGGCGGATAGGGCTTCTGCACGGGTGGGTAAAGTGCCTTGGCGTTTTGCACACGCAGGTGTTTGCCTTCGAAGTCCACCGATTCGCCCTGCAACACGCGTCGCCAGATCTGCAGGAATTCGTCGGAGACTTCATAGCGTTCGCTGTGGTCGAGGAAGCTGCCGTCACCGCGGTTTTCATCGGGGTCGCCACCGGTCACCACGTTGATCAGCAGGCGGCCGTTGGACAGGCGATCCAGGGTGGCGGCCATGCGTGCGGACACGGTGGGCGAGATGATGCCGGGGCGAATCGCCACCAGGTAACGCAGGCGTTCGGTCAGCGGCACCAGCGCCGAGGCAATCACCCAGGAGTCTTCGCACGAGCGACCGGTGGGAATCAACACGCCGTAGTAACCCAGGCTGTCAGCCGCCTGGGCGACTTGCTTCAGATAATTGAGCGTGACAGGCCGCGCACCTTGGGTCGTGCCCAGGTAATGGCCGTCGCCGTGGGTGGGCAGAAACCAGAAAACATCCATGACAAATCCTTAAGCGATCTTTAGCAGAGAAGGGAGGTGCGCGGCAAACAAAGGCGCTGCGCGTTCTGCGGCAAGGCGAATACGGCCCTTCAAGGGCTCGCTGGTTATGTGGTAATCGGTGAAGTCGGCTTCCGTGGCGTACACGCCGATCGGCAGGGTCAAAGCCTGGAAGAAGCTGAACAGCGGGCGCAACTGATGATCGAGGACCAGCGCGTGGCGTTCGCTGCCGCCCGTGGCTGCGAGCAATACCGGCGTGTTGATCAGTGCGTTGAGGCCCACCAGATCGAACAGGTGCTTGAGCAGGCCCGGATAAGAACCGCGATAGACCGGTGCGGCGACGATCAGCAAGTCGGCTTGTTCGATGGCCAACAGTTGCGATTCGACCTCGGCCGGCAACTCATCACGGGACAGCGCACCACCCAAAGGACGGGCAATGTCGCCGAGTTCGATCAATGTGGTCTGGACCGGCAGCAAGGTCGCCAGCTCGGCGAGTATGGCCTGGGTCAGTACCAGCGTGCGGGACGGGCGCCAGGTTCCGCCGGAGAGGGCGACAACATTCAGGGGACGGGTCATGAACAGTTCCTTTTTCAGCAGTGGTTCATAGCAGGAGAAGTGATACCTGTTGAGCAAGAGCTGTACCAACGGGTGCAGGCCTTGATTGGCGAGGGCTGTGGGCTCACTGCTGAAAAATGCTGCTGTTGTCTGCCTGGTGTTTTGTTGAATGGCTGTTGCCTGGGCAACAGTTGCGTAGCGAACAGTGCGAATAACCTGTGGCTATTTATAGAGGGTTACTTTTATTCCGTAAATGAACGTATTTCCATATTTATAGATCATAAAAGAATATTGGTGGCAGACTATCGAAGGTGCCTGAACGGTTGATAGCGACTATCACGGACGATGATTTTTCACCGTGCCAGCGCGGGAGTAGCCTGTGTTCATTGACTCGAAACCACCTTCGCAGGGCCTTCTCCATGAACCGCTACCTCGCCGTTTGCTTATTGATTGCCAGTTCCGTGCTCGCCGGTTGTGCGACCCATCCTTCACCGGAGTTGCGCCCTTACACGGCGCAAGAAACCAAGCAGCTGGCCCTGGAAGCGTTGAGTCGCCGCGGGTTGTCTTTCGATGACTATCAACAGCAACGCGCCGCCCTGACCGGCCAGCCGCAGAAGCCCTTCGGTTTTGATCACCAAGGCGAAATGAACGCCGAGCGCAGCGTGGTCCTGCATGGTCGTCCCAGTTGAGCCGGCGCTCAGTGGCAAAAAGCCCGAGGTTTCCCACAAGGAATCTCGGGCTTTTTGTTTGCCATGGCGCCACGTCAGCCTGTTAAGCTGAAATTCAGGAGCGTTCCTACGCACATTTACATAAAGTGGTCCTTCTTTAATGGCACTCGACTGGTTAAACCTGACGACCTCTGTCCCGGTCGATGCCCCTGAGACACTGCTCTCGGGAACACGCTCTGCGAGTCTTTAACGTCATGAATAAACGTCCGTTGTATTTCGATTACGCCGCCACCACGCCGGTGGATGAGCGGGTCATCCAGGTGATGGTCGAGTGTCTGGGCTTCAATGCCAATTTTGGTAACCCCGCGTCCAGTTCCCATGCGTTCGGCCAAGCGGCCCGGCAAACGGTTGAACAGGCGCGACGTCAGGTGGCCGAACTGGTCGGTGCCCAACCTGAACAGATCGTCTGGACCTCCGGCGCGACTGAATCCAACAACCTCGCCATCAAGGGCGTCGCCCAGGCACGCGGTGTGTCGGGCGGGCACATCATTACCAGTCAGATCGAACACAAGGCCACACTCGATACCGCGCGCCAGTTGCAGGAGGCCGGCGTAGCCGTGACCTACCTGGTACCGGATGCCGAGGGGTTGATCAGCGCCAAGGCGGTGAGTGACGCGTTGCGTGAGGACACCTTCCTGGTGTCGTTGATGCTGGTGAATAACGAACTGGGCACCCTGAACGATATTCCCGGCATCGGCGCGCGGGTGCGTGAACACGGCGCGTTGCTGCACGTGGACGCCGCGCAAGGCGCAGGCAAGGTGGCGATTGACCTGGCTGAGTGGCCGGTGGACTTGATGTCGTTTTCCGCGCACAAACTGTACGGGCCCAAAGGCATCGGCGCGCTGTACGTCGGCCCGCGCGCGCAACAGAAGGTGTTGGCGCAGATCCACGGCGGCGGTCACGAAGGCGGGTTGCGCTCCGGTACGTTGGCGACGCATCAGATCGCAGGCATGGGCACAGCATTTGCCCTGGCGGCGGAGTCCTTCGCTGAAGAAAAGGCGAAAATTGTCGCCCTGCGTCAGCGCCTGTTGGACCAGTTGGCGTCCGTGGCGGGTGTGCGCCTCAATGGCAGCGCCTCGCAACGTATTGCGCATACCCTCAGCCTCACGTTCGACGAAGGTGAATTCAATGCTGCTGCGTTGAGCGCGGGCATCGCCTTTTCGGCGACGTCGGCGTGCAACTCGGCGAGCAATGCGCCGTCCCACGTGCTTCTGGCGTTGGGCCATGACGCGCGCAGCGCCGGGCGTACCATTCGCTTGAGCCTGGGCCGGTTTACCACCGAGCAGGACATCGACGAAGCCGTGCAGTTGATCAAGGCTGCGTTGGCCAGCGCTCCGGCGTTCTGGGCAGTCTGATCTTCAATTCGCAACACATAACAATTATTAGTGGTTAGCAGGAGACACAATGAGTACGCAGCCTTTGACCCATGGAACGGTTCCCCAGCGCCTGGCGCATACCCGCGAACTGATGAGCCGCGAGGGCATTCACGCCTTGCTGGTGCCGTCGGCCGACCCGCATTTGTCCGAGTACTTGCCGGGTTACTGGCAGGGCCGACAATGGCTGTCGGGCTTTCACGGCTCGGTGGGCACGCTGATTGTTACCGCGGATTTCGCCGGCGTGTGGGCCGACAGCCGTTACTGGGAACAGGCGACCAAGGAGCTCAAGGGCAGCGGTATCGAACTGGTGAAGTTGCAGCCCGGCCAACCCGGCCCGCTGGAATGGCTGGCTGAGCAAACGCCGGAAGGTGGTGTGGTGGCAGTCGATGGCGCAGTCATGGCCGTGGCCTCGGCACGCACCTTGGGCGGCAAACTGGCGGAACGCGGTGCGCGGCTGCGTACCGACATCGACCTGTTGAATGAAGTCTGGCAAGACCGCCCGACATTGCCGAACCAGCCGATCTATCAACACCTGCCGCCGCAGGCGACTGTCAGCCGTGGCGAAAAGCTCAGCGCACTGCGCGCCAGCCTGAAAGAGAAGGGCGCTGACTGGCATTTCATCGCCACCCTGGATGACATCGCCTGGCTGTTCAACCTGCGTGGCGGCGATGTGTCATTTAACCCGGTGTTCGTTTCCTTTGCCTTGATCAATCAGCAGCAGGCCACCTTGTTTGTAGCGCTGAGCAAGGTCGATGCCGAACTGCGTGCCGTGCTGGCGCAAGACGGCGTGACGTTGCGCGACTACAGCGAAGTGGCGGATGCGCTGCGTGACGTGCCGTCGGGCGCCAGTTTGCAAGTCGATCCGGCGCGTGTGACGGCCGGTTTGCTCGAACACCTGGACGCCGGCGTCAAGCTGATTGAAGGGCTGAACCCGACCACCTTGGCCAAGTCGCGCAAGAGCCTGGCGGACGCCGAGCATATTCGCCAGGCCATGGAGCAGGACGGCGCGGCCCTGTGCGAATTCTTCGCCTGGCTGGACGGTGCGTTGGGCCGTGAGCGCATTACCGAGTTGACCATCGACGAACACCTGACCGCCGCGCGTACCCGTCGCCCGGATTATGTGTCGTTGAGTTTCAACACCATCGCGGCGTTCAACGCCAATGGCGCGATGCCGCATTACCACGCCACGGAAGAAGAGCATGCGCTGATCGAAGGCGATGGCTTGCTGCTGATCGACTCGGGTGGCCAGTACCTCGGTGGCACCACCGATATCACGCGGATGGTGCCGATTGGTACGCCGAGTGAGGAGCAGAAGCGCGACTGTACGCGCGTGCTCAAGGGCGTGATTGCCCTGTCCCGCGCGCACTTCCCGAAAGGCATTCTGTCGCCGTTGCTGGATTCGATTGCGCGCGCGCCGATTTGGGCTGAAGGCGTGGACTACGGCCATGGCACCGGTCACGGCGTAGGCTATTTCCTGAATGTGCACGAAGGCCCGCAGGTGATCGCCTATCAGGCTGCCACCGCGCCGCAGACTGCGATGCAGCCGGGGATGATTACGTCGATTGAGCCGGGTACTTATCGCCCAGGCCGTTGGGGTGTGCGCATCGAGAACCTGGTGTTGAACCGTGAAGCGGGCAAGACCGAGTTTGGTGAGTTCCTCAAGTTCGAAACCCTGACGTTGTGCCCGATCGACACCCGATGCCTGGCGCCTTCGTTGCTGACGGCGGACGAGCGCGAATGGTTCAACGCCTATCACGCCGAGGTGCGCGAGCGCCTGAGCCCGTTGCTGAGCGGCGCTGCATTGGCGTGGCTGCAGGTGCGCACGGCGGCTATTTGATCGGCTGCATTTCCGGGGCGAGGGCCAGGGCGTCGGCCATATAGTCGACGAATGCCCTGACCCGCGCCGACTGCCGACGATTGGGCGCCGACACCGCGTGAATCGGCAGTGACAGCGGGGTGTAGTCCTGCAGTAACGCAACCACGCGGCCGGCTTTCAAGTCATCAGCGAACAGCCACAGGGGCGACAGCGCAATGCCAAGTCCCGTCAACACCATCTCGTGTACCGCCTCGGAGTTATTGCTCTGGGCGTTGCCGGTGATGCGCACCGTCTGGCGTTTTCCATCCTTGTCGTAAACCCATTGATTCTGGCTGCTCAGCAGGTTGAAAAGCAGGCAGTTGTGCTGTGTAAGGTCTTGCGGGGTTTGCGGGGCCGGGTGCCTGGCGAGGTAGGCCGGGCTGGCCACGGTGACGCGATGGGTGATACCGATTTGCCGGGCAATCAGGCCGCTGTCGCGCAACTCGCCAATGCGCAGGGTCACGTCCAGGCCTTCGCTGACCATGTCCTGAAGGTGATCGTTGAGTTGCAGGTCTATCTGGACCTCGGGAAATTGCTGCAGGAAGTCACTCAACCGCGGGGCGATCTGCAGTCGCCCGAAGCTCACCGATGAACCAATGCGCAACGGGCCCGCGACCGTCTCTTTACCCGTCTGGAAACTGTGTTCCGCTGCGTCTACCGCCGCGAGGATTTCTCTGCATTGGTTGTAGTACCGCTGGCCTTCGTCTGTCAGCGACAGGTGGCGAGTACTGCGGGCAATCAGCTTGCCGCCCAGTTCGTTCTCCAAAGCGCGCAGCACTTTGCTGATGGTGGGCTGGGTGGTCTGCATTTCCCGGGCGACGGCAGAAAAGCTGCCGCGTTCGATCACTCGAACGAAAATCGCCATTGCGTTGAGTTTGTCCATGGGCTGTCCAATTTATGCCAAATGCGCATAGGCACTATAGCTTTTTGGTGTCTTATCGGCATGAGTGTAGGCGCGGATCATTGGCTCATCCTTCAATGAACCGAGATTGCTGACATGACCCTTATGAATGCTTTGATCGTGGACACAGTAGATGGCCCGTTTCGCATGACGACCCTTCCTCGGCCAGTTGCAGGCCCCGGTGAGGTGCTGGTTCGAATCCATGCCAGCGGCCTAAACCCGCTGGATGCGAAAATTCGCGCAGGCCAGGCCGCCCATGCCCGGCAGCCATTGCCGGCAGTTATCGGCATGGACCTGGCGGGAACCGTCGAAGCCGTAGGCCCGCACGCGGGTGAGTGGCAGGTGGGCGACGACGTGTATGCCCTCGGCACTGGCATCGGTGGTGCGCAGGGTTCGCTGGCTGACTATGCAGTGGTCGACGCGCGCTTGCTGGCACGCAAACCTGCGACTTTGAGCATGCGTGAAGCCGCAGTGTTGCCGTTGGTACTGATTACCGCGTGGGAAGGGCTGGTGGACCGTGCCCACGTAGGCCCTGGGCATAAAGTCTTGATTCAAGGCGGCGCAGGGGGGGTAGGGCATATTGCCGTGCAGTTGGCCGTTGCCTATGGCGCCGAGGTGTATGCCACCGGTTCCGCCAAACATCGGGCGACCATCGAAGGCTTGGGGGCGACCTTTATCGACTACCAGAACCATACTGTCGAAGAGTATGTGGCGCTGCACACGCCGGGTGAAGGGTTTGACATTGTGTATGACACCGTCGGCGGCGAGACGCTGGACGCGTCCTTTCGAGCCGCCAAGACCTACCACGGCCACGTGGTGAGTTGCCTGGGTTGGGGGCAACATAGCCTGGCGCCGCTGTCGTTTCGTGGGGCGACCTATTCGGGAGTCTTTACCTTGTTGCCATTGCTGACGGGCAAGGGCCGTGAGCACCACGGACAAATCCTGGCGCAAGCAACCGGGTTGATCAATGCCGGCAAACTCAAACCGATTATGGACCCGCATCAGTTTGACCTGTCTATGGCCGACGCCGCTTACGATTTGCTCGCCAGCGGCGCTCAAGGGCGGTTGGCTATCAGCCTCTAGCTGAGGGCTTCGCGCACAAATTCCAGACGGTCCTGACCGAAGAACAGCTGATTGCCTACAAACATACTGGGTGCACCGAACACCCCGCGCTGGATGGCTTGTTCGGTTTTGTCCTTGAGGGCGGTTTTCACTGCTTCATCGTTGGCCAGGGCCAACACGGCCTCAGGGTTAAAACCTTGCTCGGCGAGCACGGCGGCAACAACGGCGGGATCGCCCAAATGACGGCCATCAACCCACAGCGCTCGGAACAGACAGTCGATAAAGTCCTGGAAGCGCTCAGGTTGGCGCATCTGGATGCCGGTAATGGTGCGCATCAGCACCAACGTGTTGATCGGGAAGTGGGGGTTGAACCTGAGCACCACGTTGTAGCGTTTGGCGTAGCGCGCCAGGTCATCAAACATATAGCGACCTTTGGCCGGTACGGTAATCGGCGAAGCGTTGCCGGTGGCTTTAAATACGCCGCCCAGCAGCATTGGCTGATACACCAGCTGCGTGCCGGTTGCAGCACACAGCGCAGGCAGTTGGGTGTAGGCCAGGTAAGTGGCGGGGCTGCCGAGGTCGAAGAAGAATTCCAGGGTTTTGCTCATGGTCAATACTCGCGGCTTTTATCGGGTGGGCGGGCTTACCAGGGTTCATTCCTGGGGCGCAGGTCCAGCTCGAAGGTCCAGGCATCGCGTGGCTGGCTGTGCAGGTACCAATAAGTGTCGGCAATGTGGTCGGGGTTGAGTATGCCGTCCTGATCTTTCTGGGCGTATTTTTGCGGGAAGTTGTCACGAATGAAGGCCGTGTCGATGGCGCCGTCGACCACGATATGGGCGACATGGATGTTCCTGGGACCCAGTTCCCGCGCCATGCTTTGCGCAAGCGCGCGAATGCCGTGCTTTGCACCGGCGAATGCAGCAAAACCGGCCGCGCCGCGCAAGCCGGCGGTGGCGCCGGTGAACAGGATGGTGCCGCGGTTGCGCGTGACCATGCGCTTGGCCACTTCGCGAGCGTTGAGGAAACCCGAGAAACAGGCCATTTCCCAGATCTTGAAGTACTTGCGTGCGGTTTCTTCGAGGATGCTGCAAGGCACGTTGGCGCCGATATTGAACACAAACGCTTCGATGGGCCCCAGCTCGGTTTCGATCTGCTCGATCAAGGCGATGACGTCTTCTTCCTTACGTGCATCGCAGGCAAAGCCATGGGCTTCGCCACCGGCCGATTTGATGCTGTCTACCAGGGGCTGCAATTTGTCGGCGCTGCGACGGGTGACGCAGGCGACGTAACCTTCACGGGCAAACCGTTTGGCAATCGCACCGCCGGTTGCATCACCGGCGCCCACCACTAATACGATCTTGTTGTTATGCGTCATGGGAACTCCGTTGGCTCAAGGGTCGAGCAGGAGTCTAGACGCAGCGTCAGGAAGGGGCAGGTTTGTGGCGGGAATTTAATGAGCAGTCGGCGGTGACTGCTCGGGCCGTCATTTACAAATGACAATCATGCTGCGGCTGGTATAGCCAGCAGGGTTGAGGCCGAAGGGGTAGTCCCCTGGCTCCTCGGAATTGTCACCGGATTTGGCAATCACCCGGTAGCCCTTGGCACCGCAGGAATTGGTTGCGCTGGTGTAGCACTGGTCCCAGGAGGAGGACAGGCCGGAACAATTGATATGCAGCCCTTTTTTGCCCCGTTTCACTTCTGTCTTGGTGGTCGCGGCACAGCCAGCAATGCCCACGATCATTAACAGTATCAAAATTCGCTTCATTCCTATCCTTAATAGCCACTTCGCAAATAAGAAGCAGGCTTTACTCGCTCTCGATTGTAGCGTTCAGCTTTCCTTGTCGAAATTCTCCATGAATGACATTCGTTTGCGGCCTAAACATGGCCTAAATAAGCGGCAAATACCAGAGCTACCTTTAAAGATGATCAATCGGCAGGCACCAGCGGTTTCGATTCATTGCGCATCGTCAGCGTGGCACCCACGGAGGCGAGGATGATGCAGCTAATGGCCAGCCATTGCGCGAGGGACAGGTACTCTTGCAGGAAAAACAGGCCGGAGAGGGCCCCGAATGCCGGTTCGATGCTCATCAACGTGCCGAAGGTACGTGCTGGCAGGCGAGTGAGCGCGACCATTTCCAGCGTATAGGGGAGTGCCGTGGATAAAACGGCGACGGCAATAGCCACCGGGATCAGTGCGGGTGTCAGCAAGGCGGCGCCGGCGTGGACAATACCGATGGGTGCAACGAACAGGGCGGCGATCATTACGCCGAGGGCGGCGGTTTGGACGCCATTATCATTGCCGGCCTTCTGACCGAACAGAATGTAGAGCGCCCAGCAGATACCTGCCCCCAGTGCGTAGGCTGCGCCAGTCAAGTCGATGCCGCTGCTGGCGTCCCCAGTCGGGATCAACAAGAGCAGACCAGCTATCGCGAGCGCGATCCACAAAAAGTCCACCGCGCGCCGCGAAGCGTAAATGGCGACGGCGAGCGGGCCGGTAAATTCGAGAGCGACCGCAATACCCAGTGGCACAGTGCGCAACGACATATAGAAGAGGAAGTTCATGCCGCCCAGCGCTATCCCGTAAATGACGACGGTGCGCAGGGATTTGGCCGTCAGCTTGGCGCGCCAAGGGCGCAATAGAAACAGCATGATCACGCTGGCGAATATCAGGCGCAGGGTTGTGGTGCCTTGGGCGCCGACAACGGGGAACATGCTTTTGGCCAGTGATGCGCCGGACTGGATGGACGCCATGGCGATCAACAGCAGGCCGACAGGGAACAATGTCGAAGCCAGGCTGCGGGGTGGGGTGGTCATTGAGGGTGTTCGTCCGAAGTCATGGTAAGGAAGCAGAGGCGCTATGATGCTTAACAGTTCAGCTTTGAGCAATATATTGCTCACTTGGCGATGTGCTTTCTTCTATATAGAGGGCGGCAGGGGGATTTCAGGTTGTTTGATAGAAAAGCGTAATCAGGGGTTGACGGCAGATTCTGGAAGTCTATAATTCGCCCCACTTCCGGCGCAGTCGAAACGGAAAACTC
>NZ_JBARTQ010000143.1:0-11981 GCF_049645325.1 Pseudomonas sp. | reverse complement strand
ACCGCCTTCGCGAGCAAGCCCGCTCCCACATTGGGATCAGCTACCACGCACGCCAAGCTCCCACAGGCGTACCAAGGCGTTCTCAAGCCCTACACCGGCAAGGTAATACCAAACGTATTCCCGCCGCCCTCACTGCGCACAAAAACATCCCCGCCATGCATCAACGCAATCGCCTTGACGATGGCCAACCCCAACCCATGGTTCGCGCCACTGTTGCTGCGCGACGCATCCACCCGATAAAACCGCTCAAACAAACGTGGCAGATGCTCACCGGCAATCTCATCGCCCGGGTTGGTCACCCCGATCGACACCTGATGCGCCTGCACTTCAATGTTCACCTCAATGAGCTGCCCCGGCGCGGTGTGTTGCACGGCATTGCTCAGCAAGTTGATCAATGCGCGGCGCAAATGGGCTTTTTCGATGTGCACCAGGGCGTCGCCGCGAACCTGCACCTTGACCTGGGCGTCTTCGAGGATGAAATCCAGGTAATCGAGGGTGGTCGCCACTTCATCGGCCAGCGAGCTTTCAATCAGCTTGGTGGCCTTGCTGCCCTGGTCGGCGCTGGCCAGGAACAGCATGTCGTTGATGATCGAACGCAGGCGCTCAAGCTCTTCAAGGTTGGACTGCAGCACCTCGAAGTAATGCTCGGCCGAACGTCCGCGGGTCAGCGCCACCTGGGTCTGGCCGATCAGGTTGGTCAGCGGGGAGCGCAGTTCGTGGGCCACGTCGGCGTTGAACGACTCCAGCCGCGAATATGCCTGCTCCACGCGGTCCAGCGTGGAGTTGAACGAGTTGACGAACTGGCTCAGCTCCGGCGGCAGCGGCGACAGTTGCAGGCGCCCGGAGAGCTTGGGCGGGGCGAGTTTTTGCGCTTCGTCCGAGAGCTTGATCAGCGGCTTGAGGCCGATGCGCGAGACCCAGAACCCCAGCAGCGCCGCCAGCACCACGCCGACAAACGCCAGGCCGATCAAGGCCATCAGCAGTTGGTGCTGGGTCGCGTGGAAGTTTTCGGTGTCGATGGCGATGATAAAGCGCAACGGCGGACGCTGGTCTTTGGCCGCAAACTGGCTCACCAATGCCTTGAACGGATGCTGGTGGCCCGTCAGGTGCAAGTCGCGTTTGCCGGTACGCCCGTCGGCGAAGGCGCGGATCTGGGCGTCGGGGTTGCCGTACTCATAGTTGGGATCGCTGCTCACCACCCAGAAACGGATGCGCTTGTCTTCCTCGCCCAACAGCGTGAGCTTGGCCTGGATCTTGACCCAATGGTCCGGCGTGCCAAAGCGATTCACCGAGGATTCGAGCACGCTGTAACGCGCGTCCAGCTCGGCTTCCGGCAACAGCCCCAGGCCCCGGTCCACTTGCTGGTACAACGCGCCGCCGATCAACAGAAAGATCAGCAGCGCCACCAGCGTGAACATGCCGCTCAGGCGCAGGGCGATGGAGTTAGCCGACACTGCGGTTCTCCAGCACGTAACCCATGCCGCGAATGGTGTGCAGCAACTTGGTGTCGAACGGCCCGTCGAGCTTGGCCCGCAGGCGTTTGATCGCCACTTCGACCACATTGGCGTCGCTGTCGAAATTGATGTCCCAGACCATTTCTGCAATCGCGGTCTTGGACAGGATTTCACCCTGGCGCCGAGCCAACACACTGAGCAGCGAGAACTCCTTGGCGGTCAGGTCCAGACGCAGGCCGTTGCGGCTCGCCTTGCGGCTGATCAGGTCGATCCACAGGTCGGCAACCGTCACCTGCACCGGCTCGTGGCCGCCGCTGCGGCGGGTCAGCGCCTGCAGGCGCGCCACCAGTTCGAGGAACGAAAACGGTTTGCCTAAATAATCATCGGCACCTTCACGCAGGCCACGAATGCGGTCTTCCACGCGTTCGCGGGCGGTGAGCATGATCACCGGCGTCTGCTTGCGCGCACGCAGGGCACGCAACACGCCGAAGCCGTCAAGGCCGGGCAGCATCACGTCGAGCACGATGACCGCGTAATCGTTCTCCAGCGCCAGGTGCAGGCCTTCGACGCCTTCACGCGCCACGTCGACGGTGTAGCCCTGTTCCGTCAGGCCGCGGTGCAGGTAGTCCGCGGTTTTTTCTTCATCTTCAATAATCAGGACGCGCATGACCCCGCCTTAATGTATGGTCGCCAGCGCCAGCGCTGGTTTGGGCCTGTGGAAAAACTTCTCAAGGTACAAGTATATGACCGGCGTGGTGAACAGCGTCAGCGCTTGGCTCACCAGCAGCCCGCCGACCACCGCAATACCCAGCGGCTGGCGCAGTTCCGCACCCGGGCCGGAACCCAGCATCAGCGGTACCGCGCCGAGCAGGGCCGCGAGGGTGGTCATGATGATCGGCCGGAACCGCGTGACGCAGGCTTCATAAATCGCCTCCTCGGGCGGTAGCCCCCGCACGCGCTGGGCCTCCAGGGCGAAGTCGATCATCAGGATGCCGTTTTTCTTGACGATGCCGATCAGCAGCACCAGGCCGATCAGCGCCATGATCGAAAAGTCCTGACCGAGCAGCCACAGCATGATCAAGGCGCCCAGGCCCGCCGAGGGCAAGGTCGAGATGATCGTCAGCGGGTGCACGAAACTTTCATACAGCACACCCAGGATAATGTAGACCGCCACCAGCGCCGCGAGGATCAGCCATGGCTGGCTGGCCAGCGAACTCTGGAACGCCTGGGCCGCGCCCTGGAAAGTACCGATCATGGTCGCCGGCATGCCGATTTCGTTCTTGGCCTGGTTGAGCATGATCACCGCATCACCCAGTGCCACGCCGGGCGCCAGGTTGAAGGACAGGTTGGCCGCCGGGAACATGCCGTCATGGCTGATCGACAAGGGCCCCACGGTCGGCGGGTCGACCTTGGCCAGCGCCGACAGCGGCACCATCTCGTTGGTCAAGGGCGAGCGCAGGTAGAAATAGTTCAGGCTTTCGGCCTTGCCACGTTGCTGGGTGTCCAGCTCCAGCACCACCTGGTACTGGTTGATCTCGGTCTGGAACTCGTTGATCTGGCGTTGGCCGAAGGCGTCATACAGCGCCTGATCGACATCGGTGGCGGTCAGGCCGAAGCGCGCGGCGGCCTGGCGGTCGATGCTGATGTGGGTGATGCTGCCGCCCAGTTGCAGGTCGTTGGACAGGTCGCGAAAGGCCGGGTTGGCGCGCAGTTTTTCGGTCAATCGCTGGGTCCAGATATTCAGCGTCGGGCCGTCGTTGCTCTTGAGCACATATTGGTACTGGGCGCGGCTCGGGCCGGAGCTGAGGTTGATGTCCTGGCCGGCGCGCAGGTACAGCACGATGCCCGGCACCTTCGCCAGTTTCGGGCGGATACGGTCGATGAACTGGCTGGCGGAAACGTCGCGATCACCGCGGTCTTTCAAGGCGATCCAGAAGCGGCCGTTGGCGATGGTCTGGTTGCTGCCCGTCACGCCCACCGAATGGGAAAACGCTTCCACCGCCGGGTCGGCCTTGACGATTTCGGCCAGGGCCTTGTGCTTGGCGACCATGTCCGGGTACGACACATCGGCCGCCGCTTCGCTGGTGCCGAGCACAAAACCGGTGTCTTGCACCGGGAAGAACCCTTTGGGGATAAACACGTAGCCAACCACGGCCAGCGCCAGGGTCACCATGAAAATGGCCGCCATGGTGCGTTGATGGGCCAACGCGCGGCGCAGGTTGCGCGCATAGCCGGCGAGCAGGCGCTCGCTGAAACCGGGCTTGTCATGCGCGTGATGGGTCGGCGCACGCATAAACAGGGCGGCCAACGTCGGCGCCAGGGTCAGCGAGACCACCACGGAAATGAGGATGGTCGAGGTGGCCGTCAGCGCAAATTCCTTGAACAACCGCCCGACCACACCGCCCATGAACAGCAGCGGGATGAACGCCGCCACCAGCGAGAAGCTGATGGAGACCACGGTAAAGCCGATCTCGCCGGAACCCTTGATCGCCGCCTCACGCTTGTCGAGGCCCGCTTCCAGGTGGCGGTGGATGTTTTCCACCACCACAATCGCATCGTCCACCACGAACCCCACGGCGATCACGATCGCCACCAGCGTGAGGTTGTTCAGGCTGAAGCCCATCAGGTACATCAGCGCGAAACTGGCGATCAGCGACACGCCGAGTACGCTCGATACGATCATGGTCGCCGACAGCTGGCGCAGGAACAGCGCCATCACCGCCACCACCAGCAAAATCGCGATCAGCAGCGTGACTTCCACTTCATGCAGGGAGGCGCGGATGGTCTTGGTGCGGTCGGTCAACACGCTGACCTGCACCGACGCCGGGAGCATGCCTTCCAGGCGCGGCAGTTCGGCCTGGATACGGTCCACGGTCTCGACGATATTCGCGCCGGGCTGGCGTGAAATCACCAGGTTGACGCCGGGTGTGTCGCCGGACCACGCCTGCACGTAGGCGTTTTCCGAACCGTTGATGACTTTGGCGATGTCGCGCAGTTGAACCGGCGCCCCGTTCTTGTAGGAAACGATCAACTGGCCGTATTCATCCGGGTGGAACAGCTGGTCGTTAGTCGACAGGGTCGACACGCTGTTCTCGCCGTAGATCGCGCCCTTGGCCAGGTTCAAGCTGGATTGCTGGATGGCCACGCGCACATCGGCGAGGGTCAGGCCAATGGCAGCCAGTTTATCCGGCGAGGCCTGCACGCGAATCGCCGGGCGCTGCTGACCGGTGATGTTGATCTGGCCGACGCCGTCGATCTGGCTGATCTGGCGGGCCAGCAGGGTTTCCACGTAGTCGCTCAGTTCGGTGCTGGGCATGCTGTCGGAGCTGACGCTGAGGATCAGCACCGGGCTGTCCGCCGGGTTGACCTTCTTCCAAGTCGGCAGGCTTGGCATGTCGCTGGGCAACTTGCCGGACGCGGTGTTGATCGCCGCCTGCACTTCTTGCGCAGCGGTGTCGATGCTCTTGTTCAGGGTGAACTGCAAGGTCAGCAGGCTTGAGCCCAAGGCACTGCTGGAGGTCATCTGGGTCATGCCGGGTATGGCGCTGAACTGCACCTCCAGCGGCGTGGCCACCGACGATGCCATGGTGTCCGGGCTCGCGCCGGGTAGGGTGGCAGTGACCTGGATAGTCGGAAATTCCGCTTCCGGCAGTGGGGCGACGGCCAGGCGCGGGAAGGCAATCATCCCGAGCAGCACCAGGGCGAAGGTCAGCAGCAGGGTGGCGACCGGGTGGTCGACGCACCAGGCGGACGGTGAGCGGCTGCCGCTCATGGCTGCACCTTGGCGTCGACGGTCTGGATCACTTGCGGCGGCTCCTTGAGCACCTCCACCTGTGCGCCGGCCTTGAGCCGCGACTGGCCGTCACTGACCAGCACATCACCGGCGTTCACGCCCTTGATGATGTTCAAGTCGCTGTCCTGATACGCCACTTGCACCGGCACAATCTCGACCTTGTCACCGTTGACCCGGTACACAAAGTGCGAGTCGAGGCCACGCTGTACCACCGTCGGCGGCACCACCAGGGCGTTTTTGTCGAGGGCGGTCTGGATCTTGATCGTCACCAGCTGCCCTGGCCACAGGCTCTGCGAGGCATTCTGGAATTCAGCCTTGGCGCGCAGGGTGCCCGTGGTGGAGCTGATCTGGTTGTCGATCAGGCTCAGGTGGCCTTCACCCAGCAGGTCGCCGGTCTGGCCGTCGGTGTCGGCGCCAAGGTAGGCGTCGACGCTGGCTTGCGCCGGTGCGGCGATCAGGCCCTGCAGGGTTGGCAGCATTTGTTGCGGCAGGGAGAACTCAACGGCAATCGGGTCGATCTGGGTCACCGAGAACAGGCCCTGGGTGTCACTCATGCGCAGGAAGTTGCCTTCGTCCACGCTGCGAATACCGACGCGACCGGTGACGGGCGAGCGAATTTGTGTGTAGGAAAGCTGCACCTGGGCCGAGTCGATCGCCGCCTGGTTGCCCTGTGCGGTGGCCTTGAGCTGGTTGACCAGGGCTTGTTGCTGGTCATAGGTCTGCTTCGACACGCCATCGTCGATGCTCAATTCCTTGTAGCGCTTGAGGTTGACCAGCGCCACTTGCAGCTGCGCCTGGCTTTCCCCCAACTGTGCCTTGGCCTGGTCGAGGCTGGCACGGATCGAGCGGTCATCAATGGTCGCCAGCAGGTCGCCGGTCTTGACCAGTTGGCCTTCCTTGACCAGCAGTTTGGTGAGGATGCCGTCGATTTGCGGGCGAATCACCACGCTGTGCAGCGACAACACCGAGCCGATCCCGCTGACAAAGCGCGGAATGTCCTGCTGTGTGACACTCACCACCCGCACCGGGATCGCGGTCGGCGCCGCCAGTTTAGTCTTGGCCGGCCGGGTCAGCGCCCAGGCTGCAATCGCCACTGCCACGAGGACACCCACAGTCAGGGCGGTTTTTCGTTGAATGTGCATGGGGTGAGGCGCCGGGGCAAAGGGTTGGGAGAATGAAGGTTCTTTATAGCCCGCCAACCCGGTCAGCACGGTGACTGCTAACTGACAGCGCTGTCAGTAAAGTCCGACCATTCGTACAGGCGGTGGTTAAAGATCCGAAGCGCGCAGGTATACTGCGCGCCAGTGTGGCCCGCAAGCCGGTCCCGCCTCATTTTTTGCATGCCCCGGAGCTTCCATGACTTCCCCGACACACTCCCCTGTTGAAGCGGCCGACCTCGTCGATCCGGCCGACGCTGAAAGCGTTGAAAAAGCCGAGATCCCGGCGTTCAAGTTTCCGTTCAAACCGGGTGAGCTGGCCGGGGCCAAAAATGCCGCCCAGCCTTGGTACAAGAATGGCGCCAAGAACGGCCACACCAAGTCGCCAGGCATGGCCCCGCCGGGCACTCGCCGTTCGATGGGTAAACGCTGAGACTAATCAACTGCGCACTGTCTCGGCTTTTGCCTACAACGGCTGCTGATTTTTCCGCTTGTAGGTCTACGTCCGCTTCTTGAAAGCTGCACGGCACTTGTTTCGCCCCGGTTGTTTTGCGCCGGGGCGTGGTGAGGCTGGTCTTTCCGGAAAAAGGACGTCCCCCGTGGTCCTGATACACCTCTGTGCCGTGTTGGCCCTGTTACTCTCGATCAATGCTGCTGCAGCTGATGATCAGCCGCGTGGCGAAATCCGTTTCGCCGTCGCCGCGCAGTTTCCGCCCTTCCAAAGCCGCAATCAGCAAGGCCAACTGGTGGGGCTGAATATCGACTTGGGCAATGCCTTGTGCCAACAGCTCAACGTGCGCTGCACCTGGGTCGACCAGGTGCTTGTGGAAAACTTCCCCGCCCTTGAGGCCCGCCAATTTGACGCGATCATGGGCATTGCGCCCACCTCGAAACGGCGCCAATGGGTGAACTTCACCGATAACCTTTACCCGTTCACTACCCGGCTGGTGGCCCGCAAGAGCTCCGGTTTGCTGCCGACCGCCGGGTCGCTCAAAGGCAAGCGGGTCGGCGTGCTGTTGGGGAGCAATCGCGAGGCGTTCGCTCAATCGAAATGGGCGCCGGCAGGCGTTATCGTCAAGAGTTTCTGGCTCAACGACGAACTGACCCGCAGCCTCGTGTCGGGCCAAATCGATGCAACATTGCAAGGTACGGTGGAAATTCGCAGGGCACTGCTCGACACCGCCGGCGGTCAGGATTTCGGCTTCCTGGGCCCGGCCGTTTCGGCCGAGTTGCTGGGTAACGGCGTAGCAATCGCGGTGCGTAAACCCGATACCCGCTTGCGCGGCGAGCTCAACCGGGCGTTGGTGCAGTTGATGCAAAGCGGCGACTACCAGCGGATCCTGCAGCCTTACGACCTGGATAAACCGTGTTTAACGCCGTAACGCCAGCGCCGCAGTTACAGGGCTTTCGGGTCAGGCGGCACGCAGGGAGATAAACGCGTAATTGGCCGGCACCTCGGTAGCAATCTGCGCCCCGGCGTCCAGCAATTGCTCGGCGATGTCCATGCCGGACACATGAAATACCCACTCATTGGCCACGGCTGGCTGATCAACCGCCAACGCCAGCGCCTGGGCAAAGGCCTGCATGTCCGGCAGGTACGCGGTAAACCCGTCGCCCTTGAGCGCGGTAGTGCGAATGCCCAGCAAGGCGCACACGGCTTCCTTGGTCTGCACATCGTCACGGTCGGCCTGGCGCGAGCGACGGATCAATTCAGCCAACTCCTGGTCCATCAATTCACCGCCAACGATCAGCGCCGGGCCCTGCTCCCAGGATTCCGGCGGGCAGTCCTTGGCGCCCGGGTTGAGCGGAATGTGTGGGTTGATCTCCATCGGGTAGATGCGGCAGACCAACGGGCGACGTTCATAAATGCCGCAGCGGTTGTCTTCGTCAAGATTCCGGCAGCGTCCGGCGTTGTAAGCGGCAAAGGTGATTGCCACAAAGGCCTCGGTAGTGCCGCTGGGCACGACCACTGAACGGCGCTGCGCGTGCTCGCGTTGCTCCTGGGGCAAGCCCAGGCCGCTGCCGAGAAAACCTTCCGCCAGAACGATGACATTACCGCCGTCCGCCGCCCACTGCCGGGCCTCTGCGAGGGTCAGGGGCACGTGATGGTCGGTGCAGCATTTGCCGCAACCTACGCAGGAAAAGTGAGTATTCATGGAGGATCTGTCACCAGGCAAGGTCAGAGGGCACTCGTGAACGGTGACGGGTTTTTACCTCTGTTCAGCGTTCAGGCTCTCAGGAAGCAAGTTATGCGCCAGTGCCGTCAGCCCTCGGGGACGATGTCGCGCAGGACGAATACCATGCCCGCGCTGGCATACAGCTGTCGGGCGCGCAGGTTGCTTTCCCGCACCTTGAGGTCCACATAAGGCTCGCCGCGCTGCTTGAACACCTGGAAGGTGTGCAGCAGCAACGCGCGGCCCAGCCCCAGGCCTTGCGCGCTGGGGTGCACCGAAAGGTTCTTGATGAAGGCGCTGGTCCAGCACTGCGCCACGCCGAGAATGCCCTCGGCATTGCGCGCGACCAGGCATAGCGTGGGGTCGAACTCGGCATCGGAGACGAACCGCTGGCGCCATTCATCCAGACCGGCGACACGGCCACCGCCCTGGTCCTGGGTCATGCGCAACACCGCGTGAATGGCCGGGGCCAGCTCATCACGGTAATGATCCAGCTGTATATGCGCCGGCCACTGCGGTGCAGGCAGGCTGCCGAGGAGATCGCGGCGCAGCAGTTGGAAGTAGTCGGCCAATGTTTACAGGCCCTTCTGCGCCACGGTCTGGGCGGCGACCACCAGGCACTTGGTCAACTCAGGCGACGAGAACTTGGTGAGCACCGCGTCGGCACCGGCCAGGCGGGCTTTTTCGCTGTTCATCGCACTGTCCAGGGAGGTGTGCAGCAGCACATACAGGTGCTGGAAATCCGGTGTTTCGCGCAGGGTGCGGGTGAGGGCATAGCCGTCCATTTCAGACATCTCGATGTCCGACACCACCACGTTGATCTGTTCGACCGTGCCTTGCAGCTCCAACAGCACGTCGATGGCTTCCTTGGCGCTGCGGGCGGTGTGGCAGGTCAAGCCGAGGTTGCGCAGCGTGTGCACCGATTGCTGCAGCGCCACTTGGCTGTCGTCCACGACCAGGATGCGGGCGTGGCCCAGCACTTCGGCTTCTTCCATGGTCAGGTCGGTGGGCGCCGCTTCAACCGGCGCCGGGGCGATGCCGTGGATGACTTTCTCGATGTCCAGCACCTGCACCAACCCGCCTTCGACCTGGGTCACGCCCGTGATAAACGAGCGATTGCCGCCGGAGCCATAGGGCGGCGGGCGAATGTCGGTGGTCAGGCAGTGCACGATCTTGCTCACCGCCTGCACATGCAAACCCTGCTTGGAGCGGCTGACATCAGTGACGATCAGGCAGCCGCCGTCCGGGTCTTGCAAGGGCATTTCACCCAAGGCGCGGCTCAGGTCGATCACCGACAGCGACGTGCCGCGCAGAGTGGCGATGCCTTTGACGTGGGGGTGCGACTCCGGCAGCTTGGTCAGCGGCGGGCAGGGAATGATTTCGCTGACTTTCAGCAGGTTGATCGCCATCAGCTTGCCGCTGCGCAAGGTAAAGAGCAGAAGCGAGAGTGAATCTGCGCGGGCTTTGGTGGTGGACATAAAAACCTTCTGTGGATCAGGGATGACGAACTTCTATGGAAGGTTATCGACCTCGAAGCGCGAGGCTTTAGCTCTATGAACGTTCCCACGCAGCGCGTGGGAACGATCAGGGTTGTTGAAGTCAGCCTTTCCACACCTGCGGGTTCACCAAGTCCTGCGGGCGTTGGCCGAGCAGGGCGCTGCGCAGGTTGTCCAGGGCACGGTTGGCCATGGCTTCACGGGTTTCATGGGTCGCCGAGCCGATATGCGGCAGGGTCACGGCGTTGCTCAGTTGGAACAGCGGCGACTCAGCCAGCGGCTCCTGCTCATACACATCCAGCCCCGCGCCGCGGATACGTTGGGTTTGCAGGGCCTCGATCAGTGCCGGCTCGTCCACCACCGGGCCACGGGAAATGTTGATCAGGATCGCGCTGGACTTCATCAACCCCAGCTCACGGGTGCTGATCAGGTGGCGGGTTTTCTCGCTCAACGGCACCACCAGGCAGACGAAATCCGCCTCGGCCAACAATTGGTCCAGGCTGCGGAACTGCGCGCCCAGCTCTTGTTCCAGCTCGGTCTTGCGGCTGTTGCCGCTGTACAGGATCGGCATGTTGAAACCCAGGCGCCCGCGCCGAGCCACCGCCGCGCCGATATTGCCCATGCCGACGATGCCCAGGGTCTTGCCGTGTACGTCGCAGCCAAACAACGGCGCGCCGACGCTGGCTTTCCACTGGCCGGCTTTGGTCCAGGCGTCCAGCTCAGCCACTCGCCGCGCGCTGCTCATCAACAAGGCGAACGCCAGGTCGGCGGTGCTTTCGGTGAGCACGTCGGGGGTGTTGGTGAGCATGATGCCGCGCTCATTGAAGTAGGCGACGTCGTAGTTGTCGTAGCCCACCGACACGCTGGAGACCACCTCCAGCTTGCTCGCGCCTTCCAATTGCGCACGGCCAAGCTTGCGGCCTACGCCGATCAGGCCATGGGCGTGGGGCAGGGCTTCATTGAATTGAGCATGGATGTCCCCGTGTTTGGGATCGGGCGAGATCACCTCGAAATCCTGTTGCAGGCGTTCGATCATGGGCGGGGTGACGCGGCTGAAGGCGAGAACAGTCTTTTTCATTGCAGGCGGGCTCGACTACTACGGGGGGAATGCTGAGCACGCTAACATTCCTGTTGGGAATTGTCAGGGGGGCTGCTTTTTGGGTGTATATCCGGTGGTTGGGGGAGGGCTTAGATGGGTTCCGCCCTTACGGCGGGTCACTTTTGGTGGAGCGCAAAAGTAACCAAAACGCTCTTGCCCCCACCACTCGGCACCTCGCTGTGGCTCGGTGTGCCCTCACGCAGGCTTTGGAGCGTGGGCCGCCGTGACGGGCCATCCATGGCCCAACACGGCTAACCCGGCTCCTGCCGGGTTACCCACGCTCCAAAGCCTGCGTTCGGCCAGCGTGGTTTAACGGGGCGCCTCAGATCAAGATCACAAGCAGGATCAAGATCAAGGTCTACAGCACGGCGGCCTGAAAGCCGACCTGAGTGGTTGGATCAAGAGCGGATCACAAGCAAGAGCGGTAGCTGACCCGATCACTCAAGCCGCACTCGGTCAAGGTGGGAGCTGGCTTGCCTGCGATGGCATCCATTGAGTGTCACTGATACACCTAGGTGCCTGCATCGCAGCGGTGCGGCGACCCGACAAGCCAGCTCCCACAGAAAAGCAGATGGGTGAAGATATTGAAGCCTCACTCGGTCAAAAAAATGTGGGAGCGGCGGTGCGACGATTCGACTTGCTCGCGAAGGCGGTGTGTCAGTCAACAAATTCATTGGCTGATCCACCGCATTCGCGAGCAAGCCCGCTCCCACAATTGAACCTCATTTCATCAGGTAAAAGCTGTGCTGCTCTGCTGTTGCCCTGCTTCTGCTTCAACCACTCAGGTCGGCTTTCAGGCCGCCGTGCT
>NZ_JBARTQ010000142.1:0-3139 GCF_049645325.1 Pseudomonas sp. | reverse complement strand
CGCGAGCAAGCCCGCTCCCACATTTGTTTTGTGTTGCTCTTGAATGGCGCGGATTCTGCATCTTGTGCCCATTCGCCGGTTTTCCGTCACCGGCTCCTGGAGGATTAGGATGCGTAGTCTGGTTTTGTTGCTGGCGTCATTGACGCTGAGTGGTTGCATGACCGTCAGCGATATGGCCGAAGGCACCCGCTATCAGATGAGCGACGCGGGGTTGCTGGACCACAGTGACACGCGCCGTACCGCGTCGATTCGCATACAGCCCGACTCCTTCGTTTTCATCGCCCAGGGCGCCTTCGTGCCGCCGGGCAGCGCTTACCCGCGACCTAACGTGGTGGCTGAAGAAGCCTTCAACGGCTTCGTCGAGTACTTTCCCATGGTGCGCCGCGCGCGCAAACCTGAAGGCCTTGAACAAGCCATGGCCGAGGCCCGTGGCGCGGGTGCTCACTACCTGCTGTATTGCCGCTTTGCGGCAGCCGATGACCGTATCGGCAACGCCGATGAGTGGACCGATCAACAAGCCCTCGACCGCGTCGGCCTCGACAGCGGCGTGATCCAGATCATGTTGATCGAGACCAGCACCCAATATTTGATTGATACTGCACGTATTCGCAGCCGTGGCGGTTTACTGACGTTCCACGACAACAAGCCAGAAGACCTGATTGCCCGCCCCCTGGCGCAGTACGCCCGCGGCCTGCTGGGAATGGGTGATCAATAATCCAGAGGAGAACCCCATGACCGATTCCGCCAAGGCCAATGATCTATTGGCCCAACTGCCCAAAGGCAAAGGGCCGGCGCCGGTGCATCTGTGGAACCCGAATTTCTGCGGCAACATTGACATGCGCATCGCCCGAGACGGCACCTGGTTCTACCAGGGCACGCCGATCGGGCGCAAGCCGATGGTCAAGCTGTTCTCCAACATCATCCGCCGCGACGGCGATGACTACTTCCTGGTTACCCCGGTGGAAAAAGTCGGCATCAGCGTCGATGACGCGCCCTTTGTCGCCGTAACCCTGGACGTTGAAGGGCAGGGCGAACGCCAGGTACTGCGCTTTAGCACCAACGTCGACGAGCAGATCGAGGCCGGCCTCGAACACCCGCTGCGGGTGGTGATCGACCCTGTTACCCAGGAACCGGCACCCTATGTGCGCGTGCGCACCAACCTCGAAGCCCTGGTGCATCGCAACGTGTTCTACCAATTGGTCGAGCTGGCGGTGAGCCGTCCGATCAACGGTCAGAACTGGCTGGGCGTCTGGAGCGGCGGGGAGTTTTTCCGCATTGGCCTGGAGCCCTGAGGCCGGTTTTTTCATCTCCCTGAAATAATTCGCTTGCTGCAAACGGGCGCTTTCGGTTATCAATTTGTACATGATTAGACATGTCCGATTTGATAAGAAAAAACGCGTCGTCGACGAGCTCATCCGCCGTATCGAGGGTGGGGTGATGGCCGACGGTTTCCTGCTGCCGGGCGAGCATCAACTCGCCGAAGAGTTTGCGGTCAGCCGTGGCACCTTGCGCGAAGCCCTGGCCGAACTCAAACGCCGCAACTACATCGCCACGCAAAGCGGCGTCGGCTCCATCGTCACCTTTGACGGCATGGTGCTCGACCAGCGCAGCGGCTGGGCCCAGGCCCTGGCAGACACCGGCGCGCGGGTGACCACCGATATCCTGCGCCTGGAGGCGGTCACCCGCCCGGACCTGTTCAGCCGTTTCGGCAGTGAGCGGTTCATCGCCCTCGACCGCCGCCGCTGTGCGCCTGATGGCGTCGCCGTGTCCCTGGAACGTTCGCTGATGCCTGCCTCCGGTGGCCTTGAAAGCCTGCCCGACGTGGGCCTGATCGACAATTCCTTGACCATCACCTTGGCGGCCTACGGCTATGTTGGCGCCGAAGGTGACCAGTGGATCGGCGCCGAGCCCCTCAGCGATGAAGACGCCGAATTGCTCGGGCGTCCGGCGGGCACGGTATTTCTCAAGGCCTCGCGCACCACCTACGACCGCCGCGAGCGCTTCATGGAGCATGTCGAAAGCTTGCTCGACCCTCTGCACTTTCGCCTGCACCTGCAGTTTGGAGCTTCGAAATGACCCCGAACACCCGCGCGCTCGGCGCTTTTTATGGCTTGGCGTTGGGCGATGCCTTGGGCATGCCCACCCAGTCGTTAAGCCGCGAGCAGGTCCGGGCGCGCTTTGGCGCCATCACCGGCCTGGAAGATGCCGATGCCGACCAACCCATCGCGCCGAACATGCCCGCAGGCTCTATCACCGATGACACTGAACAGGCGATTTTGGTCGGCGAATTGCTGGTCGAAGGCCAGGGCCGAATCGAACCCACCGTGCTCGCCCAACGCCTGATCGACTGGGAAGCGGTGATGCGTGCCAAGGGCTCCCAGGACTTGCTCGGGCCATCGACCAAGCGCGCGATCGACATGATCCTCGCCGGCCACACGCCGGAAGAATCCGGGCGTTACGGCACCACCAACGGCGCGGCGATGCGCATCACCCCGGTGGGGATTGCCGCCGATGTGAGCGACCCCGCGCACTTTATCCAGGCGGTGATTCAGGCGTGCCAGGTCACGCATAACACCACATTGGGTATTTCCAGTGCCGCCGCGGTGGCGGCGGTGGTCTCGGCCGGTATCAATGGCGTGGACCTGGGCGAGGCGCTGAACATCGGCGTCCAGATCGCCCGGCAGGCCGAAGGCCATGGTCACTGGATCGCCGGTGGGCGCATTTCCACCCGCATCAGTTGGGCACGCACCCTGAGCGTCGGCAGCGGCGACAAAGCGCTGTTTGCCGACTTGCTCTACGAATTGATTGGCACCTCTGTCGCGTCCCAGGAATCGGTGGTGGTGTCGTTTGCCCTCGCGCAACAAGTGGCGGTGGGTGATATGAACGCGTTCGAGGCCCTGTGCCTGGCCGCCAGCCTTGGCGGCGACACCGACACTATCGCTGCGATTCTTGGCGCCATGTTGGGCGCCTGCCTGGGGATGCAGTGCTGGCCCGAGACGCTGATCGAGCAGGTCAAGCAGGTCAATGGCCTGGATTTGCAGCCGCTGGTTCAAGGGCTGTTGGCGCTTCGCTAAGCACCACACATCAAAAAAATGTGGGAGCGGGCTTGCTCGCGAAAGCAGTGTGTCATTCAACCCAC
>NZ_JBARTQ010000141.1:0-4920 GCF_049645325.1 Pseudomonas sp. | reverse complement strand
GGCAAAAAACCTCACGCCTTTCGACACTTTAAAAAAATTTTAATTGCGACTAGGGGACGCGGCGCCAATAAACATTGAAGGTCCGTCGTTAGTAACGGTAGTTAAGTGTTATTACCGAAAGATGTTGATAAAAAAATACGGAACCTGAATGCGCCCGTTCTCCACTCACCTTGCGGTCAGCTCCGTCATTTTTTCCGGAGCCCCCCAAAAAAAGCCTCAAAAGGCCCCCACGGATGGCGCCTGGAGAATAAAAATATGGCTAACGAACATTATCGCCACCTGGTGGATGAGCTCTGCCTGCTGACACAAATCCCCAGTGCTGCCGTGCTGTACGAATCCCTCCAACTCATTGTTCGCGGTATTGATTTTTCCCTGCGCCCGATCGAGAACCCAGAGGCTGATGCGGTGCTCCTGCATGCCGACTTCGGCCCGCTGCCCTCACGCCAGCGCGAGGCAATTTTATTGCGCTTGCTGGACACCAATTTCCACTTGGTAGACGGCGTGCGCCACAGCAGTTTTTCGCACAACGAACACACCGGTCACGTGTTGTTCGGCAGCGCCCTGCCGCTGGAAAGCACCACGGCGGCGCAGGTTCTGCTGCTGATGGGGCATATCGCCGAATACGCCCAGGCGTGGCGCCAGAGCTACTTTCTCGATGATCAGCGCACCCGCGCGAGGGCCTTCTGATGCGGACTTCAGGGATCAACCAAGGCGCCACACCCACCATCAACCCTGCCGAAATCCAGGCAGCACCAAGCGCCGATATTGCCCTGGTGCGTTTGTCTTCCAGGCCCCCGACAGACCTCGCGTCCACCCCGGCCGCCGCGCCCTCTGCCACCCTCAAAAGCTACACGCAGCGCCAGCGCCCTTCTGCGCCCCTGGCCAGGGACGCCGCCGCGCTGGCCCAAGCCATCAAGGCAGGCACCGGCAGCACCTTGGGCATGGCCCGGGAAATGATGGTGCTCGAAGGCAAGTATTTGCTGGAGCAGTCCCACGTTGCCTTCCAGAGCATTGCTGAAAAACTCTTTCCGGAGGTAGACGAACACCTGAGCCCGGTGATCCACGATGAGTTGCTCAGCCATGCCCAGACCTCCCGCCTGGAGCTGCACAAGGCGCTCGCGGAACTGAGCAAGCAGCCAGGCAACTCCCCCGACGTTGCCGCTTACGGGCGCGTGCTCACGCACGCCGTTCAAGCGCAGACCGAACTGTTTGCGGGCAAGGTCGCGCTGTACCAGGAAGTGCTGTCGCAACCCGAACTGCCGGCCACCGACCGTGCCCACATCGAGCGCAGTGAGCACGCCTTCGCCCGCTATGCGCAACAGGTCGCCGCGCAAATCCCCAGCGCCTTGAAACAGGCTTCAGCCAAGGCCGATGCCACGGTCAAGGCGCTGCATCACCTGCATCAACCGGCCCAGGAATGGGAAGGCATCAGCCATCAGCTCAAGGCGCTGGTGCGCCAGACCAGCGCTGAAGGCGAGTTCAAAGATGCTTTGGACAACGCCCGGCTGCCAGATGTGCTGGAGGGCCTGCATCAACACAACGACGGCTGGGCCGCCACCACCAAAGCCTTCGTCGCCGGCGCAGTGCCGCAGATGCTCGCCTCGGGCCTGGCCTTCGGCTTTGCCCGAGCGGTGGTGGAGTCGGCGATCCCGCACGACTTGCCCAAGCAGGTATTCGCCACCGCCGTGACCATGGCCGCCGCCCACGAAGTGGGCACTAATTTGCTCAAACCCATCGGCCAGGAGCTGGTTGGCGCGTGGAACCTCAAGCCGGTCAAAGCCTCGGAGGTGATCCCCAACCCCAACCCAAGGGTGAGCATCCTGGGGCAAATCCAGCCACTGAGCGACGACGCCAAAATCCAGGCCAAGCAAGCCGTGGACGCACTGCGCGGCCGCCACTTGAACGCCCAGCAAGCCAATAAAAACGGCACCGGTGTTGGCGAAGCCCAAGCCTTTGGCGCGTTCGGCCTGGCGCAAGGTATTCGTCGCGCCATCGGCTTTGCCGCCCCACAGCTCCGGGTCAACGACTACGGCCCCCGCACACTCACCTCCATGGGCGGCGGGCTGTTGATGGGTGGGGTGCAATCGAGCAGCCAACTGCGCAGTACCACCCCCGACGAGCGTGGCCGTGAGTTGCCGACCCACACCTTCAAGGGCACCGACAAACCCCTGGCCCAGCGTATCGCCAAGGCTGCCAGCGATGCAGTGCTGGCCAGTGATCCGAGCAAAAGCGAGGTGCGCCAGAGCCTGCTGAGCAAGACCTTCGGTTCGCTGATCGGCCTGGGCAATGCCGCAGCGGTGGGCACCGTGGCCCGCGCCATCGGCTCACACACCCCGGCGCAAAAATTTGGCCAGGTGGTGATGGCCGCGCTCGGTTCGCCGGCGTTGCTGATTCCCGCCTACGCCGCCTTTCAATCCGGCCCGGAAACCAAGGCGCGCACCGCCGCGCTCAAGGCAGAACAGCTGCCGGGCACCCAGGCCCAGGCTGCGGCGCCCAACTTTGCGCGCACACGTACGGCGATGCAGAACATTCAGTCGCCGGATCGCGCCGATTTACCCCACGGCTCATTGCCCGGCACCTGGGGCCGGACTGCAGAAAACACCTACCACCGGGTTCGTGGCGGGTTGCAGGTTGCCTCGCAGGTTCCCACCGAAACCCTCGAACACGCGCCGCAACTGATCAAGGCCGCACCCGCCGCCCTGGCCAGCGCGGCAAGTGCGGTGCACAACGCCCTGAGCGGTTCCCGGAACACCGTCGAGACAAACACCCCCGACCCGCAGCCACCGGGGGCATATCCCCTGGGATAACCCCGGCCGGTTCCTTTCGATCACGTTGACAAGGAACCGGATGGCCCATGCCCCCACTCATTGATTTGGCCTGCGATTCTTGAGGAAAGCCTATGCCTTTAGCCCCTCCTGGCGCCCGATTCCAAGCAGATCCGGCGCTGTTCAACACCCCCCATTCCGCCCACAGGGTGCCGACAAACCAGGTATTGGTGCCGTACACCAGCCAGCACGGCGGCTATACGACCCGTGTGTCGAATGTCGAAATGGACATGCTGATCGCCGCCAACCGGGCCATTTCCGACACCTGGCAAGTGCTGAACAAAGGCTCGGGCAATCAGGAAAAACACCTGCGCAGCACCGGCGGTGACGCGTTCAAACGCACGGCACTGGTCCACGAACGGCGCGATCACCTGGGCAATGACTGGGCGGGCATTGGCCGCGTAGCGGCGCGCTTCCAGGCCGGCAACTGCGCAGAGATGGCCGCGGTGTGTGCTTTGCTCGGCGCCAGCTCGACGCTGAATCAACCGGTGTCAGTGGTGTATTCGCCGGAACTTGACCACACCGTCGCAGAGTTCGGTGACCGCCGCGCCACCAGCAATACCGTGATCGCCGACCCCTGGCCCGAGTTTGGGCGGGCCATGCGCAAACAGGATTTCTTCCTGATCGACCGCCACCCGACGGTCTTGCAAACGCTGCAGCCCTACGACTATCAGCCGCTGGAACGCAAGCGATTGCTCTACGACAACAAGGTGCCCCAAGCGCGGGTCGATGACGAGTTTTCCAGGCTGTACCCCGCCTACCCAAAGGGCGGCGAAGCGTTGGTCAACACGATCCTTCACGAACAACCGGTGTACAGCCAGGAACACTCGGCCAAACACCTGGGCATGCAATACGAGGCCTACGACAGCCAACGCAACACACGCCGAGTGGACCTCAACCTCACGCAACACGAGTTCAAGCAGCGCCTGGTCCAACTCGGCCTGCACCCGGTCACTGGCCAACCTACCCCCGGAAATCGTCGCCCGCCAACGTCTCAGTCATGAGTAAACGGAGTTTGCATGCCTATCACCCCCAGCAGTTTCCCGCTCACCGGCAGCCCCGCGCTGTTCAACACCGATAACCCGCACCACCGCGTGCCGATCAACCAGGTGCTCGCAGACTCGACCGACGCCATCCTGGGCCGCCATCAGGTCACCGTGCAGCGCGTTTCCAAGGGGGAAATGAAAGCACTGACGGTAGGAAACCAGGCCATTGATGACACCTGGCGGATCTTGAATAAAGGTTCGGGCAACCAGCAACGGCATATCGTGCGAACCAACGGCGACTCATTTAAACGCACGGGGCTGGCACAGACAGAATTCAAGCAAGTGGGGCGTGACGGCTGGGACCGTGCGCGCATCGCCGCGCGCTTTCAGGCGGGTAACTGCGGGGAAATGTCTTCGGTGTGCGCCGCGCTCTGCGCCACCTCAGGCCTGAACAAGCCGGTTTCTGTGCTGTACTCGCCCCAGCGCGATCATTCGGTGACCGAAATCGGCGACCACCGCATGCCCGAAGGCAGCGTGATCGTCGACGCCTGGCCGGACTTTGGACGGGCCATGCGCAGGCAGGATTTCGCCCTGATCGACCGCAACCCCATGGTGCTCAACACCTTCGAGCCGCGTAACGATCCGGGTATGCGTACCCGCCTGCTGTACGACAACAAGGCAAGCCAGGAAGAGGTCAACCACAACTTCAGAATGATCGCCCCGGACTACCCCACCGACAACGACAAGCTGGTTAAGCAGGCCTTGAACCAAGGCGGCATTTACGCACAGCGCCACACCGCCCAAAACCTGGGGATGCATTACCAATACAAAAACAGCAAGGGCGAGTCCCAGTACCTGGACCTCAACCTTTCCCAGGCACAGTTCAAGGAGCGCCTGATTCAACTGGGGCTGGACCCCAAGACCGGGAAAGTCCCGAGCAAATCGCTGTTTGCACCGTTGATGCGCGCGATTGGCAATGCACGGGCGCGTACCCCGTCAGTCAGTGTCGCACCCATGCCCGTCGTTGTGCCTTGGGATGCGCCGGCTGTGCGCCCCCGTCATGCATCAACAGCGGCAGCAGAGCGCCCGCGCGCACCGCGGGAAGAACG
>NZ_JBARTQ010000140.1:0-4186 GCF_049645325.1 Pseudomonas sp. | reverse complement strand
GCTTTGGTTACTTTCGCGCTTTTCGAAAGTGACCCGCTGTAAGAGCGGAACCAATAGAGGCCATCACCCCACTATCGGATATGCACGCACACCTACCTGAATCGCCACACAACTGGATCATCACACTAATGACCGTTGCGCCTGACCGACCAACCAATCCATCAAGGCTTCCAGCCCCACCGACGGCTCCGTCCCCGGCGGATACACCAGGTAATACCCCATCCCCGTCGGCACCCGCAGTTCAAACGGCGTCGCCAACCGCCCCGCTTTCAGGTCTTCGCCAATCAGCGCACTGTCGCCAATCGCTACGCCCGAACCTTGGGAGGCCACGGTCATGGCCAAGTCCAGCGTTTCAAAATGATGCCCCTGGGCCAGATTGCCCAGCCGCGTATTCGCAGCCTTCAGCCACAACGCCCAATCGCGCTCATCCCGCGTGGGGTGCAGCAGCACCTGTTGTTGCAGATCAGCCGGGGTGTGCAAGCCAGCGAGCAACGCCGGCGCGCAGACTGGCGTGAGTTGCTCATCAAACAAATGCCGCGCCGCCGCCGACTGCTCGGCGATGGGCGCATAGATCACCGCCGCGTCGAACTGCTCGCGACGAAAGTCCACGGTGTAGGCCACGGTGGTGGTCAGCTCCACCGGCACGTCCGGGCGTTCCTTTTGCCATTGCATCAAACGCGGCAGCAGCCAGCGCATCACGCAGGTGGAGGCTTTGAGTTGCAAGGTCTCGCGGCGGCTGCCGATCTGGTCCACGGCGTCTGCAATCAGGCCAAACACCTGCTGCGCACGCAGTGACCATTCGCGGCCTTCTTCGGTCAGGCTCAAGCCCCGCGCCTGGCGCTGAAACAGCGCGTAACCCAAATGGCTTTCCAACCCGGCAATCTGCCGGCTCACCGCACCTTGGGTGATGTGCAGTTGCTCGGCGGCGCGGGTGAAGTTGCAGCACTGGGCCGTGACCCAGAAGGTGTGCAACGCAGGCAGAGGAGGAAGGCGTTTCATCGGTTAAGCCATGACGTGGGGACATGGCTAGTATGACTTTTTATCGATTGTTGCCGCTACGGGCCAGCCGGTCCAATACCGCCTCGAATCAATAACAAGAGCGACATACATGGCGACCTGCGGCGAAGTATTGGTCAACCTCCTGGAAAGCTACGGCGTCGACCAGGTGTTCGGCATCCCCGGCGTACACACCGTGGAGCTGTATCGCGGCCTGGCGCGTTCGAGCATCCGTCACGTCACCCCGCGCCACGAGCAGGGCGCAGGCTTCATGGCCGACGGCTACGCGCGCACCAGTGGCAAACCCGGCGTGTGTTTCATCATCACCGGCCCCGGCATGACCAATATCACCACCGCGATGGGCCAGGCCTACGCCGACTCGATCCCGATGCTGGTGATTTCCAGCGTACAGTCGCGCAGCCAATTGGGCGGCGGGCGCGGCAAGTTGCACGAGCTGCCGAACCAGGGCGCGATGATCGCGGGCGTGGCGGCGTTTTCTCACACGCTGATGTCGGCAGCCGAATTGCCGGGCGTGTTGGCGCGGGCGTTCGCGTTGTTCCAGGCGGGACGACCGCGCCCGGTGCACATCGAGATTCCGCTGGACGTGCTGGTGGAAAACGCCGATGCGTTGCTCGGCAGCGAGCCTGTCAGTGTCGCGCGCGCGGGGGCCGCACCGTCGGCGGTCACGCAGATGAGCCAATTACTCGCTGCCGCAAAACGCCCGTTGATCCTGGCCGGTGGCGGCGCCATTGACGCCGCTGCGCAACTGACCCGCCTGGCCGAAACCCTCGGCGCACCGGTGGCCCTGACCATCAACGCCAAGGGCATGCTGCCCTCCGCGCACCCGCTGCTGATAGGTTCGACGCAGACGCTGGTCGCCACCCGCGCGCTGGTCGCCGAAGCCGATGTGGTGCTGGCCATCGGCACGGAGCTGGCGGAAACCGACTATGACGTGACCTTCGCCGGTGGTTTCAAGCTCCCCGGCGCACTGCTGCGCATCGACATCGACCCCGACCAGACCGTGCGCAACTACCCGCCCCACGTGGCGCTGGTGGCTGATGCGCAAATGGCCGCTACGGCCCTGCTGGCCGAGCTGGGCAGCCAGGCATTGCCGGCGCGCGATGCCGAGTGGGGCGCTCAACGCGTTGCCCGGCTGTGGGCCGAATTGACGCCCACCTGGGACGCTGCCACCCGCGCACAAACCCTGTTCCTCAATACGGTGCTGAAAGCACTGCCCGGCGTTGTGATGGTGGGTGACTCTACTCAGCCGGTGTACAGCGGCAACCTGACCTTGAACCTCGACCACCCGCGCCGCTGGTTCAACTCATCGACCGGCTACGGCACCTTGGGGTACGCCCTGCCCGCCGCCATCGGTGCGTGGCTGGGGCGCGGCGACGGGCAACCGGTGGTGTGCCTGATCGGCGATGGCGGGCTGCAATTCACCTTGCCGGAACTGGCCAGCGCCGTGGAAGCGCGCACGCCGGTGATCGTGTTGCTGTGGAATAACCAGGGCTACGAAGAGATCAAGAAGTACATGGTCAACCGCGCCATCGAACCCGTTGGCGTGGACATCTATACGCCGGACTTTATCGGTGTGGCCAAGGCACTCGGCTGCGCCGCCGAAAGCGTCCAGGGCATCGAACACTTGCGCACGGCTTTGCGCGCCGCCGCTGATCGTCAGCGGCCGACGCTGATTGAAATCGACCAGGGACGCTGGATGAAGGAGGTAGCGGTATGAGCACAGTATTGAACGGGGTGTTTATCGGTGGTGAATGGCGTGCGGGCCACGACGTGCTTGAAGTGATCAACCCCGCCACTGAAGCAACCTTGGCACACGTCAGCGTCGGTGATGCGACCGCCGTCACCCAGGCTGTCGATGCGGCCAGTGCGGCCTTTGTCGATTGGTCAAAAAGCACCGGCCGTGACCGTGGCGCCCTGCTGCGCAAGATCGCCCAGGGCGTGAGCGAGCAGCGCGAACACCTGATGCATGTGCAGTCGAGCAACAACGGCAAACCGTTGTTTGAAGCGGGCATCGATGTGGACGACGTGATCGCCACCTTCGACTATTACGCCACGGTGGCCGAAGAAATGGACGCCGCACAGGACCGCCCGGTGGCACTGCCCAGCGCTGATTTCAGCGCGCGCCTGCGCCGCGAACCCTGCGGCGTGGTGGGGCTGATCGTGCCGTGGAACTTCCCGATGGTGACCACCGCCTGGAAGCTCGCCCCGGCCCTGGCGGCCGGTTGCTGCGTGGTGCTCAAGCCGTCGGAAGTCACGCCCCTGGCGGAGCTGCAGTTGGCCCGCATCATTGCGGACGCGGGCTTGCCGGCGGGCGTGTTCAACCTGGTCTGCGGCACCGGTTTGGCGGTGGGCGCGCCCTTGGCGGCGGATCGCCGCGTGGCGAAGATCTCCTTCACCGGCAGCAACGCCGTCGGCGTGCAAGTGATGCAACGCGCCGCTGAAACCATCAAGGGCGTGAGCCTGGAGCTGGGCGGCAAATCCTCATTGCTGGTGCTGGCCGATGCCGACCTCGACCTGGCGGTTGAGCTGGCGTGTGGCGGTGGTTTTTTCAACGCCGGGCAGATCTGTTCGGCGACCAGTCGTGTGCTTGTGGCTGACCGCCTCGCAGATGAGTTCCTGCACCGTTTGCAGACGCGCGCTGAAGGGATTCGCGTAGCAGACCCGTTTGCCGATGACGTGGAAATGGGCGCCTTGATCAACCGCGCGCAGTATCAGCGCGTGCTGGGGCACATCCGGCGCGGCGTTGAGGACGGCGCGCGGTTGCTGTGCGGCGGTGAACGCCCGGCTGACCTGGCGAAGGGTTTTTTCATTCGCCCGACGGTGTTCACCGACGTGCCGTTGGACAGCGCGTTGTGGAACGAAGAAATCTTCGGGCCGGTGCTGTGTGTACGACGTTTTACCACTGAGGACGAGGCCATTGCTTTGGCCAATGACAGTGACTTCGGCCTGGTCGCCAGTGTGGTCAGCGCCGATACCGAAACCGCCGAGCGCGTGGCCAATGCCTTGCAGGCCGGCCTGGTGTGGATCAACGCGCCGCAGGTGATCTTCCCGCAAACCGCGTGGGGCGGTTACAAACAAAGCAGCATCGGCCGCGAGTTGGGGCCCTGGGGGTTGGCGGCGTTTCAGGAAATCAAGCATGTGATCAGGGCTAACTAGCACCGAACAATCC
>NZ_JBARTQ010000139.1:0-7221 GCF_049645325.1 Pseudomonas sp. | reverse complement strand
CGCGAGCAAGCCCGCTCCCACATTTTAAACCTCGATCAGGGTCAGCAACTGCACAATGCGTTATCCAGCACCTTGCGCAGTTCCAGCGGGTGGTCCACCACCACGTCGGCACCCCAGTTGCGCGGGTTGTCGTCGGGGTGGATATAGCCGAACGTGACCGCGGCGGTGCGGGTGCCGGCGTCGCGGCCAGACTCGATGTCGCGCAGGTCGTCGCCCACGAACAGCACGCTGGCCGGGTCAAGATCAAGCATCTTGCACGCCAAAATCAGCGGCTCGGGGTCTGGCTTGCTGTTCTTCACGTGGTCCGGGCAGATCAGCAGCGCCGAGCGCTCGGCCAGGCCCAGCTGCTGCATGATCGGTTCGGCAAAGCGCAGCGGCTTGTTGGTGACCACGCCCCAGACCAGGTTGGACTTTTCGATGTCTGCGAGCAATTCGGCCATGCCGTCGAACAATTTGCTGTGGATCGCGCAGCCTTTGAGGTAACGCTCCAGAAACTCCTGGCGCAATTCCTCGAAGCCTGGGGATTCCGGGTCCATCGAGAAGGTCACGGCGACCATCGCCCGCGCACCACCGGAGATTTCATCGCGGACGTGCTGCGGGTTGATCGGCTCCAGACCACGGTCGGCGCGCATGGCCTGGCAGATGGCGATAAAGTCCGGTGCGGTGTCCAGCAGGGTGCCATCCATGTCGAAGAGAACTGCTCGCAACTTCACAGGCTTACTCCTCGCGCAGGGTCTGGATCATGTAGTTGACGTCAACGTCGCTGGCAAGCTTGTAGTGCTTGGTCAGCGGGTTGTAGGTCAGGCCGATGATGTCTTTCACGCTCAGGCCGGCCTGACGGCTCCAGGCGCCCAGTTCGCTTGGGCGGATGAATTTCTTGAAGTCGTGGGTGCCGCGCGGCAGCAACTTCATGATGTATTCGGCGCCGATGATCGCGAACAGGTAGGCCTTGGGGTTGCGGTTGATGGTGGAGAAGAACACCTGGCCGCCCGGCTTGACCATGCGGAAACAGGCACGAATCACCGAGGACGGGTCCGGCACGTGTTCGAGCATCTCAAGGCAGGTGACCACGTCGAACTGCTCGGGCATTTCCTCGGCCAGGTCTTCAGCGGTGATCTGGCGGTATTCCACGCTCACGCCGGATTCCAGTTGGTGCAGTTGAGCCACGGCCAACGGCGCTTCGCCCATGTCGATGCCCATCACCGTGGCGCCGCGCTGGGCCATGGCCTCGCTGAGGATGCCGCCGCCGCAGCCGACGTCGAGTACCTTTTTGCCGGCCAGGTTGACGCGCTCGTCAATCCAGTTGACCCGCAGCGGGTTGATGTCGTGCAGCGGTTTGAACTCGCTTTCACGGTCCCACCAGCGGTGAGCCAGGGCTTCGAATTTGGCGATTTCGGCGTGGTCGACGTTGCTCATGGTGAATCCTCTAAATCTGATAAATCGGTTTGCCGGGGTTGAAGCGTAGGTTCAAACCCGGCGTTATTCGCTGTGCCCGCTGATGCGTTGGCCCCAGGCAATGGCCGTGGCGGTCAACTGTTGTTCATCCATGCGGGTCAATTGCCGGTCGTCGAGCAACTGCTTGCCGGCGACCCAAAGGTGTTTCACGCAATCGCGCCCGGTGGCATATATAAGTTGTGAGACCGGATCGTAGATCGGTTGTTGCGCCAGCCCCGACAGATCGAAGGCGACGATGTCGGCGGCCTTGCCAACCTCCAGCGAGCCAATCTCGCTGTCCAGGCCCAAGGCGCGAGCGCCGTTGAGCGTGGCCATGCGCAGCGCGCGGTGGGCGTCCAGGGCGGTGGCCGAACCGGCCACGGCCTTGGCCAGCATCGCGGCGGTGCGGGTTTCGCCCAACAGGTCGAGGTCATTGTTGCTGGCGGCGCCATCGGTGCCGATCGCCACATTGACCCCAGCCTGCCACAGACGCTCCACCGGGCAAAAGCCGCTGGCCAGTTTCAGGTTCGATTCCGGGCAATGGATGATGCTGGTGTTGCTTTCTACCAGCAAAGCCAGGTCATCCTCGCTGATTTGGGTCATATGAACGGCCTGAAAGCGTGGGCCCAGCAACCCCAGGCGACCCAGGCGCGCCAATGGGCGCTCGCCGGTCTGCTCCACGGCTTGCTGCACTTCAAAGGCGGTTTCGTGCACGTGCATATGAATCGACGCGTCGAGCTCTTCGGCAATGATGCGGATTTTTTCCAGGTTCTCATCGCACACGGTGTACGGCGCGTGCGGGCCGAAGGTGATCTTGATGCGGGGGTGGTGCTTGAGGTCGCTGAACAGCTCGACACCCTGGCGAATCGCCTCATCCGGCGTGCTGGCGCCGGGAATCGGGAAGTCGAGGATCGGAATCGCGATCTGCGCGCGCATGCCGCTGTTGTGCACGCAATCGCTGGCGACCTTGGGGTAGAAATACATGTCGGAGAAGCAGGTAATGCCGCCCTTGAGCTGCTCGGCGATGGCCAGGTCTGTGCCGTCGCGCACGAACGCTTCATCGACCCATTTGGCTTCGGCGGGCCAGATGTGTTTTTCCAGCCAGGTCATCAGCGGCAAGTCGTCGGCCAGGCCGCGAAACAGGCTCATTGCCGCATGGCCGTGGGCATTGATCAAACCGGGGCTCAGCAGCATGCCCGGCAGCTCGCGTACTTCAGTGGCCGCCAGCTTCAAGGCCGCAGCCCGTGGCCCGATAAAGGCGATGCGCCCGTCGCGGATGCCCAGGCCGTGTTGCTTGAGCACCACGCCGGCAGGTTCGACAGGTACCAGCCAGGTGGGCAGCAGCAACAGGTCGAGCGGGGCGGCAGTGGAGGTCATCGCAGGCTTCTTCCCGGGCAGCTATAAAAGAAGGGCGAAGTATACCCGAGCGTCCTGGCTGGCGGATCGCTATAATCGGCGGCTTTTCTTCATGAGTGCGGGGTAAGGGATGCGCGACCGACTGTTGGCTGCAGAGAAAGTGAAGGCCATCGCTTGGCGTGATGGCGCGCTGCACCTGCTCGATCAGCGTGCCTTGCCGTCCCGGGAAAGCTGGGTCGCCTGTTCGACGGTCGAAGAGGTGGCTGCGGCCATTCGCACGATGGTGGTGCGTGGCGCGCCGGCCATTGGCATCAGCGCCGCCTATGGTTTGGTGCTCGCCGCCCGTGAGCGGATCGCCGAGGGCGGTGACTGGCAGGCCGCGTGGGAAGAAGACTACGCGCTGCTGGCCGATGCTCGCCCCACCGCATCGAACCTGTTCTGGGCCTTGAAGCGCATGCGCGACCGCCTGGACCGCCTCAAGAAGCACGCCGACCCGTTGGCGGTGCTGGAAGCCGAAGCCATTGCCATCCATGAAAGTGATCGGGAAGCCAACCTGACCATGGCGCAGTTGGGCGTCGAGTTGATCCGCAAGCATCAGGGCAATGCCCAGGCGATCCTGACCCATGGCAACGCGGGCGCCCTGGCGACCGGCGGAGTGGGCACAGCCCTCGGGGTGATTCGCGCGGCGTTCCTCGAAGGCATGGTCGAGCAGGTTTACGCCAACGAAACCCGCCCGTGGCTGCAAGGGTCGCGGCTGACCGCCTGGGAATTGGCGGGTGAGGGAATTCCGGTGACGATCAATGCCGACTCGGCAGGCGCGCATATCCTCAAGACCAAGGGCGTGACCTGGGTGATCGTCGGCGCCGATTGCATTGCGGCCAACGGTGATGTGATCGGCAAGATCGGCACCTATCAACTGGCCGTGTGCGCGATGCACCATGGCGTGCGCTTCATGGTGGTGGCGCCGAGTTCGACCCTCGACTTGATGATGGCCACTGGCGATGACGTGGCCCTGGAAGAGCGTGATGCCGACGAGTTGCTGGAGGTTGCCGGCCAGCGTTTCGCTGCCGATGTGGCGGCGTATAACCCGGTGTTTGATGTGACGCCGGCCGACCTGATCGACGTGATCGTGACCGAGAGGGGCATTGTGGAGCGGCCGGACACCGCCAAGCTGGCCAAGTTGATGTGCCGCAAGCGCCTGCACTGATGGGGGTGGCGCCGGGGAAATTGTCATTGCAGGCAAGCCAGCTCACACATTAATCGTGTTCACACCTCAACCTGTGGGAGCGGGCTTGCCCGCGATTGGCCCTGAAAGTCAACAAAACCCTCGGATCCGCCCTCAAAAAATAGTACCAATCCATCTCTGAGCCTCTCTCGTCCCCCTCAAGCCTGTCATCCGTCAACTTACTATGCTCCATGCGCATCAGGGGGATAGGTGCGTGGCGGCGATTGTGATAACATCCGGCGGTTTCCAGGGTTGCCCCGAGGGGCTGCCTATAACGTGCAGATCCGTGTCATAACTCGTTGATTTGTCGTAAGTCGTTGTCAGGCACTGTGCCGGCAGCGGCGAGCTTCGTTCGTCCCATATGGATGTGACGAGGTTTCACCCGAAAAAGGAATCAGGCTTCTCATGGGCGAACTGGCCAAAGAAATCCTCCCGGTCAATATCGAAGACGAGCTGAAACAGTCCTACCTCGACTACGCGATGAGCGTAATTGTCGGTCGGGCACTGCCTGATGCGCGCGATGGCTTGAAGCCCGTGCACCGGCGTGTGCTGTTCGCGATGAGCGAGCTGGGTAACGACTGGAACAAGCCGTACAAGAAATCTGCCCGTGTTGTCGGTGACGTGATCGGTAAGTATCACCCTCACGGCGACACTGCGGTGTACGACACCATCGTTCGGATGGCCCAGCCGTTTTCCCTGCGCTACCTGCTGGTAGACGGCCAGGGCAACTTCGGTTCGGTCGACGGCGATAACGCTGCGGCCATGCGATACACCGAAGTGCGCATGACCAAGCTGGCGCACGAGTTGCTGGCTGACCTGCACAAAGAAACCGTGGACTGGGTGCCGAACTACGACGGCACCGAAATGATCCCGGCCGTCATGCCGACCCGTATTCCCAACCTGCTGGTCAACGGCTCCAGCGGTATCGCCGTGGGCATGGCCACCAACATCCCGCCACACAACCTCGGTGAAGTCATCGACGGTTGCCTGGCCCTCATCGACAACCCTGAGTTGACCATCGATGAGCTGATGCAATACATCCCCGGCCCGGACTTCCCGACTGCCGCGATCATCAACGGTCGCGCCGGCATCATCGAAGCCTACCGCACCGGTCGCGGCCGCATTTACATGCGCGCCCGCTCGATGATCGAAGACATCGACAAGGTCGGTGGCCGCCAGCAGATCGTCATCACCGAACTTCCTTACCAGTTGAACAAGGCGCGTCTGATCGAGAAGATCGCCGAGCTGGTTAAAGAGAAGAAGCTCGAAGGCATCACCGAACTGCGTGACGAGTCTGACAAAGACGGTATGCGCGTGGTGATCGAGCTGCGTCGTGGCGAAGTGCCTGAGGTGATCCTCAACAACCTCTACGCCCAGACCCAGCTGCAAAGCGTGTTTGGTATCAACGTTGTCGCGCTGATCGACGGCCGCCCGCGCATCCTGAACCTCAAGGACCTGCTGGAAGCCTTCGTGCGTCACCGCCGCGAAGTGGTGACCCGCCGTACCGTGTTCGAACTGCGCAAGGCCCGCGAACGCGGCCACATCCTGGAAGGCCAGGCGGTTGCGCTGTCGAACATCGACCCGGTCATCGCCCTGATCAAAGCCTCGCCGACCCCGTCGGAAGCGAAAGAAGCGCTGATCAAGATGCCGTGGGAATCCAGCGCCGTCGTGGCGATGGTTGAACGTGCCGGTGCCGATTCGTGCCGTCCCGAGACCCTGGACCCACAGTACGGCCTGCGCGACGGCAAGTACTTCCTCTCGCCGGAACAGGCCCAGGCCATCCTCGAACTGCGCCTGCACCGCCTGACCGGTCTGGAGCACGAGAAGCTGCTGGCCGAGTACCAGGAGATTCTCAACCAGATCGGCGAGCTGATCCGCATCCTCAACAGCGCTGTGCGCCTGATGGAAGTGATCCGCGAAGAACTGGAAGTGATCCGCGCCGAATACGGCGACGTGCGCCGCACCGAAATCCTCGATGCCCGCCTCGACCTGACCCTGGGTGACATGATCCCGGAAGAAGATCGCGTGGTGACCATCTCCCACGGTGGCTATGCCAAGACCCAGCCATTGGCTGCGTACCAGGCCCAGCGTCGTGGTGGTAAAGGTAAATCGGCTACTGGCGTGAAGGATGAGGACTACATCGCTCACCTGCTGGTTGCCAACAGCCACACCACGCTGCTGCTGTTCTCCAGCAAGGGCAAGGTGTATTGGCTGAAAACCTACGAAATCCCGGAAGCGTCCCGCGCTGCCCGTGGTCGTCCGCTGGTCAACCTGCTGCCGCTGGACAGTGATGAATACATCACCACCATGCTGCCGGTCGATGAGTACACCGAAGGTCACTTCATCTTCATGGCCACCGCCAAGGGCACCGTGAAGAAGACCCCGCTGGAATCCTTCAGCCGTCAACGCAGCGTGGGCTTGATCGCCCTGGAGCTGGATGAAGGCGACGTATTGATCTCTGCCGCCATTACCGATGGCGAGCGTGAAGTCATGCTGTTCTCCGACGGCGGCAAAGTGACACGCTTCAAGGAATCCGACGTTCGTGCCATGGGCCGTACCGCCCGCGGTGTGCGCGGCATGCGTCTGCCGGAAGGGCAGAAGCTGATTTCGATGCTGATCCCGGAAGAAGGCAGTGAGATCCTCACCGCGTCGGCCCGTGGTTACGGCAAGCGTACGGCCATCAGCGAGTTCCCTGAGTACAAGCGTGGCGGCCAAGGTGTTATCGCCATGGTCAGCAACGACCGCAACGGCCGTCTGGTTGGCGCGGTGCAGGTGCTCGATGGCGAGGAAATCATGCTGATTTCCGACCAGGGCACCCTGGTACGTACCCGGGTTGATGAAGTGTCGAGCCTGGGCCGAAACACCCAGGGCGTGACGCTGATCAAGCTGGCCAGCGACGAGACCCTGGTAGGCCTGGAGCGAGTTCAGGAACCGTCGGAAGTCGAAGGCGAAGAGCTGGAAGGCGAAGAAGGGATTGCGCTTGAGGGGCAAGTGATCGGCGATGCCGATGACACTGTCGACGAGCCCACCCTCGATGCTGCTGCAGACGAAGAAGAACCGCAGGAATAAGCGGACACACAGGGGGCGGATGAAGATTCGCCCCCTTGTTGTTTGTCCCTTATGGAACAACACGTCCTCGGCCTGGACGCGATCAATGTGGGAGCTGGCTTGCCTGCGATGCGAGCGCCTCGGTCATTCAGTGATAC
>NZ_JBARTQ010000138.1:0-6691 GCF_049645325.1 Pseudomonas sp. | reverse complement strand
CCCCCTAGGCTTGCTCGATATTCGATTCAGGCGGGTTTTTATGGACAGCAACAACGACTGGCGTCAGCGGCTCTACGTCATGGTGTTCCAGAGCGACACAGTGGCCGGGCGACGTTTTGACGGCATCCTGTTGCTGATCATCCTCGCCAGTATTGTGATCGTGATGCTCGACAGCATCGATCAGATTCACCAGGACTACGCCAATGTGCTGGCCTACATTGAGTGGGGCTTCACGGTCATCTTCGCCATCGAGTACGGGCTGCGCCTGTATTGCTCGCCCAAGCCGCTGCGTTATGCCTTCAGCTTTTATGGGCTGGTCGACTTGCTGGCCATCGTGCCCGGGATCCTCGCCCTGTATTACAGTGACGCGCAGTACCTGCTGATCATCCGCATCATTCGCATGCTGCGGATTTTCCGCGTGCTCAAGCTCAGCCCGTACCTCAAGCAAGCCAACTATTTGATGGCCGCGCTGCGTGGCAGCAAGCAGAAAATCGTGGTGTTCCTGGTGAGCGTGTGCACGCTGGTGACGGTGTTCGGCACCTTGATGTACGTGATTGAAGGTCCGGAGCATGGCTTCACCAGTATTCCCAAGGGCATCTATTGGGCGATCGTGACCCTGACCACCGTGGGCTTCGGCGATATCGTGCCGAAGACGCCGCTGGGCCAGGTGATTTCGTCACTGGTGATGATCACCGGTTATTCGATCATCGCCGTGCCCACCGGGATTTTTACCGCCGAACTGGCCAGCGCCATGCGCGGTGAACAGCTGCAGCACGATTGCCCGGTGTGCAAGAAAGACAGCCATGAACCCAACGCGGCGTTTTGCTCGCGCTGTGGCAATAATCTTTTTCATAAACTGGAATAAGCACAGAGCGTTTTAATCTTTAAACGTCTATGCGGCGCCCGTTATAGTCGATGGCAAATTGCCCCCACTCAACCGATCACCTTCTCGAACAACAAGGAATGAGCAGTGAAAAAACTCGTTAGCGCCTCTCTCCTGGCCGCCGGCCTGGCCCTGGCCGGTGCCGTCCAGGCCGCCCCGGTCACTCTGCTCAACGTCTCCTACGACGTGATGCGCGATTTCTACAAAGACTACAACGCCGCCTTCCAGAAACACTGGGAAGCCGAGCACCCGAACGACAAGCTGACCTTGCAGATGTCTTTCGGCGGTTCCAGCAAACAAGCGCGCTCGGTCATCGACGGCCTGCCGGCTGACGTGATCACCATGAACATGGCCACCGACATCAACGCGCTGGCGGACAACGGCAAACTGGTGCCGGACAACTGGGTCACCCGCCTGCCGAACAACAGCGCGCCGTTTACCTCCGCCACCGTATTCATCGTGCGCAAGGGCAACCCCAAGGCCCTGAAAGACTGGCCGGACCTGCTCAAGGATGGCGTGCAAGTGATCGTGCCGAACCCGAAGACCTCGGGTAACGGCCGCTACACCTACCTGTCAGCGTGGGGCTACGTGCTGAAAAACGGCGGCGATGAAGACAAGGCGAAGAAGTTCGTCGGCGAGCTGTTCAAACACGCGCCGGTGCTCGACACCGGTGGCCGCGCCGCCACCACCACCTTCATGACCAACCAGATCGGCGACGTGCTGGTGACGTTTGAAAACGAAGCAGAAATGATCGCCCGTGAATTCGGCCGTGACCAGTTCGAAGTGATCTACCCAAGCGTCTCGGCTGAAGCTGAGCCGCCGGTGTCGGTGGTCGACAAAGTGGTCGAGAAGAAAGGCACCCGCGTGGCGGCCGAAGACTACTTGAACTACCTGTGGTCGCCGGAAGGCCAGGAAATCGCCGCCAACAACTACCTGCGTCCACGTGACCCGAAGGTGCTGGCCAAGTACACCGACCGCTTCCCGAAAGTCGACTTCCTGTCGGTCGAGAAAACCTTTGGTGACTGGCGCACCGTGCAGAAGACCCACTTCAATGATGGCGGGATTTTTGACCAGATCTATTCGGGTCAATAACTGAACAAACGCGGTAAACACTGCGGGAGCTGGCTTGCCGGCGATAGCATCACCTCGGTCTGCCTGATACACCGAGGTGCCTGCATCGCAGGCAAGCCAGCTCCCACAGTTGGTGTTGTGTTGGGCAGTTACATCGGCGGCGTTACGCCGTCTTTACCCGCCGAGATGGCCTGGGCGGTAATGGTCCCATCCGCGCCCTTCGCCGCGAACATCACTACCTTCGTCCCGACCTTGAGCAAGCTGCGATCCCCCGGCTCCAGGTTGACGATCGGCACATCATCCGGCACCACGATCTTCTGCTCGCCGCCTTTGTACTTAACGGTCAAGGTGCGCCCGTTGCTGACCACCAAGTCGCCAACGGTGCCGTTGGTCATGCTGCTGCCCTCTTTCAAATCAAACGCGCGGTGCCCGTCGCCCGTACCGGCCATCGCCGGTGGGAACACGTGGACTTCCAGCGCAGTCAGGCTGCCATCGGCATTCGGCATCGCCGCCGAACCGATGTAGCTGCCCGGCTTGATCTCATCGATCTTGGCCAAGGTAACGGCGCGCACCAGGGTGTCTTTGGTCAGGTGCACGGTGACGTCTTCACCGCTGTTGACCTTGACGTGCATCGCGTCGCCGTCCATCGCAGTGATGGCGCCGCGCACGCCGACTCGCGGGGCATCGGCGGCATTAGCCAGGCCAACGGCCATGGCCGCGGCGAGGGTGGAAGCCAGGAGCATCTTGTTGAGCGTGATCTTCATGTCAGTGGATTTCCTGTTTCGGCAGTTATGTCTGAATGTATCATTGCCGTTCGACCCGAAAGTTAACGTTTCAGTCATTAATTTCCCGCATGAGTGATATCACCGCCAGCGCCCTACTCCGGTCACGGCGTTGTCTTTACTCTCGCACGCCACCTTCCTTCGCTTTAACGAGAACCCCATGAACGCTACCCCACACGCTACAAGCACCATGACCCGAGGCATGGTGATGCTGTTTGCGTTCTGTTGCGGCGCCATCGTTGCCAACATTTACTACGCCCAGCCGATCATCGAGTTGATCGCGCCGGACATCGGCCTGACCCCGGCAATGGCCAGCCTGATCGTGTCCCTGACGCAAATCGGCTATGCGCTTGGCCTGTTTTTCCTGGTGCCGCTGGGCGACCTGCTGGAAAACCGCAAGCTGATGATCGCTACCACCGTGCTGGCCATCGCCAGCCTGTTGGGCGCAGCCTTCACCGAGCAGCCGAACCTGTTCCTGCTGGTGTCGTTGCTGATCGGGTTCAGCTCGGTGTCGGTGCAGATCCTGATCCCTCTGGCCGCGCACCTGGCCCCGGCCGAATCCCGTGGCCGCGTGGTCGGCAGCATCATGGGTGGCCTGCTGCTGGGTATCCTGCTGGCACGGCCGGTGTCCAGCCTCGTGGCCGACCACTTCGGCTGGCGTGCGATGTTCATGGCCGCCGCGGCACTGATGGCGTTTATCAGCGTGGTCCTGCTGTTGACGATCCCCAAGCGTCAACCCGATCACAGCGCCAGCTACGGCCAGTTGCTGCGCTCTCTCGGCACCCTGCTGCGCCAGCAACCGGTACTGCGCCAGCGCGCGTTCTACCAGGGCTGCATGTTCGCCACGTTCAGCCTGTTCTGGACCGCCGCCCCGCTGGAACTGGCGCGTAATCACGGCCTGAGCCAAACCGAGATCGCCCTGTTTGCTCTGGTCGGTGCCCTGGGCGCCATCGCCGCGCCTATTGCTGGCCGCCTCGCCGATGCCGGCCACACCCACCGCGCATCGCTGCTGGCGATGCTGTTTGCCGCGCTGAGCTTCCTGCCCGCTTTCGTACACCCGCTGTACAGCGTGATCGGCCTGGCAGTGACTGGCGTGGTCCTGGACTTCTGCGTGCAGATGAACATGGTCCTCGGCCAACGCGCCATCTACGCCCTCGACGCCACCAGCCGCAGCCGCCTGAACGCGTTGTACATGACCAGTATTTTCATCGGCGGTGCATTCGGCTCGGCAATTGCCAGCAGCGTGTACGAACACGGCGGCTGGCTGGGCGTGATGCTGGTGGGCAGCGCATTCCCGCTGCTGGCGCTGTTGCGCTTTCTGAGTGCTTCGCGCCAGGCTGCGCCGGCAGTGGCGTAGACGCATCGCCTGTAGGCATTGGCCACTGAGGGAGCTGGCTTGCCTGCGATGGCATCAACCGGGCATGCCTGATACACCGAAGTCTCTGCATCGCAGGCAAGCCAGCGCCTACAGCGATCGCACTACGAACGCACCAACTTCTCCAATGCCGCATCCGCCAGAAATGACGAGCGGCTTTTGACCTTGTGTTCGCGCACATACCGGTCGATGCGCTGGATGACATACCCCGGCAAGGTCACATTGACCTTCTCGGTCTTGCCCAGATAGGGCGAGATATCCAGCTCCAACATCCCCCAGCCCATCCCCGCATAATCTTCGTGGGCATGATGATTGGCCACCGACGTCGGCATCGGAATCACCCCGCCTTCGGCCGCGATCTCTTGCAGCATGATGTGCGCCACTTCCACGGCGGCGTTGTACGCCTCTTCAAAGCTGTCGCCGGCGGTGACTGCACCGGGAATATCGGGGATCTGAATGCCGGTGGCGGTGAAGTCATCGCCCCATTCGATACAGATTGGGTATTGCATGAATGCTCTCCTTAAAACTGAAACAGCCCGGCGCGCTTCCTGATGCTTCTGACGGTGCCCAGCGGCAGATCCTTCTTGGGATGCGGCACCGGTATCGTGTACGGGTTATAGCGGTGAGTAAAAATATGATGACTGCCTGTGAGCCGATCCAGCACCCAACCCGCCTCTTGCAGCGCCTTGATCAATAGCCTGCTTTGCACCCCAGCCTCCTTGGCTTGGCCTGAATAAAAGTAACCCTAGAGTTATCTTTACTCAAGCACAGAATAGCCCACGCCGACTGGCGGTTGTTTTACCGAATAGTGAAACGGCGCGGTTTTATTCCTTCAGGGCATAAATATTATGCAGCCGACCTCACTTCTGGCACCGCCCGGCTGAGCCCATCATCGCTCCAGCCAACCCGGCCCATCTCCCGAGGGAATATCACCATGACACTTCAAGCCACACTTGATGCCTTCCGCGCTGACTTCAAAGCCGGCAAGCCGCCCTACAACGCCCCGGCCCACATCCATCCGATCATGGAGCGCGCCACCGCCGAGCTGATCGCCTCCGGCGCCGCACAGCGTGCGCTCAACGTCGGCGACAAAGCGCCGCTGTTCAGCCTCAAGGATGCCGACGGCACACTGGTTTCGTCTGCCGACCTGTTGGCCAAAGGCCCGCTGGTGCTGACGTTTTACCGAGGCGTGTGGTGCCCGTACTGCAATATGGAATTGCAGGCGCTGCAGGCCTTTCTGCCAACATTGAAAGCCGCCGGTGCCAACCTGCTGGCACTGTCGCCACAGACCGCTGCCAACAGCCGCAAATCCGAGCGCATCGTCGAGCTCGATTTTCCGATCCTCAGCGACACCCATAACGACGTCGCCGCGGCTTTCGGCCTGCGCTTTGAACTGCCGGACTACCTGATCGAACTCTACAAAGGCTTCGGCAATAACCTGCCGCTGATCAATGATGACCCGGCCTGGACCCTGCCCATGCCCGCCCGCTATGTGATCGGCCAGGACAGCGTGATTCGTTACGCCGAGGTCAACCCGGATTACACTCAACGCCCAGAACCGTCGGCGATGCTCGACGCCCTCACCCGATAATCCAAGGACACTCGATGGACCGCCTCACCGCCATGGAAACCTTCGTTCACGTGGTGGAGACCGGCTCGTTTTCGGCCGCCGCCAAACGCTTGGGGATAGGCCAACCTGCCGTCTCCAAGAGCATCGCGCACCTGGAGACGCGCCTGGCGGTGCGGTTGCTGTTGCGCTCAACGCGCGGCTTGACCCCGACCGAAGCAGGCCTGGCCTATTTCGAGCGGGCCAAGCGCACCATCGACGAAGCCAACGAGGCCGATGACGCAGCGCGAGGCGCCGGCGCTGGGCTGTCGGGTAATTTGCGCATCAGTGCTGCGACCACCTTCGCGCGGTTGCACATCATTCCTCACCTGGGGCCGTTTTTGGCGCACTACCCTGGGCTCAATATTGAAGTGGTGCTCAATGACCACAGCCTCAACCTGGTGGAAGAAGGCATCGACGTCGCCCTGCGCATGGGCAACTTGAGCGACTCTGGGCTGACCGCACGCAAGATCGGCCAGTCGCCCCGCCAAGTCCTCGCCACCCCGGCCTACTTCGAACGCTTTGGCGAACCTGCGACACCGGCGGATGTGCTGCAACACCAGGCGATCCTCTACAGCCTGGGTGGCGGTTCAAGTTGGACCTTCCGTCAAGGCGACACCGAACATTCGATCGTCGCCCGTGGCCGTGTGCGCGTTACCGCAGCGGAAGGCGTGCGCGCCGCCGTGCTGAGCCATTTGGGCTTGACCCTGGCGTCGACTTGGATGTTTGCGCCGGAGCTGGCGAGTGGCGAGGTGAAAACGGTGCTGAATGACTGGCAACTGTCGCCGATCGATTTATGGGCGGTGTTTCCGACGGGCAGGATGGCGAGCGCCAAGGCGCGGGCGTTTGTTGATTATGTGGAGGGGTTGTTGGGTTAGTGGGTTTCGTGGGCATATCCGTTATTTGGGTGACGGCCACTATGGGTTCCGCTCTTACAGCGGGTCACTTTCGAAAAGCGCGAAAGTAACCAAAGC
>NZ_JBARTQ010000137.1:0-17058 GCF_049645325.1 Pseudomonas sp. | reverse complement strand
ATGCCAGATATTTCTCTCCCCGCGCCGCTGAAAAAATTCCGCCTGTCGCTGTTGACCAGCTCGCTGCTGCTGGCGGCGGTGCCCGCCTGCGCCGAGGACGCCAAGCTCGGCACGGTAACGGTGATTTCCACCGGCTTGCGCGGCCAGGAGCGCACCGTCGCCGACAGTCCGGCACCCATTGATGTGATCAACAGCGAGCAGTTGCTCAAGACCGGCCGCGCCGAGTTGTCCGAGGCGATTGCCAAGCTGCTGCCCTCCTTCAACTTCGGCACCAATATCGCTGGCTACAACTCGGTGACCCGCCCGTTGAGCAACCGCAGCCTCGGCCCGGCCTACACCCTGGTGCTGGTCAACGGCAAACGGCGCCATAACGGCGCCACCGGCCAACGCGGCTCGATCGACAACAGCGGCGCGAATGCCGTGGACATCGACCTGATCCCGGTCAGCTCGGTCGACCATATCGAAGTACTCAAAGACAGCGCCGCCGCCCAGTACGGCTCGGATGCGGTGGCTGGGGTGATCAACATCATCCTCAAGTCCGCCAATAACGGCGGGCACCTGGAGAGCAGCTATGGCCAGTTGTATTCCGGCCAGGGCGAAACCATCAAGGTCGCTGGCGACCAGGGTTTCAAGCTCGGCAATGGCGGCTTCTTCCACCTCTCGGCAGATGCGCGCAAACGCGGCGAAGCCTCGTGGAACGACAAGGCCGACAGCAGCGTACGCGCCTTCAACGATCCGGCCAAGGAAGCGGCCTGGGACCGGGTGGCCATCAAGAACGGCGACCCCGACCTCAAGGCCTTCAACCTGGCCTACAACGCCGAGCTGCCGCTGGAAGACTTGACCCTTTATTCGTTCTCCACCTACGGCGAGCGCGACGCCGAAGCGGCCAACTATTTCCGCCTGCCCACCGGCCGCGCGGCGGTGCCCGAAGTGTTCCCCGACGGCTACTACCCGCTGAACAACATCAAGGACCGCGACTACCAGTTGCTGTTTGGCGGCAAGGGCCAAGTGGCCGAGTGGAACTGGGACCTGAGCACCACCTACGGGCGAAACAATGTGCACCACTCCAGCGACCTGAATATCAACCCGTCGCTGGGCACCGCCTCGCCGACCAAATTCGACAACCTGGCGACCTTCCGCTTCGAGCAATGGGTCAACAACCTCGACTTCACCCGCCGTTACGACAGCCTGTTCAACCTCACGTCGCCGGTGCAGGTGTCGGCCGGCCTGGAGCATCGCTGGGAGCATTTCAGCACCTTCGCCGGCGACCCCGAGGCCTACATCACCGGCACCTACCCGGCGGCATCGGGCGCACAGGCGGCAGTGACCATTCGCCCCGAAGATGAGGTCAGCCTGATCCGCAACAACTACGCCGGCTACCTGGACCTGGGCTTTGACCTCACCGAGCGCTGGTTCCTCGATGTGGCCGGGCGGGTCGAACATTACGACGATGACTCGGGCAACACCTTCGGCCTCAAGGTGAACTCGCGCTACGAGCTGACCGACAGCGTGGCGGTGCGCGGCACCGTCGGCACTGGTTTCCGTGCGCCGTCGCTGACCCAGATCGGCTACACCGTGGCGGACAACCGCGTGGCCACCGACGTCAACGGCAACGTGGTTCCGGCCGTCACCCGCCTGACCCCGTCGGGCAGCAACCTGGCCAAGGCGCTGGGTGGCGATGACCTGAAACCGGAGAAGTCGCGCAACCTCGGCCTGGGCCTCACCTGGCAACCCGCGCCGCGCACCAGCATCACCGCGGACGCCTACCTGATCGACATCGACGACCGCATCGCCCTGACCAGCAATATCTATGACCAAGGCAATGGCGCAGTCAACGCGATCCTCGCCGCCCAGGGCGTGCCCACCGGCACCTGGGTCAACTATTACACCAACGCCTTCGACACCCGCACCCGTGGCCTGGATGTGGTTGCCGACCACACCACGCCGCTGGATGCCTGGGGCGACGTGCGCTGGAGCCTGGGCTTTAACTGGAACAAGACCACCATCGAAGGCACCCGCGACACCCCGGCCGCACTGGCGGGTTCCGGCGTGACCCTGGTGGGCCGCGACCGCGAAGGCGACCTCACCGAGGCGTCGCCCAAGACCAAGTGGATCCTCGGCGCGAACTGGAAGGTCGAGGACCTCGCGGTCAACCTGCAAACCGCCCGCTACGGCGCGGTCAAGACCCTGGCGGTCAACCCCACCGGGGATCGCAGCTTCGGCGCCAAATGGATCACCGACCTCGACGTCAGCTACACCTTCGTCGACAGCATCACCGTCAGCATCGGCGGCACCAACATCTTCGACGTGCGCCCCGACCGGCACGCCGTCTACAGCAACCTCGGCCTGGCGCCTTACGGCAACCCGCCGTTCTATCCGGGCGGCGGCTACTGGTACACCAAGCTGGCCTACGACTTCTGATTCACATCGCCAAACGAGGGCACCCCATTGAACACCTCCAACTTGATGAGCCGCCTGCTGGCCCCCTGCGCCCTGGCAATCAGCCTGGCCGCCTGCTCACCTTCGGGTGACCAGGCGCAAGCGAACAAAACCCTGAACATTGCATTTTTTGGCGACAACACCACCCTGGTCAGCGTCGACCCGTTCCAGGTCTACTGGCTGGAACACCGCGTGCTGCTGCGCAATGTCGCCGAGTCGCTCACCGACCAGGACCCGGCCACCGGAAAGATCATCCCCTGGCTGGCCAGGAGCTGGGAGATCAGTGACGACGAGCTGACCTACACCTTTCACCTGCGCGACGACGTGACGTTCAGCAACGGTGAGCGCTTCGACGCAAAAGCGGTGAAAACCGCGTTCGACAGCGACAAGACCCTGGCCACCGAGCTGCCGGCGACCTTCGGCGCCACCTACCTGGCGGGTTATGACCACACCGAAGTGGTCGACGACTTCACCGTCAAGCTGGTACTGGCCAAACCCAACGCGGGCTTTTTACAAGCCACCTCTACCACCAACCTGGCAATCCTCGCGCCCGCGTCCTATGCACTCACGGTCAAGGAGCGCTCCCTGGGCAAGATCATCGGTACCGGGCCGTTTGTGCTGGCCAGCTATACCCCGGAAGTCGGCGCGCACCTGACCAAACGCAAGGGTTACGCGTGGCCCTCGGCGAATATGAAGAACCCGGGTGAGGCACACCTGGACGCCGTCGACATCAGCTACATCCCCGAAGAGAGCGTGCGCAACGGCCTGTTCCTGCAGGGCAAGGCCGACATCCTGTGGCCACGCAACCCGTTTTCGGAAGTCGACCTCAAGCTGTTCCAGTCCAAGGGCGCGACCATCCAGAGCCGCTCGCTGCCAGGCCCGGCGCTGAACCTGTACCCCAACACCCGTGGCGAACGCATCCTCGCCGATCAACACGTGCGCCTGGCCGTGCAGAAGTCCATCGACCGCAAGAGCTACGCCAGCACCGTGTATAACGCCGAGTTCCCGGTGGTGGACGGCATCTTCGACGTGACCACGCCTTACTTCAAAAGCCAGGGCAGCAAGCTCGGCTACGACCCGGCAGCTGCCGAAAAACTGTTGGATCAAGCCGGCTGGGCCAAGGGCGCGGACGGTTACCGCAGCAAAAACGGCAAGCGCCTGAGCCTGAGCTACAACATCAGCCCAGCCGAAACCGCGGGTGACGTGCTGATCCAGGACCAACTGCGCAAGGTCGGCATCGAGTTGAAACTCAGCGTGGTGACCCGCGCCGAATGGGTGGCCAACAACTCTGCCGGCAACTACGACCTGACCATCAACTACATGACCCGCGCCGACCCGATCATCCTGCAAACCATCCTCGACCCGCGCAGCGCCAACAGCTCCACCGTGGCCACTAATACCTATGAACCGGCCACCCTGGAAGCAGCCAAGGGCTTGTTCGATGCCGGCATTACGGCCACCCAAGGCGAACAACGTGCCGCCGCCTATGGCGACCTGCAGGACCTGCTGATCGACGAAAGCTCGGCGTTCCCGGTGTACGAGCGCGTGTGGCAGGCGGCAACGTCGCCCAAGGTAAAGAACTTTCGCTGGACCGCCGAGGGCTTCGCGCTGCTGGGTGATATCGAGATCGGCACGCCATGAGCCGCTACCTGATCGGCCGCGTCGGCCAGGCCCTGCTGGTGCTGTGGGGGGCCTATAGCATCACCTACTTCATCCTCTATCTGCTGCCGGGCGACACGCTGTCGATCATGCTCAGTGCCTCGGGCATGGAGGCCGATTCGCTGTCGGTGGCCGACCTGGCCAAGGCACGCGCCTATTACGGCCTGGACAAGGGCCTGTTCGAGCAATATGTCGACCTGCTGCTGGGCGCCTTGCACGGCGACTTCGGCCAGTCGCTGTCGCTGAACCGCCCGGTCGCCGAGTTGCTCGCCGAGCGCCTCCCGCAAACCCTGTCCCTGGCCGGCCTGGCGATTGTGTTGTCGCTGGTCGGCGGCATCGGCCTGGCCTACCTGACCGCCTATATCCGCTGGCAACCGCTGAAAAAAGCCCTGGCGCGCCTGCCTTCCCTGGGGTTTTCGGTGCCGGTGTTCTGGATGGGCCTGTTGCTGATCCAGGTGTTTGCCTTTGGCCTCGGCTGGTTCCCCGCCACCGGCAGCCGGGGCTTTGAAAGCCTGGTACTGCCGGCGATCACCCTGGCGATTCCAAGTGCGGCGGTGTATGCCCAAGTGCTGCAGCGCAGCTTCCAGGGCGTGTGGCAGGAGTCGTATATCGTCACCGCCTACGCCAAGGGCCTCAGCCGTGGCCAGGTGCAGGCGCGCCATGGATTTCGCAACGCGGCGCTGCCGATTCTCACGCTGGTCGGCCTGCAGGTGGGCAATACGGTGTCCGGTGCGGTGCTGGTGGAAACCATCTTCGCTCGCTCCGGCATCGGCCGCCTGGCCCAGGAGGCCGTGCTGCGCCAGGACATCCCGGTGGTGCTGGCGATTGTCGCGGTGTCGGCGGCAGCCTTTGTGCTGGTCAACCTGCTGGTGGACTTGCTGTACCCGTGGCTCGACCCGCGCATCTCCCACACGCCAAAGGTGTCCTAGACCATGACTATTCTTGAGCAAAACCTCGGCCTTACGACCCCACTCTGGCAACGCCGCAGCCGCCGCCAACGTGCCACGGCGGCGGTAATGCCCTTGCTGCGGCGACCGGGTTTCAGCCTGGCGGTGTTGATTGTGGTGTTTTCATTGCTGGCCGCCGTGGCGCCGCAGTGGTTGACCAGCTTCGACCCCTATGCCACCGCACCGGCGGTCAAGCTCACGGCGCCGAACCTGACCCACTGGTTCGGCACCGACGAGCTGGGCCGCGACCTGTACACCCGGGTGGTCTACGGCTCCAGCCTGTCGGTGTTGGCGGCCTTTCTGGCGGTGGGGATCGCGTTGCTGGGCGGGCTCGGGCTGGGCATTCTGTCCGGCTTTGCCGGTGGGCGTATCGATGCGGTGATCATGCGGTTTGTCGACGTGTTGCTCGCCCTGCCCGGCTTGCTGCTGGCCCTGGCGATTGTCACCGCCATCGGCTTCGGCACGGTGCCGGTGGCTATCGCCGTGGGCGTCGGGATTATCCCCGGGTTCGCCCGCACCACCCGTGCCGAAGTGCTGCGGGTCAAGACCCTGCCGTACGTGGAAGCCGCACGCCTGGGCGGCGCCAGCTGGGGCCGCACCTTGCTGCGGCACATCCTGCCCAACGCCTGGGGCCCAGTGGCGGTACTGGCGACCCTGGATTTCGGTGCAGCCATACTCGCCACCGCCGGCCTGAGTTTTCTCGGTTTCGGCGCCGCGCCTCCGGCCGCCGAATGGGGCACGTTGATCGCCAACGGTCGGCACTTTCTGATCACCGCCCCCTGGGTGTCGTTGCTGCCCGGCCTGTTCCTGGTCGCGGTGGTGTTCAGCCTCAACCACATTGCCCGCACGTTCGAGGAGGTTCAGCGATGAATGCTTTAGTGGATGTTCACAAGCTTAGTGTCAGCTACCGGCACGGCAACCTGGCAGTAAACCAGCTGTCACTGACCATCGCCCAAGGCGAGACGCTGGCGATTGTCGGCGAGTCCGGCTCGGGTAAATCCACCCTGGCCAACGCGATTCTCGGCCTGTTGCCGGACAGCGCACACATCAGCGCCGGCGAGTTGTGGGTGGACGGCAACAACCTCACCCACGCCGGCGAACGCCAGAAACGCGGCCTGCGCGGGCGCACCATCGGCTTGGTGCCCCAGGACCCGATGGTCAGCCTCAACCCGACCCTGCGCATTGGCCAGCAGATTGCCGAGGCGCTGATCCTGGCCAAGGGCAAGCGCTACCCCGGTGTCGATGCGGATATCGTCGAGCTGCTGCAACAGGTCGGTATCGACAAGCCGGTACTGCGCGCGCGCCAGTACCCGCACGAACTCTCCGGGGGCATGCGCCAGCGCGTGTTGATCGCCATCGCCCTGGCCGGCAACCCACGCCTGATCATCGCCGACGAGCCGACCAGCGCCCTCGACGTCACCGTGCAGCGCAAGATCCTCGACCACCTGCAACGGCTGGTCAGTGAGCGCGGCATTTCGTTGCTGATCATCACCCATGACCTTGGCGTGGCACTGGATCGCGCCGACCGCGTCCTGGTGATGCAACAGGGGCAAGTGGTCGAGCAAGGGGCACCCCGGCAGATTCTCGGCGCGCCGCAGCATGACTACACCCGCGCCTTGATCGCCGCCGCGCCGGCGTTCGCCAAGCGCCGCCAGCCACTGGCCCGACCGGCGCCGACGCAGCCGCCGATCCTGCAACTGCAAAACGTTGGCAAGACGTTCGCACTGCCCAAGGTCAAGGGCGAAGACGCGAGCTTTGTGGCGCTGGAGGACTTGAGCCTGCAGGTCTACCGCGGGCAGACCCTGGCGATTGTCGGCGAGTCCGGCTCAGGCAAAAGCACCGCGCTGCGCATCGCCCTCGGCCTGGAAAAACCCAGCCGCGGGCGGGTGTGGTTCGAGCAACAGGACGTCACCGACCTCAGCTGGCGCGACTTCCGCCCGCTGCGCCAGCGCCTGCAACTGGTGCAACAAAACCCGTTTTCGGCGCTGGACCCACGCTTCACAGTGTTCGACAGCATCGTCGAACCGCTGGTGTCGTTCGGCTTGCTCAAGGGCCCGGCCCTGGAACAGGCCGCGCGCGAGCTGATCAGTCGCGTGCATTTGCCGGTGAGTTTCCTTGATCGCCTGCCGCGCGAGCTTTCCGGCGGCCAGTGCCAACGTGTCGCCATCGCCCGCGCTCTGGCGCTGAAACCGGATCTCTTGCTATTGGATGAACCGGTCAGCGCCCTCGACGTGTCCGTGCAGGCACACATCCTTGAACTGCTGCAAGAGCTGCAACGGGACATTGGCATCGCCTACGTGCTGGTGTCCCACGACTTGTCGGTGGTCGCCAACTTCGCCCATGAGGTGCTGGTGTTGCGCAATGGCCGGGTGATCGAACAGGGCTCGGTAGAGCGCATCTTCAACCGCCCGGCCAGCGATTACACCCGTGAGCTGATTGGCGCCATCCCGGGCCAGCACGCTACCGCGAGCGCCGCCTGAGCGGCGCTTTACTCGGCAGCACAGTCACGCGCCGTGATGCCCTTCTTCTCCCGAGTCCCTTTCAATAATCAACCGACACTCATCGCCGAATACGCAATTTGAACCAGGCAGCACACAGCGCGCTGATACTCAGCGCCGCTGCAGCGATCAGATAAAAGCTGGGGGCGATGCCTGAACCTGTCAGCGCAATCAGCCCCGTCGCGATAACCGGGGCGAACCCTCCAAAAATCGTAACGCCCAGGTTGTAACTCAGCGAGATACCGGTGACGCGCGTTTGTACCGGGAAGATATCGCCAAGCAGGGAGGCCAGGGGCGCGTAATAAACAGCCTTGATCAACGCCATCAACGCCACCACCAGTATCAGCGAGTCAGCGCTTGGGTAGCGCTTGAGCCACAGGAACGCCGGGCAAATAACCACCATGTAAAGCGCCGCCGCGCACAGCATCAGCTTGATCCGCCCCACTCGCCCGCAGATATACCCGACCAGGGGCGTGACCAGCGTCAGGATGATGCCTGCTGTGAGCGTCGCCAGGAAAGCGGAGTGCTGCGGTATGTTGAATACCGTGATGGCATAGGACGGCATGTACTGAATCATGTAAGTGGAAGCCGTCGATATCACCATGGTGCCGATCGCCACCAACAGCAGTGTTTTCTGTGATCGAAACACCTCGTTCAAGGGCCGCGCGCCGGGTTCTGCGGCTTTGAACTCAGGCGATTCATCGGTCGTTCTGCGTATCAGGATGCCTACCGGGCCGAGCATCAGGCCGAAAAAGAACGGCACCCTCCAACCCCAGTCAATCATCTGTTGCGCGTCCAGATGGGAGGTCAGGAAAAAGCCAAACAAGGACGCGATCACGACACCAAAGCCCTGGCTGGCAAACTGCAGGCTGGCGACGAAGTTTCGGGTGCGCGCCGGTGCATGTTCCATCATGAACGCGGTTGCGCTTCCAAACTCGCCGCCTGCCGAAAACCCCTGGAGCAAGCGCGCGAGCAATATACCGATGGGAGCCACGACGCCGATGCTGGCGTAGCCGGGCATGACTGCAATGAAGAACGTGCCCAAGAGCATCAGGCTGATGGACAGCGACAAGGCTTTTTTTCGGCCTCGCCTGTCGGCGTATGAGCCTAAAACCGCAGCGCCCAGGGGACGAATCAGGAACGATAAACCGAACGTGGCAAACGCCATGAACAGCGATACGGTCGGGTCATCGGAAGGGAAAAACACGTTGCTGATAGTGACGGCAAAATAGGCGTAGACCGACAGGTCAAACCATTCCAGCGTATTACCCACTAACGCCGCACACACAGGTTTCCACAGGGGTTTGGCTTGGGTTTCACAACGGTCTGGCGTAGAGGTCAGCTCTGGCACGATGGCGCTCCGGTTTTTATAAAATTGTTCGGGCGGCAGTTCTAAAGGGGTGCGTGCTGCTATTTATTATTCGGGCGTATGCGCCAGCTCGCCCAGGTCCCAGAAGAGGCTGGTCATCATCGTCAGCCCTTCCAGAATGACGGGCGTCAGTAAATGCTCATCGGGGGCGTGCTGGGAGCAGCCCGGGTAAGAATGCGGTATCCATAAGGTCGGCAGCCCCAGGATGCTGGAAAACACATCATTGGGTAATGTCCCGGCCAGATTAGGCAAGACCGCAGGCTTCTTGCCGGTTGTGCCTTCAATCGATTTCTTGACCCAGTTGACCCAGTAATGATCGGGGTCCAGTCGTGTTGCGGGGGAGACCGTGGTGACCTGTACGCGCACGTTGTGAAACCCGTGCTCATCCAGATACGAGCGCACGTTACTTTCGATCGCTTTCCAGTCGGTACCGACGACAAACCGTAGCTGGCAAAAGGCAGTCGCTGACGCGGGGATGGCGTTCACTGGTTTCTTCGGATTGCCGGCATTGATCGCAAGCACCTCCACCGTGTTCCAGCCAAACAGCCGTTCGCCCAAGGTCAAGCCAGGCTCGCCCCACGCGTCATCAAGCGGGCGCCCCAGGGAGTGCACCTCGATGTTCAAATCAGCAATGGCGCTGCGCACCGACTCAGGAATACCCGCCGGCAACAGGCTGCGGCAGAGCACGCGGCCTTGGGCACTGACCAGGCTTGCGATGGCGTTGGACAGCACCACCGCGGGGTTGACCATGACGCCGCCCCAGTTGCCCGAATGCAGCGGTTTGTCACGTGCGTCGACGTCCAGACGAAAAAGCGCCGAGCCTCTGGAGCCGAGGAACATCGTAGGCCGCTCGGCATTCAAGCGCGGGCCGTCGGAGGCGATAAACACATCGGCGGCCAACACCTCCCGATGCTGATGACAAAACTCATGCAGCCCCGGCGAGCCACACTCCTCGCCGGTTTCGAAAATCACTTTTACGTTGAAGCCCAGCTTGCCGCCGCGCGCGCTGATGACCTGCGCCAATGCGGCAAAGTTGATAGTGTGCTGGCCTTTGTTATCGGCGGTTCCGCGTCCGTACCAGCGCTCACCTTCGACCTTCAATGCCCACGGGCTCAGCCCTGCTCTCCATTGTTCGTCGTAACCCAGCACAACATCCCCGTGGCCATAGGTGAGGACGGTGGGAAAGCAGTCGTCTTCATGGCGCTGGGCAATAAGAAACGGTCCTGCACCTACCGGGTTATCAAAAATGGAACAGTCGAAGCCCATGCCTTCCAGCTGCGGCATGATTTCATCGCTGAGGTAACGCTGTAGCTCAGGGCCACCCTGCGGGCTCTGGCTCTCCGTTCGGCAAGCGGTTCGCCGTCGCAGGTCCTGTTCAAAAAAACCATCAAAGAAGTAATTGCGTGCTGACGTCACGGCGTCCTGTTTGTTCATGCGCTTCTCGCGTGCCTGAGGATCGATGAACGAAATACTGGCGCATCTTCAGGCATCTGAATATTGCTATTTATGCAAGGCTGCCATCTAATTATTAGCTGCAACCAACCCGAGGCAACGTCGATGGATTACCGATATTTTCTGGCCGTGGTCGACAGCGGATCGCTGGCGTCTGCGGGTGAGCGACTGCACATCGCGCCCAGTGCCGTCAGCCGACAGATAGCCTTGCTCGAGGAACAGGTAGGCATTCAGTTGTTTGATCGTCGCCCCCGAGGCATGCACCTCACTGCGGGCGGTGAAGCACTGGCAGCCCATGCGCGGCGGGCCCGCCTGGAGGAAGAGAAGTTACTGCTTGAGTTGCGCGGGAATGATTACCCGGGCGCCAAGATGATTCGCGTCGCGTCGACGGAAGGCTTGTCGAGAAACTTTTTACCCCAGGTGATGGTGGCGTTCGAGAAGCTGCATCCATCGGTGCAGTACCGGTTAGACGTGACGACGCCCTCCGCCTGCGTGGATAAAGTGCGCACGGGTGAAGTTGATATCGGCATCACCTTCAGCACCGCGCCTCTGCAAGCGGTGAACATCGAATATTCGTGCCGCTCCACCACCTGCGCACTCATGCGCACACACCATCCGCTGGCCAGGGAAGCCGTGCTTTCGCTGACAGAGATGCAACCCTACCCTGTTGCTTTGACGGCTGAGGGAACCACCCAGCGCCAGCTGTTTGACCTTGCCTGCCAACTGGAGGGGCTGACGTTTCGTCACTCAATGGTGTGCAACTATTCCAGCGCGCTGCAAGAGTTTGTCCGCCAGTCGGATGCTATCGCGCTGGCCAGTAAAGTCGGGCGCATCGGCAACCCGGAGGACGGCCTGGTCTCAATCCCACTGTCCAACAGTCAGCTGTCAGAGCGGCATATCCAGATCCTGACGATGCAAAAACGCAAACTCCCGCACGTCCTGGAGCGGTTTGTTGCCAGCCTGATAGAGCGTCTTGATCAAACCGCGGAAATACTCCATCCCGAACACCCATCGCATCGGAATGGGTGAGGCTGGCCCGGCCCAAAGGCCGCCCGGACGAAAGCCGTCCAGGCGGCCTCACTTCATTGTGTGACGCCCTGCTTACAGCCGATTCGGCTCAGCAGTTGCCCTTGCTTCGCCTTCAGTGACGCCTGCACCGCCTGCGGCAAACTGCTCCAGAACGTCAGCCCGGATCGCTCTTCAATTTGACTCACCGTCACTTGGTAGTCGCAGAAATTCGCGCCCTTCGGCGTTTCCTGGTTCATGACAAACGAGGCATACACGCCGTTTTCGGGTGTGCGGCCAACAACGATGATTTTCCAGTAGCCGCTGGGAATGGTGTGGACCTTGTTCGTCCCCGGCAGCGTGCCGACAAAATGCTCATACAGCGGCCCGGTGACGACATATACCGGGTCCAGGCCTGGCGCTTTGCTGAGGTTGCGCTCCTGGTCCTCAAGCCGTGCCCAAGGGCCCTGATTGAGGTCGGCTTTCTGCGGGGTGATATTCGACAGGTAATTAAGGGTTTTCCAGTCAGCAACACCGGCCATTGACGCGAGGTTGGCCTGATGGCCACGGTCGACCTTGAGCGCGACATTGGCACCGTTGTAGTCGACCGGGTCGAGGGTTTCTCCGACCGGAATATCCGGGTCGGTTTGCCAGTCGCGCGGGCGGCCGCTGGCGGGCGTGTCCTGGGTGATTTTGTACGAGACCCAGTTGGCAAACTTGGTCGAGCCATTGTTGTTCAGGGTGTAAGCCTGGCGGTTTAACGTCAGGGGGCTTCCGCCGCCAGGGCATCCCGCCGAACAGTTATCGAACGGCAACGCCGGTGCAGGCTGCACCGCAGGCGTGACGGTGGCCTCGCGGGTTCTGTCGGGTGTCGTACACGCCGCAATAAGCGGGATCAACAGAAACGCGAGGTGCTTGAACTTTATACGTCCTTGCATGGTGTATCTCCTTGGGGTGAATCACTAACGTCGATATGGGTTCAGCCGGCCACGGCGGCTCCTGCAGCCGGCCCAGCTGAACATTCAACCACCCGGACATTTCAAAATGAGGGCAGCCGTGACCCAAGAATTAAACATCACGTATAAGCCATGTTCCAGTTAATCAGCCGATCGCCTACCTGAGCCCGCGCCGGGCCAACGTCGCGCTCACCCCCGCCCCCGCAGCCAGGCAGAACGCAATGCACAGGGCGGCAACGATAAAGGCCTGGGTAATCGCGGCCGGATCGGTGCGCGCGCCAAGGACGGTGTAGAACACCCCGCCAATGACAGCGACGCTGAGCGCGGTGCTGAGTTGCAGGGTGGAACTGGCGATGCCGGCGATCATGCCCGCATACGCAGGCGCCACGCGGCCGGTGACCATGCGCATCAAGGTTGGCAACGCCAGGCCCTGCCCCAGACCAATCACGAACAGCATCAGGCCAAGCGTCACGGGGCTTGGTTGCACACCGGTCGGTACCGCGAGGATGAGCCAGACCAGGCCGAGCAAACCGATCGACTCCAGGGCCATGCCCAACGGATTCACATAGTCGCCGAGCACGCGTTTGCCCAGCGGCGTCATCAGCGGCCCCAGCAGCAGCCCTGCGCCAAACGGCAGGAACACCAGGCCGGCGCTGAGTGCCGATGCGTGCAGTGCCTGCTGCAGGTAGACCGAAAACAACAGGAAAAACACCCCAATCGAGTAGAGCAACAAGGCGACCGTCAGCGCGCGACCGAGACCCGGCGCCTTCAAAACCGCAGGATCGATCAAAGGCACACCGCCCGAGCGACCAAGGTTGGCCTCATACCGCCAGAACCAACGCGCCAGCAGCAGCGCGGAGATCAGCGACAGCCACGACCACCACGGCCAGCCCGCCTCTCGCCCGAGTATCAGCGGCACGATGAGCGCGCCGAGGCAAACAACCGACAAGGCCATGCCGCCCAGGTCCAGCCGGGTTGAAGGGCGCACGCGTGCTTGCTTGAGCAAGGGAATGCCGACCACCACCACCAGCGCCACCACCGGCAAGTTGATCAGGAAAATCACCCGCCAACCCAGCCCCAGTACATTCAGCGAAATCAGGATGCCGCCCAACGCCTGCCCAATCACGGCGGCCAGGCCGAAGACCGCGCCATAGAGGCTGAGCGCGAGCGGCTTTTCCGATTCTGGGAAAATAGCCTGCACCGAGGCGAGCGCCTGCGGTGCCATTACCGCAGCGGTCACGCCTTGCAAGGCGCGTCCGGCGATCAGCACCCAGGGCGACCCGGCAAAGCCGCAGAGCAGCGAGGCGACCCCAAAGCCGATCAGCCCGATAAAAAACATCTGGCCTCGGCCGTAGAGGTCGCCGAGGCGCCCGCCCGTAATCAGTGTCACGGCATAGAGCCCTGCGTAGGCGGAAATCACCAATTGCTCGGCAGAGGCGGAGGCCTGCAGTTCCGTATGGATCGACGGGAGTGCAACGTTAACGATAAAAAAATCCAGCGGCGGCAGAAATGCCCCCACCAGTAAGATCACGAACATCGCCCAGCGGCGAGGATCGGGTTGGGCTACAGCGTCTCGAGACATGGACAGCTTCCATACGGGTTCAATCGGGGGCGGGCCGCGTGCCATGTGCTGCACAAAGCCCGCACGGGTTGTTCGGTCAAACGCCAGCGAATAGTTCCGAGCCCGCAACCGGCTTCCAGTTGGCCAGCGGCGTCAGAAAATGCAGCTCAAAACGTCGCGCCGTGAACCGCCATTGACCTTCGCGGCGTTCGAAGCGGTCGTGATAAAGGCCGCTGACCTGCACCGGCCCTTGCTCAATGTCATGGAACAGGCAGTCGGCCGCGACGGTTGCCGTGGCCACGGCGCCCTCGATCTGAATCAACGGGTTGGCCATCCAATGGTGCATGTGCGGCATTTTTTTCCAGTTGGTCTGCGCCATTGCGACGATGCCCGCCGGGCCCAAGCCCTCGCCGAAACCTGGCAGGTCCAGCCGTGCATCGGCATGCCAGAGGGTGCGCAACAAGTCCGGGTCAATACGATCGAACGCGTTGGCATAGGCAGAAATAAGCGCTTCGATTGCCGCGCGGCTTTCCAATGCCTCCAGGCGAGCGCACAGGGTTTCAAGGTTCATGGGGCGTTTCCTTCGATGAGTGAATGGCCTCCATTGTGCGAACCCAAGGGTTGCGGCGGGACTGCCATTGCTGCATCTTCGCCGTTCACTTTTGTACGGGGTAAACCATGGAATGGAATGACTTGCGCGTATTCCTGGCCATCGTACGGGGCGGCTCGCTGGGCGCGGCGGCGAAACTCCTGGGGGTCAGCCATCCCACCGTGGGGCGGCGCCTGCAGGTACTCGAACAGGCGAGCGGCCAGGTGTTTTTTCGCCGTACCGCCTCGGGGCTGGTGCTGACCGACAGCGGCGAACACATTTTCGAGTTGGCCGAGCAAATGGAACGCAGCGCGCTGGCGATCGAGCGGCGCATCGCGGGCGAAAGCGATCAGCCTGAAGGCCTGTTGCGCATCTCTTCGGCGGACTGGTTTGCCTGCTACGTACTCGGTCCGGTCTTCAGTGAACTCTTGCGGCGTCATCCCTTGATCGTGCCCGAGATAATCGCCGGGCACCGACTGTTCGACCTGACGCGCCGGGAGGCGGATATCGCGTTCCGGATCGTCCCCTTCACCGAGCCTGACATCGTCCAGCGACGGCTCACCACGCTGAGCTACGGGCTTTACGCCAGTGCACAGGCACCCTTCCTGCCACGGGCAGAAGGTGAAGGTGTCAACGTGATCACCATGAACACCGCCCAGGCGCATTATCCCGACGTACTCTGGCTGCAAGAACGCTACCCACGGGCCAGGACCGTGTTCACCAGCAGCAGCCGCACGGTCCAGGCGCACATGTGCGCGCGTGGGCTCGGTATTGCCGTGCTGCCCCGCGCCCTCGGCGATCAATTGCCGGCACTCCAGCGTGTGGACACCGACGAGGCACCACCCGGGCGCGATATCTGGATGGGCTATCACCAGGACATGCGCCAGATGGACCGGCTGCGTGCACTCGCCGACCTCGCGGGCGAGATGATTGGCACGGCCTGACAATGCCCATGAGGCGTGCCGAATGAGCGCCTGAGCGGGATAGTTGATCGGCTCGGTCAAAAGGCGCCCCAGCCAACGTCCTAAAATGAGCCCTCACTTACCACGCCAGGCCCGACCATGAAACTGAGCAGTAACGCCTTCGCTGACCACTGCGCCATCCCCGGCGAATACGCCTTTGCCGTCCCCGATGCGGTGAACCATTACGCCTTGTCGAGCAACCGCAACCCGCACCTGGCGTGGGCCGATGTGCCCGCAGGCACCCAGTCCTTCGTGCTTGTATGCCATGACCCGGATGTGCCGAGCGTCGGCGATGACGTCAATCAGGAAGGCAAGCGCGTGGCGCTTAACCTGCCCCGCGTGGACTTTTACCACTGGCTGCTGCTAGACATCCCCGCCGGAGCCCGTGAAATCAGCGCCGGTAGCCACAGCGCAAGCATCACCGCCCACGGCAAAAGCGGCCCGCAAACCGTCGGCGGCCTGCGCCATGGTCTGAATGACTACAGCCTGTGGTTCGCTGGCGACGCGCAAATGGCCGGCGACTACTTTGGCTACGACGGCCCTTGCCCACCGTGGAACGACGAGCGTCTGCACCACTATATTTTCACCGTGTATGCACTGGACGTTGCGCACCTGGAGGTACAAGGTGCACTCAATGGCGCCGCTGTGCTGGCTGCGCTGCAAGGCCACATTCTTGCCCAGGCCAGCCTCACCGGCACTTACACACTGGCCCCTGACGAGCTGCTCAACCTTGACTAAACCGCTCTGCCAACTGCCCGCCCAATGGCTGCTGCCATCGGGCGCGCGCTTGCACGCTCAAGGGGTGTGCACCCTCGCCCGGCCGCAGTTGACGCGCGGCCATCACGCGCGCGACTTTCGATTCTTCGAAGCCACGTTGCTGGTGGTCACGTGCGGCACGCTGCTGGTGGAAAATGCGGCAGGTCGTTGGACGCTGGAAGACGCCTCCCGGCTCATGGCCGTCACCAAGAACACCCAGGTCAACGTGCACAAGGCGCCTGCCCCTGACGGCGCGCCCTATACCGCGCTGTTTCTGAGCTTTGCCCCGGCGCTGATCACTGAATTCCATCAGCGTTATGGTCATCTGCACGCGCCTGCACCTGCGCTGCAGACCTGCCAGCAAACAGTATTGGATGAAGCGCTGAATGATTCGCTGCAGTTCTGCATTCGCGGCATTGAGTCACCGGATGTATCGGCGCTGCAACAGGCCCACCGTGCCATGGGCCTGCTTCTGGCCTTGCAGGAGCGCGGGATTGTGTACCCGCGCCCTGCCCCGGCCGGGCTCGCGGAACGGTTGACCCAGCTGTTGGCCAAGACACCTGAGCAGTCCTGGACCGCCGCGCTCGCCGGCCGCGAACTGGCGGTGAGTGAAGCGACCCTGCGCCGTCGGCTGGCAGATGAAGGCGTGAGCTTCAGCACGCTGCTGACGGAGATCCGCATGCACCACGCAATGATGTTGCTGCAGACGACGCACCTGGGCGTCTCGCAGATTGCCGATGCGTGCGGGTATCGGGCGCTTTCGAGGTTTTCGATGCGCTTCAAAAGCCGGTTCGGGTTTTCGCTGCAAGATAGTCGCTGAGCCTTGAGGCCGGCGATCAGCCTGCCGACCTTGAACCTGCGCAGT
>NZ_JBARTQ010000136.1:0-3041 GCF_049645325.1 Pseudomonas sp. | reverse complement strand
GCAGGGCACTGAAGCTGGTCTGGGCGACGTCGCGTCCCTTATTCATAGGCCTGCTGCTGGCCACCATCGTTGCCGGTCTGTTGCCTGCGTTGGCTGCCTGGATCGGCCAGCGTATTGTCGATGGCGTGGTGCACGCGATGCAGATTCACGCAGCCGGCAGCCAGGCGCCCGTGTGGCCGGTGATGCAGTACGTGCTGGCCGAGGCGGGCGTGTTAGCGCTGTTGGCCGCCGCCCAGCGCGCGTTGTCGATGCAGCAATCGTTGCTGCGGGTGCAGTTGGGGGTGAAGGTCAACCTGATGATTCTGGAGAAAGCCCAGACCCTCTCACTCCTGCAATTTGAAGACGCCGAGTTCCACGACAAGCTGGTGCGCGTGCGCCAGGGCGCGTCGACACGGCCGCTGAGCCTGGTCACCAAGGGCCTGGGGTTGGTGCAGAACCTGATCTCGCTGATCAGCTTTGCCGTGCTGTTGGTGCACTTTTCGCCGTGGGCGCTGGTGATTCTGGTGGTCGGCGCCTTACCGGTGTTCTTCGCCGAAACGCATTTTTCGGGCAATGCGTTTCGCCTGTTCCACCGGCGCGCGCCCGAGACCCGTCAGCAGAATTACCTGGAATCGCTGCTGTCCCACGAGACCCATGCCAAAGAGGTCAAGCTGTTCGGCCTCGCGCCGCTGTTCCTCAAGCGCTACCGCGACAACGCCCGGCGCTTGTACACCGAAGACCGCCAGTTGACCGTGCGCCGGGATGCCTGGGGCTTTGCACTGGGCCTGCTGGGCACCGCGGCGTTTTATGTGGCTTACGCCTGGGTGGTGCTGGACACCGTGCGCGGCCAGACCAGCCTGGGACAGATGACCATGTACATCGTGCTGTTCAAGCAGGGGCAAAGCGCGATCACCGCCAGCCTAAGTGCGATTGCCGGCCTGTATGACGACAGTCTGTTTCTGTCGGACCTTTATGAGTACCTGCTAACCCCTGTGGTCGTGCCGAGTGGCCGGCTTACCCAGGGCGCGCGTCCCGGCGACGGTCTGCGCTGCGAGCACGTGGGGTTCAGTTACCCCGGCGCTGAGCAGCCGGCATTGACTGACATCAACCTGCACTTGGCGCCGGGGCAAAGCCTGGCCCTGGTGGGCGAGAATGGCTCGGGCAAAACCAGCCTGATCAAACTGCTCACGCGCCTGTATACCCCGCACGAGGGACGCATTCTGCTGGATGGCAGCGACTTGCAAGACTGGGATGAACAGACACTGCGCCAGCGCATTGGGGTGATTTTCCAGGATTACATCCGCTACCAGATGACCGTCGGCGAGAACCTTGGAGTGGGTGACGTCGATGCGCTGAACGACGAGGCGCGCTGGCGCACTGCCGCAACCCAGGGGGTGGCCGCCGAATTCATCGAGCGCCTGAGCAGGACCTACGGCACACAGTTAGGGCGCTGGCTTGGCGGCCAGGAGTTGTCGGGTGGGCAATGGCAGAAAGTCGCCTTGTCACGCGCGTATATGCGCCAGGAGGCAGATCTGCTGATTCTTGACGAGCCGACGGCTGCGCTGGACGCCGGCGCCGAGGCGGCGGTGTTCGAGCACTTTCGCGAACACGCCAAGGGCCGCATGACGTTGTTGATTTCCCATCGATTCTCCAGTGTGCGCAATGCCGACCACATCATCGTGCTGGACGGCGGGCGAATCCTGGAGGAGGGCAGCCATCACCTGCTGATGGCGGCGGGTGGGCGCTATGCCGAGCTGTTCGATGTTCAGGCGCGGGGGTATCGCTAGGTCCCGAGCGCCCGTCCAATCCGGCCAAGCGTATTGTTTCAACGTTTTAGGACGACATTGTCACCTCAAGCCCTGCGCGCCCCGACGCACCGCTGAAACCCTGGCGCAGAACGAATGAGTGGCGCACCCGTATTGCCTTGCCCGCCGCCCCGGCGCTGTGACTGCCAAACCGTCGGCGTTGCTCTGGAAGTTGCACGTGCGCGCATGCACAGCGCCCAGCGCAACTGGCATGCGGTGGGATAACGCTCTATGGACGGAGAGAACATTTCGCGAAGGAGACTGTTGGACCTCAGGCTTGGGGGCATCCCTTTCAAACCATCCAAAGCATGCCCTCAGATATGCCCCCAATGGAGCAATCCGCTGGCAGTGAATGGCGCTCCATGGTTTGTGGAAAAGGTAAAAATGATCAGCCGAATAGCCTATCCGACGACACCTAAAGACTGTCAGGGTCGCCAAAATACATCTGAATCCGCGACCGCAACCAACGCTCCCCAGGATCGTTATCCTGCGACCCGCGCCACGCCATGTGCAGTTCAAAGCTGCGCACCGGCAACGGCGGGTCTTCGGCGCGCAAGCCACCGGCGGAGGTCAGCGCCTCCGCGGCATAGTCCGGCACGGTGGCCAGGATGTCGGTGCCGGCGAGCAGCGTGCCCAGGCCGTTGAACTGCGGCACCGCCAGCACGACGTGGCGCTTGCGGTCGAGTTTTTCCAGCTCTTCATCAATAAACCCGCTGAGGTCGCCTGCGAAGGACACCAGCGCGTGTGGGCGCGCGCAGAAGTCGTCGAGGCTCAGCGAGCCGGGCACGCTGTCGGCACGCAGCAGTTTCGGCAGGCTGCGGCGCAGCACTTTGCGCTTGGCGTTGGCGGGCAGGTCGGCGGTGTAGCTGACGCCGATGGAGATTTCACCAGAGGCGAGCAGGCCCGGCATCAGTATGTAGTTGACGCGCCGCACTACCAGCACGATGCCCGGGGCTTCCGCGCGCAGGCGCTTGAGCAATTGCGGCAGCAGGGCGAATTCGACGTCGTCGGACAGGCCGATACGGAACACCGCGGTGCTGGTCGCCGGGTCGAATTCGGCGGCGCGGCTCACGGCGGTGGAGATCGAGTCCAGGGCCGGGGAGAGCAGGGCGAAGATTTCCACCGCGCGGGCCGACGGCTCCATGCTGCGGCCGGTGCGCACAAACAGCGGGTCATCGAACAGCCCGCGCAGGCGCGACAACGCAGCGCTGATGGCCGGCTGGCCGAGGAACAGTTTCTCGGCAGCGCGGGTCACGC
>NZ_JBARTQ010000135.1:0-1774 GCF_049645325.1 Pseudomonas sp. | reverse complement strand
GGAAAACTGATCAACATCAGTGCGTTATATAAGCGGTGCGGGTTCAAGGTGAGGTGTCGGCACGGTTATTGAGTGCAGTGGCGGCTGGCCGGGCCCGTGATGTCATGTTGTTTACGAGGTACTCCGGCCATCCAGCGTCAAGCGTTGGATGAGCAAAAATAATTCGAAAAAACCGTGGAGCGGCCATGCAACAGAACAGATCGCAAGTCATTGAGCGCGAAGGCCTGTACGAACTCGACGCCGGCCCCGACGTCCTCGACAGCCCTCGCTACAACCACGACATGGCACCGACCAAGGTGCACGAACGAACCTGGAACAAATGGCACATCACCGCGCTGTGGATCGGCATGTCGATTTGCGTGCCGACCTACACCCTCGGCGGCGTGCTCACCGCGTATTTCGGGCTGTCGGTGGGCGAGGCGCTGATGGCGATCCTGCTGGCCAACATCGTGGTGCTGATCCCGCTGACGCTTAACGCGTTCCCAGGCACCAAGTACGGCATCCCGTTTCCGGTGTTGTTGCGTTCCTCCTTCGGCATCCTTGGCTCCAACGTGCCGTGTTTGATTCGGGCGCTGGTGGCGTGTGGCTGGTTTGGTATCCAGACGATGTTTGGCGGCCTGGCAATTCACCTGTTCCTGGGCTCGATTTTCGAGGGCTGGAAATCCCTCGGCGGCACCGGTGAAGTGATCGGCTTCATGATTTTCTGGACGCTCAACCTGTGGGTGGTGCTGCGTGGCGCCGAGTCGATCAAACGCCTGGAAACCCTCTCGGCGCCGCTGCTGGTGGCGGTGGGCATCGGCTTGCTGGTGTGGGCGATGCCCAATGTGTCGCTCAGTGAGCTGATGGCGATCCCGCCCAAACGCCCCGAAGGCGCCAGCCTGACCGGCTACTTCATGGCTGGCCTGACCGCCATGGTGGGTTTCTGGGCCACCTTGTCGCTGAACATTCCCGACTTCAGCCGCTACGCCAAAAGCCAGAAAGACCAGATCCTCGGGCAGATTTTCGGCCTGCCGCTGACCATGTTCCTGTTCGCCGCGCTCGGCGTGATCATGACCGCCGCGTCGGTGAAACTGGTGGGCGTGAGCGTCTCCGACCCGGTGACCCTGATCGGCCATATCCAGAGCCCGGTGTGGGTGGCCATCGCCATGGCGCTGATCATCATCGCGACCTTGTCCACCAACACGGCGGCCAACATCGTTTCGCCCACCAACGACTTCCAGAACATCGCGCCCAAGCTGATCAACCGCACCACGGCGGTGATCCTTACTGGCCTTGTCGGGCTGGCGTTGATGGGCCATGAGCTGCTGAAAAAACTCGGGCTGATTGTCTCGGACGTGAGCCTGGAAACCGTGTATTCCAACTGGCTGCTGGGCTACTCAAGCCTGCTGGGCCCGATTGCCGGGATCATGGTGGTGGACTACTTCATCACCCGCAAACAGCAACTGGACCTCGCCGGCCTGTACCGCGACGACGTATACCCAGCGTGGAACTGGAGTGGGTTTATCGCCTTTGGTGTGCCGGTGGTGCTGACGTTGCTGTCGCTGGGCAGTGATGCGTTCAGCTGGTTCTACAGCTACGGCTGGTTTACCGGCTCGGCGCTGGGTGGCGTGTTGTATTACGGCCTCAATGCCAAGCGTCGAGTCAGTCCGGTCGCGCTAAAAACACCCCTGTAAAAAGCTGAGATGCCATTCAAATGTGGGAGCGGGCTTGCTCGCGAATGCGGTACGTCATTCAACACTTCAGGTGACTGAACCACCGCTTTCGCGAGCAAGCC
>NZ_JBARTQ010000134.1:0-21353 GCF_049645325.1 Pseudomonas sp. | reverse complement strand
GCGTACATCTCAAGCCTGTCTTCGCCTCGCCCTGCGCCTTATCCCCCGTTATACTTGTCGGCTTTCCTGAATTAATGCCAACTAGGGTCCCGCCGCGCATGGATAAGACCTACCAGCCGCACGCTATTGAAACTTCCTGGTACCAGACCTGGGAGTCCGAGAATTATTTCGCCCCGCAAGGCGCGGGCGATTCCTACACCATCATGATTCCGCCACCGAACGTCACTGGCAGCCTGCACATGGGCCATGGCTTCAACAATGCGATCATGGATGCGTTGATCCGTTTCCGCCGCATGCAGGGCCGCAACACGCTGTGGCAACCGGGTACCGACCACGCCGGTATCGCCACCCAGATGCTGGTGGAACGCCAGCTCGAAGCCACCGGCCAGAACCGCCACGACCTCGGCCGCGAGAAATTCCTGGAAAAGATCTGGGAATGGAAAGACCAGTCCGGCGGCAACATCAGCCGTCAGATCCGTCGCCTGGGCTCCTCCGTCGACTGGAGCCGCGAGCGCTTCACCATGGACGACGGCCTGTCCGAAGCCGTGAAAGAAGCCTTTGTGCGCCTGCACGAAGACGGCCTGATCTACCGCGGCAAGCGCCTGGTGAACTGGGACACCAAGTTGCACACGGCAATTTCCGACCTTGAAGTGGAAAACCACGACGAGAAAGGCTTCCTGTGGAACCTCAAGTACCCGCTGGCCGACGGCGCCAAGACCGCTGAAGGCAACGACTACCTGATCGTGGCCACCACCCGTCCGGAAACCATGCTTGGCGACTCCGCCGTGGCGGTGAACCCGGAAGACGAACGCTACAAGGCGCTGATCGGCAAATTCGTCGAGCTGCCCCTGGTTGGCCGTCGCATCCCGATTATCGCGGACGACTACTGCGACCCTGAATTCGGCACCGGCTGCGTGAAAATCACCCCGGCCCACGATTTCAACGACTACGAAGTCGGCAAGCGCCACAACCTGCCGCTGCTGAACATATTCGACAAAAACGCCGCCGTCCTGCCTGCCTGCCAGGTGTTCAACCTGGACGGTACGCTGAATGAAAGCATCGACGGCAAGATCCCGGCCGAATACGCCGGCCTCGACCGTTTCGACGCGCGCAAGCAAATCGTTGCCGCCTTTGACGCCGCCGGTTTGCTGGTAAGCGTCGACGACCACGCCTTGAAAGTGCCGAAGGGCGACCGTTCCGGCACCATCATTGAGCCGTGGCTGACCGACCAATGGTACGTGTCCACCAAGCCGCTGGCAGAGCCCGCGATTGCCGCCGTGGAAGATGGTCGCATCGCGTTCGTGCCTAAACAGTACGAAAACATGTACTTCTCGTGGATGCGCGACATCCAGGATTGGTGCATCAGCCGTCAGCTGTGGTGGGGCCACCGCATTCCTGCCTGGTACGACGAGTCGGGCAAGGTTTATGTAGGCCGCGACGAAGCCGAAGTGCGTGCCAAGCACAACCTCGGCGCAGACATCGCGCTGCAGCAGGACAATGACGTACTGGACACTTGGTTCAGCTCGGGCCTGTGGACGTTCTCCACCCTCGGCTGGCCGCAACAGACCGAATTCCTGAAAAAATTCCACTCCACCGACGTGCTGGTCACCGGCTTCGACATCATTTTCTTCTGGGTTGCCCGGATGATCATGCTGACCATGCACTTGGTGAAGAACGAGGACGGCACGCCGCAGGTGCCGTTCAAGACCGTGTATGTGCACGGGCTGGTGCGCGATGGCCAGGGCCAGAAAATGTCCAAGTCCAAGGGCAACGTTCTGGACCCGCTGGACATCATCGACGGCATCGACCTGGAAACCCTGGTGCAAAAACGCACCTCGGGCCTGATGCAGCCGAAACTGGCGAAGAAGATCGAGAAACAGACCCGCGAAGAGTTCGCAGACGGTATCGCCAGCTACGGCACCGACGCCCTGCGCTTCACGTTCTGTTCGCTGGCGTCCACCGGTCGCGACATCAAGTTCGACATGGGCCGCGTCGAAGGCTATCGCAACTTCTGCAACAAGATCTGGAACGCTGCGCGCTACGTGCTGGACAAAGGCGAAGACTGCGGTCAGAACGGCGAAGAAGTCGAACTGAGCCTGGCCGACCGCTGGATCATCTCGCAACTGCAACGCACCGAAGCCGAAGTGACCCGCCAGCTCGAGCAGTTCCGCTTCGACTTGGCCGCACAAGCCTTGTACGAGTTCATCTGGAACCAGTATTGCGACTGGTACCTGGAACTGTCCAAGCCTGTGCTGTGGGACGAAAATTCGCCGATCGAACGCCAGCGCGGCACCCGCCGCACCCTGGTGCGCGTGCTGGAAGTGGCGTTGCGCCTGGCGCACCCGTTCATGCCGTTCATTACCGAAGAAATCTGGCAGCGCATCGCGCCGCTGGCCGGTATCGAAGGCAAGACCATCATGCTGCAACCTTGGCCAGTGGCCAACGAAGCGCGCATCGATGAGGCTGCCGAAAGCGATATCGAGTGGCTCAAGACCCTGATGATGGGCACGCGCAACATCCGCGCCGAGATGAACATCGGGCCAGGCAAGCCATTGGCAGTGTTCGTGAAGAACGCCAGTGCCGAAGATCAGCGTCGCCTCACCGAGAACGATGCGCTGCTCAAGAAGCTGGCGAAGCTGGAGTCGATCACCGTATTGGCTGCCGGCGCCGAAGCACCGCTGTCGGCGACCGCATTGGTCGGCGACATGGAAGTGCTGGTGCCGATGGCCGGCCTGATCGACAAGGGCGCCGAACTGGCCCGCCTCGATAAGGAAATTGCGCGTTTGCAAGGCGAAGTGCAGCGCGTGGGCGGCAAGCTGTCCAACGCGGCATTCGTCGACAAGGCGCCGGCTGAAGTGATCGAGAAAGAACGCGCCAAACTGAACGAGGCCGAACAGGCCCTGGGCAAGTTGGCCGAGCAACACGCGCGGATTTCCAGCCTGTAAGCTGAAGCCTGCGTAAAAAAAGAGACCCTCGGGTCTCTTTTTTTTGGTCTGTTCTCAACCCCCTCTCCCGCTGTAAACCCAATCAATGTGGGAGCTGGCTTGCCTGCGATGGCATCACCCTGGTCTGACTGATAGACCGAGTTGCCTGCATCGCAGGCAAGCCAGCTCCCACATTTAAACGAGTTGGGCTCAAGATGTGTGACAATGCCCACCACTTTGAGCCAACACCAGAACCAACATGACCACCCCCAGCACGCCTAAACCTCCGCGCAAGAAGCCTAAAATCGCCGCCACGGCCAAGCCCGTTGCCCCGCGTAAAGAGGCTACCTTGCACCCGCGCAACCGCCACACAGGCCGTTACGACTTCCCGGCGCTGATCAAGACCACGCCGGAACTGGCGCAATTCGTGATCCTCAACCCCTACGGGAAAGAGAGCATCGACTTCGCCAGCCCGGACGCTGTGCGGGTGTTCAACCGGGCGTTGCTGAAAGCCTTCTATGGCATCCAGCATTGGGACATCCCGGCGGATTACCTGTGCCCGCCGGTGCCAGGGCGTGCCGACTACGTGCATTTCCTCGCCGACCTGCTGGCCAGCGTCAACGACGGCAAGATTCCGCGCGGCTCAATCGTCAAGGTGCTGGACATCGGCATGGGCGCCAACTGCGTCTACCCGCTGATTGGCTACATGGAGTATCGCTGGAACTTCCTGGGCTCGGAGGTCGACCCTATCGCCGTGGCAGCCGCCAAGGCCATCGTGCAGTCCAACGACCTGAGCAAGGTCATTCAACTGCGCCTGCAAACCAACCCCAAGCAGATCCTGCTGGGTCTGCTGGAGCCGGGCGAGCGCTTTGACCTGACCATGTGCAACCCGCCGTTCCACGCGTCCATGGACGAAGCCACCAAGGGCAGCGAACGCAAATGGCGCGCCCTGGGCAAAGCCGACCCTAAACGCAAGTTGCCGGTGCTGAACTTCGGTGGCCAATCGGCCGAATTGTGGTGTGAAGGCGGTGAAGCGCGCTTTGTGACACAGCTTATTGCCGAGAGCGCGCACTTTGCCCACAAGGTGTTGTGGTTCAGCACCCTGGTGTCCAAAGCGTCGAACCTGCCCGTGATCCAGACCGCACTGAGAAAAGCCGGCGTGCTGGAAAGCCAGGTGGTGGAGATGTCTCAGGGCCAGAAGCAAAGCCGCTTTGTCGCCTGGACGTTCCAAACCAAGAACGAACAGCAACTCTGGCGTCAACGCTGGGTTCGCGACTAACAAATCGCAGGCAACAAAAAACCGTGCCCGGATCGCTCCGGAGCACGGTTTTTTTTGCTGCGTCTTACTTGTTAACAGCGTCGGTCAGGCCTTTGGCCACAACCAGCTTGATAACTTTCTTGGCAGCGATTTCGATGGCAGCGCCAGTCGAAGGGTTACGGCCAGTACGGGCAGGACGCTCGGTCACTTTCAGTTTGCCAACGCCTGGCAGAGTGATTTCGCCGCCGTTTTCCAGCTGATCAGCAACGATCTGGCTCAGTTGGTCCAGCAGAGCGCGCACGGTGGTCTTCGGTGCGTCTACTGCTTCAGCCAGGTCAGCGATCAGTTGGTCTTTAGTAATAGCCATTGTGGTGTTCCTTCCCTATCAAATTCATATGGATTGCAGAGTGCAGTGTCAGCCATCGAGCCCGACCGTCATGGCCTGGCACCCCCGGCCATAACCACGGAGATCGGGGTTATAGATGCTTGAAACGGGGATTGGTTCGACCTGACAGATGCTGAATGCACGCTTAACGCCGAGACTTGGCGTAAGACGGGGCAAAACTAGCACAGAGACGGGGAAATATCCGCCTCTACCTAGCCATTTGGTCAGCTTTATCGCTCTAAACCGTGAAAAAAAGGCATATGGGCCGTCGGAGGTCGCCCAAAACGCCCTTCCACGCGTGTCTTGGCCAACGGGTGCGGTACACTGGGCGACTTTTTGGGGAGGCCACCCGCTCCCCTTCAACCAGCCGAGAAGCCTATGCCGATCCGTCATTGCATCGTCCACCTGATCGACAAAAAACCCGACGGCACACCTGCAGTTCTCCACGCCCGTGATTCGGAGCTGTCCGAATCCGCCGCCATCGAGAACATGCTCGCCGACCTTAACGAGAGCTATAACGCCAAACAAGGCAAGGCCTGGGGCTTCTTCCATGCCGAGTCTGGCGCGCACCCGTTCAGCGGCTGGTTGAAGGACTATTTCGACGGCGGCCAGGATTTCACCACCTTCAGCCGCACTGCGGTCGAGCACCTGCAGAAGCTGATGGAAGAGTCCAACCTCTCCACCGGCGGCCACGTGTTGTTTGCCCACTACCAACAAGGCATGACCGACTACCTGGCCATCGCCCTGCTGCACCACAGCGAAGGCGTGGCGGTAACCGACGAGCTTGACGTGACCGCGTCGCGCCACCTTGACCTGGGCCAACTGCACCTGGCCGCGCGCATCAACATCTCCGAGTGGCAGAACAACAAGCAGTCCAAGCAATACATCTCGTTTATCAAAGGCAAGAACGGCAAAAAGGTCTCCGAATACTTCCGCGACTTTATCGGTTGCCAGGAAGGCGTCGACGGCCCCGGCGAGACCCGCACCCTGCTCAAGGCGTTCAGCGATTTCGTCGAAAGCGAAGACTTGCCGGATGAATCGGCGCGCGAAAAAACCAAGACCTTGGTGGATTACGCCAGCAGCCAGGCCAAGCTCGGCGAGCCCATGGGCCTGGAAGAACTGTCGAGCCTGATCGATGAAGAACGGCCAAAAGCGTTCTACGACCATATTCGCAACAAGGATTACGGCCTGTCGCCGGAAATCCCGGCGGATAAACGCACCCTCAACCAGTTCCGCCGCTTCACCGGCCGCGCCGAGGGTTTGTCGATCAGTTTTGAAGCGCACCTGCTGGGCGACAAGATCGAATACGACGAAGCCGCCGGCACCTTGATCATCAAGGGCCTGCCGACCCAGCTGACCGACCAGCTCAAGCGCCGTAACTGATGCTCGGCGGGATTCTGAAGAAAGTCCTGCTGGTGTTGCTGGTCGTCGTGGTGATTCAGAACTGGGGCAAGATCGAGCGGCTGTTCAACCCCTCGCAGGTGGTTTCAGAGCACACACGCGCTTCGGCGCACGTGGTGCTTTATTCCACTGAGTGGTGCGGCTACTGCAAGCAGATCCGCCGCTTCCTCGACCAGAAAGGCATCCCGTACCAGGCGTTCGATATCGAGAAGGACGCCCAGGCGCGCAAGGCGTATGAGGCATTGGGCGGCGGCGGGATTCCGTTTGTGGAGGTCAATGGCACGCTGATTCGGGAGTTTGACCCCGAAGCAATTATGGCGGCATTGAAATAACACTCTCCGTAGAGCACAACGGATCAAGTGTGGGAGCGGGCTTGCTCGCGAAAGCGCAGTGTCAGTCGCCAAATACATAGGCTGGTTCACCGCCTTCGCGAGCAAGCCAGTACCTGCCGATCTCAGCTAACGCACCACAATCACCCGCCCCAACACGCTGTGCTGCTCAAACCCCAACACCGCCTGCAACGCATTCAGCACCGCCTGCGGGTCCTTGCTCGGAAAGCTGCCGCTGACGCGCTTGGCGCCCATTTCTTCGTTGAGCATTAGGATTCGGCCCGGGTAGTAACGGCCCAGGTCCTTGACCACATCGGCCAGCGGCGCCTTGTAGTAATTGAGCCAGCCATCACGCCAGGCCAGGCGTGATTCGCTGTCGACGCCATGCATCGCCTCGGCCACGCCCTCGGCGTAGGCCACTTGCTGGCCCGCCGTCAGAATTTGCTGTTGACCCTGCCGGGACGGCGTCACGCCAACGCGGCCGGACAACACCGTTACCTGGGCACCGGCCGGTTGCAGACGCACTTCGAACTGCGTGCCCAGCACCCGCGCCTCGCCGCTTCCCGCCTCGACCACAAAAGACTCGCCCGTATGCGTCACGCTGAAAAATCCGGCACCGCGACGCAGTTGGACATGCCGCTCGCCGTGACTGAAATCCACGGCAATAGCACTGTCGGCATCCAGGGTGACTTGGGATTGATCGGCCAGGGTGACGGTTCTCACCTCGCCCGGCGCGGTCACGTAATCGGCGCCGAAGTCATCGACCCAGCGCGACGGCTGCCAACCAGCGCCCATCGACACCATCAGCAGCAGGCACGCGGCCATGGCCAAGGCGCCAGTCCAGCGCACAGCGCGCGGGCGTTTCGTGGTGTTCATGGCATTTAAGTAGCCCTGCAAGGCCACGCAGTCTTCGTCCGCCAGCGCGCGCGCCGGCACTTCGCTCAACTCCCACAGCACCTGGGCCTGGGCGTAGGCTTCAACATGCGCGGGGTCGGCGCGCAGCCAACGGCTGAAGGTGGCCTGGTCGCCACTGCTGGGCTGGTCGTGCAGCAGGCTCAACCAGTCGAGTGCGGCCTGTTCCTGGGCAGGCGTTGGAGTGACGTTCACGGTGCTTTCCCTGGCGTGCGTGCGGGCAATGGTTCGCGAAGGCTGGCCTTGCAGGCTTCGAGGGCACGCATCATATGTTTTTCCACGGCACTTTGGGACAACCCCATGGCCTTGGCGATTTCCGCGTACTTGCGCCCATGGATTCGGTTGAGCAGGAATATCTGCCGAGTGCGCTCCGGCAAGCTGCGCAGCGCGGCTTCGACATGGCGCAAATCGTTGCCGGCTTCGAGCGCGGCCTGTGGCTCCGAGCTTTGATTGTCCTGGTGTTCCGGCCACCAGCCTTCGCTGCTGCGCACCCGCGCGCCTTCACTGCGCAGATGGTCGATCGCGATGTTGCCGGCGCAGCGCAGCAGGTAGGTGCTGAGTTCTTCGACCTGCACCAGAGGCCGGCGCCAGAAGCGCAGGAACAGGTCCTGCACCAGGTCGGCCGCCGTGGCACGGCAGCCCACGCGCCGACTGACCAGCGCCTCCATCTGCGAACGCTGGGACAAGAACACCTGCAGGAAATGCGCACGCCCGCCGGCCGCCTCGGTGTGCGGGCGGTCTTGGGGTTCCGGTGGCGTGCTGATTATCATGAGAGGCTCAGAATAGGACGAAGGCCGCGACAGGGCTGGCGAGCAGGCCGACGCCCGCCAGGTTCAAGGCCAGCCTTGGCCGATACGGCAACAGCAACACCAGCAGCAACGCGCTGAACATCAACACGGCGCACCACTCGACCAACCCCTGGCTCCATCCCGTGGCCGCAATGGCCGGCCAGATCGACACCGTCAGCAGCAGCCAACCGCCCACACGCAACCCCAGCCGGCGACGCGGCGAGGGTTTGCTGTGCAATAACTCGCCATGGTGGCGATCGGTCGACAGGCACAGTGCAGCAAACCCGGCGTAGCACATCAGCAGCGCGAGCAGCATTCAGTGGGCCTCCTGCTTGAGCGTCAAACCGCGCGCGCGGTCAGCCTTGGGGTGCGGCACCGTGCGGTGCTGCATCTTCCAGGCCGCCCACGTGAGGAACAGGCCGCTGGCCAGGCAGGTCAAGTCGAAGCCAGCCATGGCCCAATCGCCAGCCACCAACGAAACACCCAAGTGATGAGACGTGGTGATTGCGTTAAGCAGTGGGATTGCGACAAACAGCAGCGCGGCGACGCTCAGTTGCTCGACCCAGGCCTGACGGCCCCGGCGCAGCATCGCGTGCAGCAGGCTCACGCCCCAGGCAATGAAGAAGGCCTGCACTTCCCAGTCGGAACGCTCGGCGAAGCTCACCGGCAGCAGGCGATTGGCCCAGAAAAACGCGCCAATGCCGATCATCAACCCGGACATGCTGGCGATGTTCAGCACTTCCACCAAGCGCAGCTCAAACGGCATCACGCCGCTTTTCGCGTGTTTGAGCTGGCGTTTGCCAAGCCAGATCACCAGGCCGGTGCCGATCATCGCCGTGCCCGCCAAGCCACAGATAAAGTACAGCCAGCGCAGCACCGGGCCGGCAAAATGGCCCATGTGCAGGCCGTAGAAACTGCCGCCGATGGCCGCCGGCAGCGATTGCTCACCGCTTACCCGCAACAATTCGCCGGTGGTGCCGTTGAACGACACGGTGCTGCCAAAATCATGCACCACACGGTCGGAGCCTGCGCGGAACACATTGACCGAGGCATTCACATCGCCCGGGTTGTTAACCACCAGCCGCCCGACATGCCCACCCGCCCATTGCGCCCGCGCCTGTTCGTACATCGGCCCCAGCGCCAGCAATTGGCCCGGCTGGCCGAGCGCCGGCGCCTTGTGGGTGGCGGGGAATACGTCATTGAAAAAGGCGCGGGTGTCGTAGCCATACGTGGCGACGATGGGCGCCGGAATCACCATGTTCATGAAAATCACCAGGCTGCTGTAGGTGATCATCAGGTGAAACGGCAACACCAGCACGCCCACCGCGTTATGCCCGTCGAGCCAGGAGCGCTGGCCTTTGCGAGGGCGGAAGGTGAAGAAGTCCTTGAAGATTTTCTTGTGAGTGATGATGCCGGTGATCAGCGCGACAAACATCACCATCGCGGCGATGGTCGACAACCAGCGGCCCCACGGGTAGGGCATTTGCAACTGGAAGTGGAAACGGTAGAAGAATTCGCCGCCCATGCTTTCACGGACCTCAACAGGTTGGCGAGTGACCGGATCGAGAACCTTCTGGATGAAATTACCGCGCTTGCCGGGGTCGACTTTGTCTTGCCACATCACCGACAGGCCAGGGTCGCGGCTGTCCGGCAGGGTAATAAACCAGCGCGCGGCGTTGGGCGCCTGCTGCTGCAGATAGGTTTGGGCGGCAGCGAGGCTGCGCGCATCGTCCACCGGATGCGCCTGCACTTCAGGCTGCATCCAATGGGTAATTTCGTCCTTGAAATAGGACAAGGTGCCTGTCAGGAAAATCGCAAACAGCAGCCAGCCAAAAATCAATCCGGCCCAGGTGTGCAACCATGCCATCGCCTGACGAAAGCCCTCTTTCATGTGCGCACCATCCACAAACCCACACCCGCAAGGGTGCCAAACAGTGCGCTCGGCAACATTACGCCAAGCCACGCGCGCCACGCCGTGCGGCAGGCAAAGCACCAGATGACGGCGAGCAGATAGAACACGAACGAACTCATCATCCCGGTAATCACCGCGTCGGCGCGGGAGGTGGGCATCCACAGCGCCAGGCAGACGGCCGCCAGGGACGCCATCAGGTAGCCGCCGACCACGGCAGCCAGCAGCCGCGACGTGACGCCAAGGCGGTAGGAAACCGGAAGTGAGGTTTTGCTTTTCATGCGGGAGACGCCAGGTTCATCAGCGCGCAATATTAATGATAAATATTCTCATAAGCAAAAGAGAACGGATGAATCACCTTCTCCGGCGGATTGCCGAACCGGGTCTTGCGCCCTACAATGCGAACAATTCTTGTTCTCTAAAGCATGTCAATGCTTGCGGAGTGATTGCGTTGCAGCCGTCCAACACCGTCGAAGTCTTGTACCAGGACCATCACCACTGGCTCACCGGCTGGTTGCGACGCAAGCTCGGCTGCCCGCAAAGCGCGGCTGACCTGGCCCAGGACACCTTTGTCCGCGTGCTCACCGCCCGCGAAGCGCCGACGCTGATCGAGCCCCGCGCCTTCCTGACGACCGTCGCCAAGCGCGTGCTGTTCAACTTCTACCGCCGCCAGGACCTGGAGCGCGCCTACCTCGATGCCCTTGCGCAGATGCCCGAACACGTCGCGCCGTCGGAAGAAGAACGCGCGATCATCCTGCAAACCCTGATCGAGCTCGACCAACTGCTCGACGGTCTGCCCATCACCGTCAAACGCGCCTTCCTGCTGGCCCAGCTCGACGGCCTGACCTACGCACAAATCGGCGCAGAACTGGGCATCTCCATCGCCACCGTCAAACGCCATCTGAACAAAGCGGCCATGCGCTGCTACTTCGCCCTATGAACGTCTCCACCCAGGTGGCCGAACAAGCCGTGCGCTGGCTGATGGAAATGCAGCAAGGCGCGCTCAACCCGCGCCAGCAGGCGGCTTGGCAGCAATGGTTGAATGCCCACAGCGAACATCAGCGCGCGTGGGACCACATCCAGCGCGTCAACCAACGCCTGCGCGGCATGCCTTCGCCCCTCGCGCATGCGGCGTTGAACGCGCCAACCTCCAGCAGCCGGCGTCAGGCCTTGAAATTACTGCTGATTCTGGGGGCCGGTTCCGCCGCCGCCTGGGGTTTGCGCCAGCAACACATCCTGCCGCCACTGACCGCCGACTACCGCAGCCCCCTCGGCCAGCGCCGCACGGTGCAACTGGCCGATGGCAGCCAGTTGCAGCTCAACACCGGCAGCGCGGTAGACGTGCATTTCGATGGCCAACAGCGCTTGATCCGCCTGCTGGAGGGCGAAATCCTGCTGACCGCCCGCGCGGGCAATGAACCGTTGAGGGTGCTGACCGGCCAGGGCCTGCTCAGCAGCCAGGCGGCGCGGCTGAACGTGCGCCAGTTCAACGACCACACCCAAGTGGCGGTCTTTGACGGCCATGTCGATGTGATGCCCAACAGCTACAGCGGCTTGCCGTTGACCGTCGAGGCCGCACGGCAGGTCAACTTCACCCGCAAGGGTTGGGACACCCCGCGCGCCACCGACGCCAACACCGGCGCCTGGGCCGACGGCATGCTGGTGGCGGCGCACATGCGCCTGGAAGACTTCCTCAATGAACTGGGCCGCTATCGCCGTGGCCAGCTCAACTGCGACCCGCAGGTTGCCAACCTGCTGCTGTCCGGCAGTTACCCGCTGGACGACAGCGAACGCATTCTCGACCTGCTGGAAGTCAGCCTGCCGGTCAAAGTGCGGCGCTTCACGCGCTACTGGGTGACAGTGCAGGCCCGCGCCTGAAATTATTTTCTGCAACCGTGAGCCGTTTTCCAGCCCTCGCGTGACAGAGAAGGAAAGCCCCCTTGATCCTTCCTTCTCAGGACCGCCCTTCATGCCCCAACAACCCACCCTGCTCGCCCGCACCTTGCGCCAACTCCTGTTGGGCGCCAGCCTCAGTTTTACCCTGCTGCCTCAAGTGATGGCGGCCGATGACAAGCCGTATCACATCGCGCCGGCAACCCTGGAAGCGGCGCTGAACCAGTTCGGTCGCGAGGCGGGCGTGCTGATTTCCTTCGGCTCCGAGGTCACGGCAGGGCTGCAGAGCCACGGATTGTCGGGTAACTACAGCGCCGCTGAAGGCTTGCAAAAACTACTCGAAGGCACCGGCCTGCAAGCCCGCGCCGAGGGTGAAAACGCCTACAGCCTGCAACCGGCCAGCGCCCCCGCAGTCCTTCAATTGCAGACCTCAAGCGTGGTCGGCGACTGGCTCGGTGATGCCGCGCAAACCAACGTGTTCGAGCACCCCGGCGCGCGTGACGTGATCCGCCGCGAAGCGTTCGAGCGCCAGGGCGCGACCCAGGCCCGCGACGTGCTCAACCGCATTCCCGGCGTCAACGCGCCGGACAACAACGGCACCGGCAGCCACGACATGGCGCTGAACTTCGGTATTCGCGGCCTCAACCCACGCCTGGCCTCGCGCTCCACCGTGTTGATGGACGGCATTCCGGTGCCTTTCGCGCCTTACGGCCAACCGCAGCTGTCGTTCGCGCCTATCAGCATGGGCAACATGGATGCCGTGGACGTGGTACGCGGCGGCGGCGCGGTGCGTTATGGCCCGCAGAACGTCGGCGGCATCGTCAACTTCGTGACCCGCGCGATCCCGGATGCGCCGACGGTCAAAGGCGGTTTGCAGACCGAAACCAGCCCGTCCTCCAGCCACGACGGCTTCAAGACCACCGGCAACCTGCTGGCCGGTGGCACTGCCGACAACGGTTTGGGCGGCGCGATCCTGTATTCGGGCACCCGTGGCGGCGACTGGCGTGAAAACAGCAACACGCGCATCGACGACCTGATCCTCAAGGGTAAATACCAGCTCGACGACGCCAACAGCTTCAACGCCATGGCGCAGTACTACGAAGGCCAGGCCGATATGCCCGGCGGCTTGAACGTCAAGGACTACAAGGCCGACCCGTATCAGTCCACACGCCCCTACGACAAATTCTGGGGCCGCCGCACGATGTTCAACGCCGGTTACCGCTACCAGGAAGACCGCCGCGAGTTCACCGCCAATACCTTCTTCACCACCACCTTGCGCAATGGTTACCTGGACCAGGGCAGCTTCCTTTCGCTGTCGCCGCGCGAGTACTGGGTGCGCGGCCTGGAAACCCGCTTTGCCCAAGGCTTCGACCTCGGCCCGAGCAGCCATGAAGTGGGTGTCGGCTACCGCTACATCAACGAAGCCGGCCACGAGCTGCGCTACCGCACGCCGATCAGCGCCAACCAGCAACTGCCCGACACCAACAGCCGCAACGACCGCGACACGCGGGGCGCCACCGAAGCCAATGCGTTTTTCGTCGATGACCGCATTGATATTGGCAAGTGGACCATCACCCCGGGCATTCGCTACGAGATGATCGAATCCCAGCAGACCAACAACCTGACCAACGTCAAGTACAAGGGCGACTACAACACCGCGCTGCCGGCCTTGAACGTGCTTTACCACCTCACCGACGACTGGAACCTCTACGCCAACACCGAAGGCTCGTTCGGCAGCGTGCAGTACAGCCAGATGCCGAACCGCGTGACCAGTGGTGAAGTAAAACCGGAAAAGGCCCGCACCTGGGAGCTCGGAACGCGTTATGACAACGGCACCTTGCGCGCGGAAATCGGTGCGTTCCTGATCAACTTCGACAACCAGTACGACAGCAACCAGACCAACGATTCGGTGATCGCCCGGGGTGAAACGCGCCACCAGGGTATCGAGTCGAGCATCAACTACGCCCTCGACGGTTTGAGCCCGGCGCTGGCCGGTTTTGATCTGTACGCCACCTATGCCTACGTCGATGCGACCATCCGCGAAGACGGCCCGAACAAAGGCAACCGCGTGCCCTTCTCGTCCAAGCACAAAGGCACCCTCGGCGTGGGTTACACCGAAGGCCGCTGGAAGCTCAACCTGGACAGCAGCTACCAGAGCAGCCAGTTCGCCGACAACGCCAACACCCAGGCGGAAAGCGCCGACGGCAGCACCGGACGTATCCCCGGCTACATGCTGTTCAGCAGCCGCGCGGCGTATGACTTCGGCCCGCAGCTGTCGGATTTGAACGTGGCGGTCGGTGTGAAAAACATCCTCAACAAGCAGTACTACACGCGCTCGTTCGACGATAACAACAAAGGCAAATACGTCGGCGAACCGCGCACGGTCTATGTGCAGACGTCCATCGCGTTCTAACTGCCCGCCAGGCAACTGGGCGTGCCTGCCACCAACGCATCAATGGCGCAGCGCACCTTGGCTGGCATATGCGTGGCCGTCGGCCAGATCACATGGATCGGTGAAGGCTGGTCGCGGTAGCTCGGCAGTACCGCTTCCAGTTGCCCGCGCAGCACGTAATGCGCGATCAGCCAACTTGGCAGCCAGGCCAGGCCGACACCCGCAATCGCGGCATCGGCCACGGCCTGCAGGTCGTCCATCATCAACGGCGAGGCCACGCGCACTCGGTGCGGCTGGCCTTGAGCATCATTGAGTTCCCATTCCTGACGCGGCGCACTGCAGCGATAAGCGATGCCACGGTGCCCGACCAAGTCGTCGACGCACTCAATTGCACCGAAGCGCTGCAAATACGCAGGCGAAGCCGCCAGGCCGATACCTTGCTCGCCCAAACGGCGCGCGCTCAAACGGTCAGTGTCGGGCAGCTCGCCGATGCGCACGGCCAGGTCGAAGCCTTCCTGAGCCACGTCGATCACCCGGTCGGAAAACGAAATCTCGACCTCCAACTGTGCAAACTGGTCCATCAAGCGCCATAACGCCGGTGCCGCATAGTGGTGGCCGAACGCCAATGGCACGCTGGCCCTCAAGCGGCCGCGTGGCGCATGCCGGCCACTTTCCAGCACCGATTCGGCCGCTTCAAGTTCCGCCAGCGCACGCAAACAATGCTCGTAATAGGCCTGCCCATCCTCGGTCAGGCGCTGGCGGCGAGTGGAGCGCTGCAACAGGCAGGTGCCCAAGCGCGCTTCCAGCCGCGCCAAGCCCTTGCCCACCGCAGAGCGTGTGAGGTTCAGGCGTTCGGCGGCCTCGGTCAGGTTGCCGCTTTCGACGATTTGCAGAAAGAGTTCTACGCCGTCAAAACGTGGAATAGCCATGGGTTAATTGTCGCTCTTGGTTCCCGTATTGCTGGAAAACTTATCACAAATAAAGAATCAGATTCCCCTGAGAATAATCCGATACCCATAGCCAGGAGAGTCCCATGCCACCCGCCGCCACGTTATTGGCCGTCAGCCCCCCGCGCACCGCCAGAGACGGTCTCGCCCTCACCGCCGTGTGCCTTGTTGCACTGATGTTCGGCCTGGAGATCTCCAGCGTGCCGGTCATCCTGCCGACCCTCGAACAACAACTGGGCACCGGTTTTGAGGATGCCCAATGGATCATGAATGCCTACACCCTGGCCTGCACCAGCGTGTTGATGGCGGCCGGCACATTGGCCGATCGCTTCGGGCGCCGACGCATGCTGGTGCTGTGTTTGTGGCTGTTCGGGCTGGCCTCGCTGGCCTGTGGCTTGGCCAACGACGCCTCCACGCTGATCGCCGCACGGTTCGTGCAGGGCGTGGGCGCCGGGGCGATGATGATCTGCCAGTTCGCGATTCTTTCGCACCAGTTCCGCGAACCGGCGGCGCGGGCGCGAGCATTCGCTGTCTGGGGCGTGATCGCGGGCGTGGGCCTGGGTTTCGGGCCGATGGTGGGGGCGTTGATCCTGGCGGTGGCGGACTGGCGGTGGGTATTTCTGGTGCATGCGCCGCTGACCCTGCTGACCTTGGTGCTGTTGCGCATCAGCGTGCAGGAGTCGCGCGACCCGGCCGGTCATCGCCTCGACATCGCCGGCATGCTCACGCTGACGTTGTCGGTGTTCGCGCTGGTGTACTTCATCACCCAAGGCACCGAAAACGGTTTTGGCACACCCGCCATGCTCGGTTGGGCGGGTTTATCGATGGCGGCGTTGTTGCTGTTCATCCTGATTGAGCGACGCAGCCCGCACCCGATGTTTGATTTCTCGGTGTTTCGCATCCAGCGCTTCAACGGCGCGTTGATGGGGTCGATCGGCATGAACTTCAGCTTCTGGCCGTTCATGATCTACCTGCCGCTCTATTTCCAGGCGGGGTTGGGCTACGACACCCTGACCACCGGCGGCGCCCTGCTCGCCTACACCTTGCCGACCTTGCTGGTACCACCGCTGGCCGAACGCCTGGCCTTGCGCTATGGCGCCGAGCGCATCATTCCCGCGGGCCTGGGTTTGATGGGCGCAGGGTTTATAGCCATGGCGGCGGCCAATGGCGCCGAGCATCCGAGCATCGTGCGGGTGCTGTTCAGTTGCGTGATCGCGGGCGTGGGCCTGGCGCTGACCAACTCACCGACCACCAACACCACCACAGGCTCCGTCTCGGCGGACCGCGCGGGCATGGCTTCGGGTATCGACCTGAGTGCGCGGCTGATCACGTTGGCGCTGAACATTGCGCTGATGGGCCTGGTGCTGCTGCTGGGGATCAGCCATCACCTCGCCAGCCTGCTGCCCGCCACCACGGCCGTGGATTGGCCGGCCATCAGCCAGAATATCGCGGCTGGCAAGCTGGATGCGCTGGTGTTGGCGCCCGTCGATGCCCAGGCAGCACTGCGCCACGGCGCCGGTTGGGCCATGCTGTTTGCGGGCGTTGGCGCATGCGGGCTGGCACTGTTGAGCGGGTATTTTTTCCGGCAGCGCCGGTAAACGAAAACGGGCCTGCATGTGCAGGCCCGTTTTTAGTGGGGAGTGAAAAAGTGGTCAGCCGTTAATCGCTGCGTTTTCGTTTTCCAGGAATTCCTCTTCAAGCGCGTCATCGTTCACTTTGTTGTTCGGCTGGTTTTTCCCGGCAGCGCGTGGCTTGCCTTGCAGTTTGCCGAACAAATGTTCCAACGCATGATCCAGCTTGGTGGCGGCACCGTCGATCGCCTGTTCCAGGGTATCGGCCTTGTGCAATACGGAAACCGGTTGATGGCCCTTTGGCCTAGCTTCCAGGCGGCAACTTAAATCGTGAGGACCGGGCTTGTCGCCATTCTCATCCTTCAGGTAGACCTCAACGCGGGTCAGGTCTTCTTCGTAACGTTCGAGCGTGCTCTCAATGGTCGTACGTACCCACTCCTCCAGTCGGATGCTGCTTTCAATATGGTTATCGCTATTGACTTGGATTTGCATAGTTCTTCCCTTATTTCAGCTAGCTCGCGAGAGGTCACAACTGCGACACCAGGGTGGTGAAACCATGACCTCTTGATTACACAATTGAGCAGTCAGAAGAACAATTCAACCCCTTTGCAAAGATAAATCACACATTACAAATTAAGTCTGACGACGGGCAAAAACGCTGTTAGGGTGGGGAGTTAGTTACATCTTCTTACGTCCAGCGAACCTCATAATTGCCCCTCTCCCAACGGGTGCAATCCGCGAAAAATCCCCGCCTCTTCTACCAGCCAGTCATGCACCGCGCGCACGCCCGGGTGGTTCAACGCACCCGGCGCATACAGCAGCACGTAACGTTTATGGTTGGGCACGGCGAGGCCAAACGGCACGATCAAGGTGCCACGCTCCAGCTCATCGTTGAGCAAGGTGCGCCGCGCAATGGCCACGCCCATGCCGGCGATGGCGGCTTCGATGGTCAGATGATTGCGGTTGAAGGTGTGCCCGCGCCGTACGTCGGCGTCGTGGTAGCCGATGGCATTCAGGTAAAACTCCCACTCGGCGTACTCATAACTCCCACGCCAGGCGGTGATGTCGTGCAACAGCGGGAAATGCACCAGGTCGGCCGGGCCGTGCAACGGTGGACGGCCGCGCAGCAGGCTCGGCGCACACACCGGGAAAATCTGCTCGTCGAGCAAGGCGGTGGATAACAGGCCAGGGTAGCTGCCGTCGTTCAAGTCGATGGCCAGGTCGAAGTCGCCTTCGTGCAGCGCGATGCTGCTGTCTTCGGCGACCATGCGCAGCTGGATATCCGGAAAACGTTGCTGCAAACGCGGCAAGCGCGGGGTCAGCCATTTCCCCAGGAATGACGGGATCGAGCGCAGGCGCAGGGTGCCACTGATCATGCCAGCGTCCAAGCGCTGCAGCTCAGCATCAATGCTGCCGTAAGCCTCTGCCACCGTTGTCGCCAGCCGTTGCCCCTCGGCACTCAACTCCACGCCCCGCGCGCGCCGGTGAAATAGCCGAAAGCCCAAACGCTCTTCCAACTGGCGGATTTGCTGGCTCACCGCCCCCGGTGTGATGTGCAGTTCTTCGGCGCAGCGGGTAAACGACAAATGCCGCGCCGCGCAGGAAAAAACGTGCAACCAGACATACGTCTGGCCATGCAGATGGCGGCTCATAGGGTTTAGTCCTGCTAAAGGGTGTCTTAGGATAATTCGTTGGTCAGTGCCGATCCAGAGGCTCAGTATCGCGCCAATTCCGCTCGTCCTACAAAACATGGCAGCGATTTCTCCTCCATTGCTTGTAAGGCTTTAGCATGGCTATCAGTGTTTTCGATCTATTCAAAGTGGGCATCGGCCCGTCCAGCTCCCATACCGTCGGCCCGATGCGGGCGGCGGCGACGTTTGCCCAGGCCCTGACCGATCAACACTTGCTCAGCGCTACCCGCCGCGTCGAAGTGCGACTGTACGGCTCGCTGTCCGCCACCGGCGTAGGGCATGCCACCGACCGCGCCTGCGTCATGGGATTGATGGGCGAATGGCCGGATCAGGTTGACCCGACCTCGATCAACCCACGCATTCAGCAACTGCGCGAATCCGGTCGCCTGTTGCTCACAGGCAGCCAGGAGATTGCCTTCAACTGGCACACCGACCTCCTGCTGCTGGACGAAAGCCTGCCCTACCACCCCAACGCCATGTCCCTGCACGCCTATGGAGAAAACGGCCTGCTCAGCGAGCAAACGTACTACTCGGTAGGCGGTGGTTTCATCATCGAAGCCGCGGAGGCTGAGTCGGGCATCGCGCCGACCAGCGACGTGCAATTGCCCTACGACTTTTCCAGCGCTGTGGAATTGCTGGCCTTGTGCAACAAACACGGCCTGCGAGTTTCCGAGCTGATGATGGCCAACGAGCGCGCGTGGCGCAGCGATGAACAGATCCGCAGCGGCCTGTTGCATATCTGGTCGGTGATGCGCGAATGCGTCGAGCAAGGCCTGCGCGATGAAGGCATCTTGCCAGGCGGTCTGGACGTGCCTCGCCGTGCAGCGAAATTGCACCGTAGCCTGTTGGAAATCGGCAAACCCAACGTGATCACCTCAACCTTGTCGGCCATGGAATGGGTCAACCTGTTCGCCCTCGCCGTCAACGAAGAAAACGCCGCCGGCGGGCGCATGGTCACCGCGCCGACCAATGGCGCGGCGGGGATCATCCCGGCGGTGCTGCATTACTACATGAAGTTCAACACCGACGCGTCTGACGACGATGTGGTCAATTTCTTCCTGGCTGCTGCCGCTGTCGGCATCCTGTGCAAGAAAAACGCCTCGATCTCCGGCGCCGAAGTTGGCTGCCAGGGCGAAGTGGGTTCAGCCTGCGCCATGGCCGCCGCCGGCCTCGCCGACATCCTCGGCGCGACCCCGGAGCAACTGGAAAACGCCGCCGAAATCGGCCTGGAACACAACCTCGGCCTGACCTGCGACCCGGTCGGGGGCCTGGTGCAAGTGCCGTGCATCGAGCGCAACGCCATCGCTGCAGTGAAGGCGATCAACGCCACGCAGATGGCCCTGCGCGGTGACGGCAAACACTTCATTTCCCTCGACCGGGTGATCCGCACCATGCGCGATACCGGTGCCGACATGCATGACAAATACAAAGAAACTTCACGGGGCGGCCTGGCGGTCAGCTGGGTGGAGTGCTGATCGGAGCACTGCTTCCTGCCCCATTACGTGAGCCCGCGCAAAAATAATAACGAGGCAATACCGATGACCGATGTACGTACACCTGCTGCCGAAAATCCTGCTAGCGAACACCCTGCAGTTGCAACAACCGTGACCACAGGCTGGACCAAACACGACACCACCTGGATGCTCGGCCTTTACGGCACGGCCATCGGCGCAGGCACCTTGTTCCTGCCGATCAACGCCGGCGTCGGCGGCTTCTGGCCGCTGATCGTGCTGGCATTGCTGGCATTCCCGATGACGTTCTTTGCTCACCGTGGGCTGACGCGCTTTGTGTTGTCGGGCACGTCCGGCGACATCACCGACGTGGTCGAAGAGCACTTCGGCGTCGGCGCGGGCAAGCTGATCACCCTGCTGTACTTCTTTGCGATCTTCCCGATTTTGCTGGTGTACAGCGTAGCGCTGACCAACACCCTGAGCAGCTTCATGGAACACCAACTGCACATGGCCCCGCCGCCGCGCGCGATCCTGTCGCTGGTGCTGATCCTCGGCCTGATGGCCATTGTGCGTTGCGGCCAGAGCATGATCGTCAAGGCCATGAGCGTGCTGGTTTACCCGTTCGTCGCCGCCCTGCTGTTGCTGGCCGTCAGCCTGATCCCGAATTGGAACGGCGCGTTCTTCGCCTCCGCCAGCGAGGGCATGCCCTTGCCGCTGTTCTTCAAGACCCTGTGGCTGGCGATCCCGGTGATGGTGTTCTCCTTCAATCACTCGCCGATCATCTCCGCCTTCGCCGTCGACCAGAAGCGCGTGTATGGCGCGCAGGCCGAGCGTAAAAGCAGCGGCATCCTGGCCACCGCCCACGGCATGATGGTGCTGACGGTGATGTTCTTCTGCTTCAGCTGCGTGCTGGCCCTGTCGCCAGCGGACCTGGCGGCAGCCAAGGCGCAGAACATTTCGATCCTGTCGTACCTGGCCAACCACTTCCAGACCCCGGTAATCGCCTACGCCGCGCCGTTGATTGCGCTGGTGGCAATTACCAAATCCTTCCTGGGCCACTACATCGGCGCCAGCGAAGGCTTTCAGGGCTTGATCGTCAAATCCCTGCGCGGGCGCAACCGCAGCCTGTCGGCCAAATGGCTGGAACGCAGCACCGCGTTGTTCATGGTCCTGACCTGCTGGGCCGTGGCCACCTTCAACCCAAGCATCCTGGGCATGATCGAAACCCTGGGCGGGCCGATCATCGCGTGCCTGCTGTTCCTGATGCCGATGTACGCGATCCGCCGCGTGCCCGCTCTGCGCAAGTATTCGGGCCAGGTTTCGAATGTGTTTGTGGTGGTGATCGGGCTGATTGCGCTGTCTGCGATCGTTTTTTCCGTGCTGCCCTGAAATAGCCCACGATCTAAACAACACCACTAATCAATGTGGGAGCGGGCTTGCTCGCGAAGGCGGTCCTTCAGCTAAGTGTTTATTGGCTGACACACCGCTTTCGCGAGCAAGCC